>CAZOHS010000328.1:0-1548 GCA_964579285.1 uncultured Rhodospirillaceae bacterium | reverse complement strand
TAGATACGTAATCGTGGGTTTGTTGTTTCCACCCCTCCGATTCTTTTCCGCCTACTGCGGCGAGAATTGGGCCGGTCATTAAGGGCGTTAGAAACATCGGGCTATTTCTTTGCGCCGAATATTTATCCAGCTTGATATCAGCGTTAACACTAATATTGATTACTGGATGAATATCGTAAATTCCGGTGATAAGGGTTGCTCCTTTTAGCAGTTTGCGGGGTGCCCCGTGTTTGGACCAGTCTTCCGCTAGCATCATCGCGCATAGGTGACCTCCTGCTGAGCTTCCTGAAACATACATTTTACTTGGGTTACCACCGTATTGCTTAACATTCTGATAAATCCAGATGATTGCTCTTCGTATTTCCGACACAAGCTCATCTAGGCTTACCGTTGGACAGAGGTCGTAGTTTAATACAACCACGGTAGCTCCACATTCTATCAGGGGTTCGGCGACAAATGCCCAATCCTCTTTGTATCCCGCGCGCCAATACCCGCCGTGGATGTAGATAAGCACTGGCGACAATCCTCCCTTGCTCGGGTAGATATCGAGGGTTTCCTTGGGGTTCGGTCCATATCGAAAGTTGGGCAATCGCTCCAATTTTTCCAAGACACGTGCATTCGTTTCTGCTCGAGTGCGCATGTATTCGCCGTGATTAGGAAAAGTCACACGCGGGTTGAAATGCCATTCCATTTCCGCTTCTGTTAATGTGGTCCTATCAAATGTTTTCATTATGAGTATTTGAGAAAATTCCGTTTACTGGTCGCGGGCGTGTTTCCGCTACTCACCCTTGAAGGCCGGTCGCCGCTTTTCGCGAAGTGCATTAATGCCCTCCTGGTGGTCCGCAGTAATATTTGATTTGGCTTCTAGTGATAGAGAATAATCCAAATTTGCGGATACAAGTTGCTTTAAAGGCGCATTAATCGCTTGTTTTGTCCAATGAATAGCCCGAATAGCCCCATCCGCAAGATTGTTGGCAAATTCGTCTACGACATTATCCAGGTCATCGGCTGGTACACATCGATTTATCAGGCCGATGTCTGCAGCACGACCTGCGGTCAGCATTTCGCCGGTGTATAAAAACTCTCTTGCGCGAGCAAAACCTATTAGATAAGGCCAGATACCCGAGCCACCATCGCCCGCGGTCAGCCCTACTTTTACATGGGGGTCCCCAATTCGCGCCGTATCTGCAGCCATTATGATATCACAGTAGAGTGCAAGGGTCGCTCCTAGGCCTGCCGCGGCTCCGTTGACCTTTGCAATAATAGGTTGTCGGCAATCCAGGATGCTGAGCATTGATCTTTTGCCCTCTTCAGACAACGTTTCCCAGCCCCATGGGTCATCGATTAAATCCTGCAGCCAATCAGCATCACCGCCTGCGCAAAAGGCCCGGCCAGCACCAGTTAGTATGACGATATCTACAGACCGATCTTTATTTATGTCTTCAAAGACCCGGGAAAGTTCTTCGTGCATCGTTCCATCGATGGCATTTAACTTTTCTGGCCGGTTTAACGTAACCGTTAGTATCTTGTTATTTTTCTCAAATAGAA
>CAZOHS010000327.1:0-1548 GCA_964579285.1 uncultured Rhodospirillaceae bacterium | reverse complement strand
CCCTTAAATTATAATCATGCTAACAGAATGTTCCACCTTTGATTTTTAACTACCCCCCCCTTCTATAGCGCGTGCACAGCACAAAATACCCATCAAATCAGCTACCCTAGACACGAAGAGCCTGGCCAGCGAAAATAGATTAGTCAGATCCATAAAAACAGATATTTGAAACGCTCAAGCGTTATAGATTTTCATTAAGCGTTCGTACTTTTGTAAAAAAGTATCGTTTGGCTGCAAACCCTCTTGGTCCCGAGAAAATTCCGTCTTAAGTCGATTTAGAAAATACATCGGAATATCGCCCTTTTTCCCCGAAGTTATTTTACCCCGTTCCACAGTATCAAACATTTCATTGACTTGCTGGTACGTCGTTGCAGAAATATTCACTCTTCCAGGTTCACCGTTCTGCTCTAGCAACGCTGCCGTATTTACAGCATCGCCCCATATATCATATGTGAACTTACGCTCCCCAACCACCCCTGCTATCACCGGGCCTGAGTGGATCCCAATTCGCATGTCCCACCTTGGCATACGCATCTTTTCACGTTTTTCGTTCGTCCGTTTCATGTAATTTTGAATTTCTAAAGAAGCCAAACAAATCCGAATCGCATGCCCCCGTGTTTCCGCTGGCAATCCCGACACACACATGTATGCGTCACCAATTGTTTTTAGCTTCTCTAGACCGTGTTTCGCGACAATGCCATCGAAGACGCTGAAGTACTGGTTTAGCAGGTCTATTAGAGACTTTGGTTCCATTTGCTCGCTAAGCTTTGTGAAACCGGAAAAGTCGCTAAACATTATACTTGCGGAGCTATAAAACCTAGGTTCAACTTTTCCAGTATTTTTTATTTCCTGCGCAATCGTATCCGGTAATATGTTAAGTAATAGTTCGTCTGATCGTTCCTTTTCTTTTTTGAGCTCTTCCTGAACTGCATCACGATTTTTAATCACCGCATCCATTTCAATAACGGTACGTCTTAATTCGAGAAGAGTAACCACCTGGTTAGATAATCTTCGCATAGCCTCCTGTTGATTTAGAGATATTTCTTTCTTATCGAAATCAATGGCACAAAAAGTGCCAATTGCATGTCCCTTTGGCGTTACTAGAGGCATCCCCGCATAGAAACGCATATTCGGCTCCCCAGTAACAAAAATATTTTCAGCGAACCTTTCATCCTGCGTTAGATCTGGAACTAGTAGCAAATCATTCTGACAAATTGTATGAGCACAGATCGCCATATCCCTGGGCGTTTCAACCAAATCATCCGGAAGACCATATTTGGACTTAAACCATTGTTTGTCCTCGTTCATAAACTGTATCGTCGACACTGGACATTGCAGAATTTCAGCAGCTAGTTCTGTGATTTCATCAAACACGATTTCTGGCGACGAACCCAAAATATCATATTCCTTCAGATTCTCTAGGCGTTGTTCCTCGTCATCAGGTGTCGGAATTGAATAAACCATAAAACACATACCTTTTGGATCGATCAGAAAGCGAAATACGCATTATTCGTAATCTAGTTTTTCTCTTAATTTGAACCGTTTCTC
>CAZOHS010000326.1:0-1552 GCA_964579285.1 uncultured Rhodospirillaceae bacterium | reverse complement strand
GAATGAAGAGGGATCTCGTTTCGCGCCAGGTATGATGGGGGCGGAGGCGTTCTCCGGCATTAGACCCCTTGAAAAAATTCTTACGGTCAAAGACAACGCTGGTATTTCGGTTGGCGACGACCTGAAAACAGTGCTAGCGGCCACGCCGAGCGCAGAGAGTGTCGCGGTTAGGAGACCGGTCTTCGCCTTTATCGAGGCGCATATAGAACAAGGCCCTATCCTCGAGCGCAATTGTAAAACTATTGGCATCGTGACTGGCATACAAGGTGTTCGCCGAATGCGGGTAGAAGTAAAAGGTGAGGAAGCCCACGCCGGCACCACGCCAAGAGCTGCGCGAAAGGATGCACTTTGGGAGGCCAGCCGAATGGTGTCTGCGTTACATGAAAAATTATACGTAGACGACGATGTCCGGTTTACGATTGGCATGATTACTCTTGAACCAAATGTACCGTCAGTGATTGCTAGTCGGGCCCTTTTTTCCATCGATATACGACATCCAGATTCTGTTTTGTTGGAACAGCTAGCGTCGGACGTTAATAATATTTGCAAGGATCAAGTAATATCATGTGACGTAAAAGCGTGGCGTATAGCAGAAGCCGAATCGATTAACTTTCCCTCGAAAATAATTAACTTGGTTGAAAGCATCAGCAATAAGCTTGGTATACCGAACACTCGAATTTTTTCGGGAGCAGGTCATGATGCTCGACAATTACATTTTGTGTGTCCGACCGGGATGATATTTGTGCCATGCGAGAGGGGCATTAGCCACAATGAGGCTGAAAACGCGAACCCCAAAGACTTGGCAGCCGGCGCCCGGGTTTTATCTGAAACTTTGGTAGAACTAGCGGGTAGATAAAACAAAAACGAGTTTAGTTCATGGTACTCGGCAGGTAGAGTGAAATTTGCGGAAAGGCAACAAGTAACGCAACAACAATCACCTCACACGCGAGAAACCAGCCAACTCCGCGAAAGATAGTCTCAAGCGGAATTTTATCACCAACGACGCTTTTAATCACATAAACATTGAACCCAACGGGCGGCGTTAGAAGTCCTATTTCGAGAAACTTCACGACCAAAACTCCAAACCAAACCAAATCAAGATTAAGCCCTTCAAACATTGGAAGAAGTATAGGTAAGGTGAGTAGAAGGAGGCCTAGGGGATCTAAAAACATTCCTAAAATTACGTAGATAATAGACGCGGCGAGCACCAACAGCAGTGGGTCTAAGGCCCAACTGCCAATTAAATTTCCGAGGAAGAACGGCATTCCTGTCAAGGCAAGAAATTTGGTATACATCACCGCGCCGACCGCTACGAAAAAAATACGAGCCGTGGCGTTAATGGCCTCAATAAGGCTGTCTCGGAAAACCGCGTAATTCAGGCGGCCCTGAATAAAAGCTATTAAAAACGAAAGTACGGCGCCAGCGGCCCCCGCCTCTGTCGGAGTCACAATTCCCGCGTATAGGCCTCCAATAATCCCGACGATCAACGCCACTAACGGCCAGACTTGCACGAGTGCACGCATACGCTCCGGTTTAAGTTTTTCGATCTCAG
>CAZOHS010000325.1:0-1558 GCA_964579285.1 uncultured Rhodospirillaceae bacterium | reverse complement strand
CGTCAGTCAAAATAACGTTCGCCATCTGACGCTATGACTATTCCGCTTTGTCAGCGACTCCGGGAAAAGGCCGGCCGGTTTGTTTCTCTTTGGCAGATCGCAGTTCTAGTATCAGCCTATGTCGCTACGGGATGCATCGCAAACACTGACATAAAAATTACAAACGAAAATTCTAACACGCCTCCGTCTGCCCCCACGTTATCCATAAATATACCAATACCAACTATCCAAGAGAAACCCGATCTAGTTTTCCCAACACAGCCACTATTAAAACTTGTGGGGTTGGGTCGTGACGAAATATTCAAGCATTTAGGCCAACCGGTATTCCAACGGCAAGATCACCCAGCCCTATTAATGAGATACCGTCACCCCCAGTGCATACTAGATTTATTTTTGTACCCAAACACACCGGCTAAACAGCGAGTGTCGGTTTATCACGTTGAAGCACGCACGTTCGCAGGCCAATTGTTGGAAACTCGCCCGTGCATTGATGCCATCGTTGCGCTTAATTTCGACAATTCTTAAATGAAAAAAATTCCGTTTAGTTAGTTGAAATTATTTTTCCATTAAATTGACAAATGTCCGCAACCGTACATATCGGACAATCCGGCTTTCGTGCCTTACATACGTAACGACCATGCAAGATGAGCCAATGGTGTGCATGCTGTTTAAAATGATCCGGCGTCCGTTTTTCTAGCTTTTTTTCTACCGCAACTACATCTTTGCCGGGTGCCAAACCAGTGCGGTTGCTAACGCGAAAGATATGTGTGTCAACGGCAATTGTCGGCACTCCAAATGCAATGTTTAAAACTACGTTAGCCGTCTTACGACCAACGCCAGGTAATTTGACTAACGCGTCGCGGTCGGCCGGAATATCACCGCCGTGTTGGTCTATAAGTTGCTTGCTGAGACCTATAATGTTTTTAGCTTTATTACGATAAAGCCCAATGGTCTTGATATGTTTGATTAGTTTTTTCTCACCGAGTTTTAGCATTGCCTCAGGCGTATCGACAATTTTGAATAAGGTTTTGGTTGCCCTGTTAACGCCAACGTCGGTTGCCTGCGCTGACAGCACCACCGCCACCAATAACGTATAATCGTTAACATAATTGAGTTCGCCAACCGGCTCAGGATTAGCACTCTGCATCCGCTCGTAGAACGTCTCGATATCAGCGCGCTTCATGACCATTAGTCACCTATAACGTATAGAGCTAAGCCGTTCACCCCCCATAAACTAGAAATTAAAATGTAATTAACCTGCATTATAAAATTTGATTCTTCTTGGTCTACAGCCGGTCGCTAAGTAAATTAATAACCATGATGAATTGGATGGCTTTAAAGGCCGAAGAATTTGATCAAATTGAATAAAGATAAGGTCCTATTCGATGCGACCCTTCATCCAAATATGAGCCTTCCAACCGGTGGTTTTCTTCTACTTATGGCGTTTTTAGCAACAATTTGTTTTTGTGCGGGCGTTGCTTTTGTCTTGGCAGGCGCATGGCCAGTATTCGGATTTTTGGGCATCGACGTTCTTATAGTTTATTTAGCTTTCAAACTT
>CAZOHS010000324.1:0-1569 GCA_964579285.1 uncultured Rhodospirillaceae bacterium | reverse complement strand
ATTATTGAACAGGCGGGCGATCTCGGCTTTTCAGAAATAAAAGGTGACTGCCTAATCCACTATGAATACGACTGGGGAAATTCCAACATAAGCTTGTCCACTGTGTTCCGATTGCAAAATGGGGGCGAAATCCATATCGCGACAGAAATTCAGGACCTTTCCCTTAATCTTTCGTCGGAGATTTTTGGTCTGGGTCAAACCGTGAAACCGTCGGTAACCATGGACAAAATGGGTAATAACGCCAGTGCAAAAATAAAATTTTTAAAGATTACATTCTACGATGACGGCCTCGTCAAAAAAGGCATTGAATTGTACGCCCAAGAACAATCAATGAGCCCCCACCAGGCAGAACGGGCACTATTAAGTCAAATAGATGTTTTTTCGTCCCCGCTTAAAAAGAAACTACCCGCTAGTTTACAAACAAAAATAAATAAGTTGGTTCTCGAAGATCTGCCGGTGTTTTTTAAAAACCCGCAAATTATTGGCCTGAGTTTGACACCTGATGTCCCCATAGCGTTTCACGACCTAGAAATACTCCTCGACAAAATGGAACTTGAAACCCTTAACGTTAATGTTTTCGTAAACAAAACAGGTCTAAGGAAGCGAAAAACAAGCCCCACGGGAACGGCTCAAAATAAAAACAAAAGTGTCATGGACTTGATGGCGGGAACAGGCACTCCCCAACATTTCTTCAAGGCAGCGCAGATAATCGGAAGCAACCCGGATTTAAAAAATGCCGAATTGCTATTTTATCTTGCGAAGCTTCATTCCTCATTTGCTGATGGTATTAGCCGAAAACAGGATTTTCCAAAGGCATATCGTTACGCACTTTTGTCTTCCGCGTCTGGGTATAGCCCGGCGGTTTCACTTCTTAAAATTATAGAACGCCAGATCCCTATAAAAGAGATCAGACGGGTCCAACAACAAACCTTCAACACCTGGAAAACGAGGGTGCAATCCAAAACATTCCAAAACACACACCGTAAGGCGATGCTTGGTAGATTGCCGTCCATTCGCAAACTCGCGCGCGGTTTCTGGCACGGCAGAACTATGCCGCGAAACTTTCTGAGGGCCTACGCGTGGGCGAACATTGGCGCGGCACGCGGCGATATGATTATGCGCGCCCTGAGAGACCGAATACTTTCAGTTGTCGAAACGAACCGCTTTCTATCTCCGCAAGATCTTAAGAAGGCGCAAGACCTGTCGTTTGAAATATGGAATAAAATGGCTAAAAACTGACTGTGATTGTGCTCTAATCGATTTGGTGTACGCGAATAGACGTCGCGCGAGCCAATAGAGGGGCTTTTGCGTTCACATAGTAATCATGTCTCGGTCCCTGTTTCCTTTCGGCAGAAACAGTATACGGCCCGCCTTTCGACATGAATTCACCACGTTTTACGCATTGAGGCTCAGTGTGTGTGAAGGGCTGCACCCGAACCCGATTGGGAAAATTGTAGCCTGATGGCTCGGCGCGTATATTCGCCAGTCAAATTATCTGGAGGCAACAAATGATCAAAACCCATCCGCGCGTCGCGCTGATTACCGGCTGCGGCAAGGAAAACGGCATTG
>CAZOHS010000323.1:0-1614 GCA_964579285.1 uncultured Rhodospirillaceae bacterium | reverse complement strand
ATCCGGGGTATGTTCCGACCACTCGGGCAGTTGCCGCCACACTTCTAATGCCTCGCGGAAAAGCGAACTCGGGTTTTGCCCATCATCAATATCCAAAGCTTCCAGAACCAGATTTCCCCAATTCCACGACGCCATATTCATAGCCAGCGCTAGGTCTCCGATCGAACGATATTCTTGATCGGATTTTATATCTATTAGCTCCGTCAACAATGTTTCCGCGGCCGTCTGTAATAATTTTGCTTCGTCGGTCAAACAGCTGGGTGTTTTGAGACCCAAAATTTCGGCAATGCCCGATATCGTCGGGCGGCAGAAGGTCGCAGGCCTGACAAAGGCAAAAAGTTCAAGAAGGTCAAGAGCAGGAAATGGTTTTATATTCAATCGGCGCACTGTTGCTGGACGATGGCAGACAAGGGGTACTACCCCACTTTTAATCGTCACGATCGACTCCGCGTGAGACATCGTTGACACTTGACCCGCGGCGTTAGCCAGCGCTGTGCATTGGTATCCAACGGCAAGCGCAGGAACGTCCAACCGCGAAGCGGCTAGTCGTTTATTGACAAGTTTTGAAACGGGTTGATTTGGCATTGTGATATTATAGGCCAGGCCAATAGATTTAGGGCTTCCAGTATTGATCGTTTGGACAGGTTTTTACACTGCTCAAATGTATCGAGATTTAAATTAAATTCGCTCACTTAACCAAATTGCCATACGGGAGCCTTTTTTTATAACTGATGAAAGGTGTTCATAGCCCGGAGTCTGCTCTGCTTCATGTTCGCGTGCGATATCACGATGTTCAAGTTCATCTTTCCGGAATTCTATAATTGTATCGCGCAACGCTGCTTCATCGTCGCCGAGAGCCGCCGCTTGTTTTGCGTAGTGTTCCTCAATAACTTCCTCGATCGCATTCGTGCATGCCATTGCTGCCTTCTCACCCATTAACGCTGTTGCTGCGCCCAGAGCAAAGCCCGCTGCGTGCCATATGGGCATCAGAGCGGTGGGCCGGACCCTCCTTTCACCAATTAAGTTTGAAAATTTCTTCAGGTGTTCCCGTTCCTTTTCTGCCATTTCTTTGATGATTTCTGCTGAGGCGGATTTTCCGAGAACCGATAATTGACCCTCGTATATTCGTACCGCACCATATTCTCCGGCGTGATCCACGCGAACGAAACGTTCGAGCATTTTTTCTGTCGGTAAATCACCAGGCAGGATCCCGTGCTCAGTTTTTGCTTTGTGTCCCGAGTTTTTGTCGTAAGTCATGAAGTCTTTTCCCGTAAAAGGCGCACACCCGCAATACCGCATATAATACTTAATAATGACGAAGTTAATGCATTCCACGCGGCAATGGACAGACCGAACAAGGCCCAAGACATTTGATCGCATCGCACGTGAGAGCTTTCCATTAAAAGTTCACGCAATTCATCAGTGGTTTGTGCTTGGTTGAGAGCGGAAGCCCCGACACACGACGCCCAACCTTGGGTCCAGCCTTGTTCGACTCCCACGTGATATAACGCGATCGCCGCGCCAAAGGCGAACGCTATTGCAACTAGGATCGCAATAAGTGTCCGTTCGCGCTTACCTCGAAACCAAAGAAGCGCACCCAGGGCTAACACGATG
>CAZOHS010000322.1:0-1656 GCA_964579285.1 uncultured Rhodospirillaceae bacterium | reverse complement strand
TATTTCTACCGTATGTCAACAACTTACGCGCGTGGAATGAATATCATCAAGCTCTAAAGCTATACCTTTATCAAAGAATTCTGCCGTGTTGGTTTCAACCGCAATGCGCAGCGGGTGTTCCGGCTGGACAAAACCTTCCTTCATAGAGGGTTTAAGTAGAGCAGTTCCCGCCAAAGCGAGAATTTTAAGGTTCTGTGCGATCAGGCCAACATGATCGAGTTGAGGCGTTAAGGGCCAGACCCCGTCGTTTGGAACTCTGCCAAATGTCGGCTTCAACGCTGTTAGACCAGTGCACGCACTGGGAATACGAAGACTACCGCCGGTATCCGTTCCTATCGCGAAATCACAATTCCCAGCGGCGACGACAGCAGCCGACCCGCCTGACGAGCCCCCAACTATCTGCGTGGGATAGCTTGGATTTATCGTCTGTGGAGTGGAGGCGCCAAAGCCACCCGCATCTGTCTCCGTCATACCAATAAGCGTAGCGCCGGCACTCAACAATGTTTGGACAGCCGGCGCTGTGACCGTTGCACGCCGGTCCTTGAACAAAGGGTGCCCCGCCGTAAAAAGCTGACCTTCAACCGCCACATTATCTTTTACCCCAAAAAGGGTGCCATTCAACGGTCCGTCCGGCGGCTCTGAAATAGTAACTTTTTCAACAAACGCGTGATACAGATCATCACCCTGCTTCACCGGTCGCGCAACCGGTCCATCAGCGGCTTCTGCTGTCCACCATCAATCTCTATCTGTGTGCCGTTAACAAAATGGGTTAGTGGGGAGGAGAGCATTACGCATAAATTTGCAACCTCTTCTGTCTCGGCAATCCTACCCAGCGGTATTGACGCCGGAGCAAGTTGGTCTGCTTCGTCAAAAGGTAAGTCCATATCCCTAGCCATCGCGGTCACAAGCCCGGTCCATCTTTCGGTGCGTACCGGTCCTGGGTTCACAGCAACGAAGCTAATATTGTTAGCTCCGTATTGCCCTGCAAGCGAAATAGTAAGGTTTTGGCCGGCAGCGTTTGCTGCGCCTGGCGCAATTTCCCAATAAGATGGTTTTACTCCATCGTTTCCGATGAGGTTCAGAACACGACCGCCATTCTGTTCGACCATGATAGGAAGCACATATCTTAGGCAACGGACATATCCCATGAATTTGAGCTGCAATGATTGCTCCCAATCCGCTTCCGAAAGATTCTCGATGACGCCACCCGGAGAAGAGCCAGCGTTATTAACCATAATATCCACCCGCCCAAGATCTGCGTGACTGACTTCCACAAATTTCCTCGCTTGACTATCGTCTGTAAGGTCGGCTGGGATCGCTATCACCTTGACACCCGTCGCATCGCGTATTTCCTGCGCGGCTTTATTTAGGACATCTTCGCGGCGGGCACATATTGAGACATCGACACCTTCTTTCGCGAGGCCCATCGCAATACCTTTACCAATACCTTCGCTGCCACCTGTTATTAGGGCGGATTTTCCTTCTAGTTTTAGGTCCATTTTTGCCTCCGTTTGATCTGTGCTTAATATTCCGTCTTTTTTGGTCGTATGTCAGCCCATGTAACCGAAAGATTTTTATATTTCTAAGAATTATTAAATGGTCTCAAGGGAACTGATAGCCTCGATCTGGCGGAAAAGCGTGGGAGTCGAACCCACC
>CAZOHS010000321.1:0-1659 GCA_964579285.1 uncultured Rhodospirillaceae bacterium | reverse complement strand
ATGCCGCGATTCGATATATCGAAGCTACACTCAGTATCCGGGAAGTGATTCTTACCGGTGGGGATCCGCTTTCTTTGTCGGATAAACGATTGGAAAATATTCTTAATCGTGTCTGCAGTATACCGCATATACAGAACATTCGCATTCACACGCGGTTTCCAATAGTTGTTCCCAAAAGAGTGACAGATACCCTAATAAAAGCTTTGAAAACGAAGCTGCCAATTTGGTTGGTTCTGCACACTAACCACCCTAAAGAACTAACTCCAGAAGTAGGCGAGGCATGTGCAAAGTTAACCAACGGGGGTGTGCCGCTGCTCTCCCAGAGTGTTCTCCTTAAAGGTGTGAATGATGACGTAGAGGTTTTGGCTGAACTCATGCGCAGTCTCGTGCGGTTCAAGATCAAACCTTACTATCTTCATCATCCAGATCGCGCACAAGGGACAGCCCAATTTCGGATTAGCATTGAGACCGGTAAAAAACTAGTTAAAGCTTTACGCGGCCACATTTCTGGCCTCTGTCAACCCCACTATGTCATCGATATCCCCGGGGGGCATGGAAAGGTTTTGGTTAATAGTGCTTTTCGGAGTGCAGACGGAAATACCTGGATTTTAGAAAATTTCGAAGGCCGCTCACATAAATACAGTGATTAGGTACATGGTGAATAATAATAGGACTCATTGCCTATTAAGGGGTGAACTGATAGTTTCCGGCGCCCTAATTATATCAATTTATGTAGTGGAAGTTTAGGATGAAAATCCAAGCAAACACCGTTCGACCTGGAAACGTTATAGAACATGACAAAAAGCAGTGGAGCGTGCTTAAAACAGAAATGCTCCTGCCTGGGAAAGGCAACGCATTTATTCAAGTTGAGATGCGCGACATCAAATCGGGAAACAAAACCAACGAAAGGTTTCGCACCTCGGAAACAATCGAAAAACTTATGGTGGAAGAAAAGAAGGCGAACTTTCTTTATACGGAAGATGAGCAGGCTACATTTATGGACAGCGAAAGTTTCGAGCAATTCACTTTGTCTCTTGATGCGCTGGGGGAACCTGCGAAGTTCCTACAGGATGGTATGTCGGTGACAGCGGAGGTAATTGACGGAACCATTACGGGGATTAACCTACCCCAACACGTTACAATGGCGGTCATCCAAGCAGACCCAGTCGTGAAGGGTCAAACCGCATCTTCCTCATATAAACCCGCCATAATCGAAAATGGCGTGCGGGTAATGGTGCCGCCGCATATAGAGGCGGATACCCGTATAGTAGTAAGCACAGAAGACGGATCCTATGTAGAACGCGCCAAGGATTGACCTCCTGACGGTGTAGCTCGTTTTAGGGTCCAGGAAAGGCCTAGATAAATATGTCGCTCACAACGCCGCTAATAAACGTGATGGAGGCTGCTGCCCGCAAAGCCGCTCGTCGGTTAGTGCGGGATTTTGGAGAAGTGGAGCAGCTTCAAGTATCCCAGAAGGGGCCCGGAAATTTTGTGACAGAAGCTGATTTACGAACCGAAGAGATTCTATACAAAGAACTACTCAAAGCGCGTCCAGACTTTGGGTTTTTAACGGAAGAGAATGGAGTAAGAAACGCGGAGGGATGTAGCGAGCGTTGGATAATTGACCCCATCGACGGAACCAACAATTTTCTTCACGGT
>CAZOHS010000320.1:0-1672 GCA_964579285.1 uncultured Rhodospirillaceae bacterium | reverse complement strand
CACCCTCAGCCATCCAAGTGCCCTTCAAGTTGCCGCGGCACATGTGCATCCCGACAGTCATACCCTCAGGTCGGCCATCAATTGCATCATTAATTAGTTGGGAATACCGCCGCGTAAGGTCGTCAGGGCTTTCCCCACGTGCTCTAACATCGGCCCTGAAATTAGGGTCACAATTACAAGGAAGGGCCGTTTCATCCAATTGGAGGTACGTGCACCCGACACGGTGTAACTCAGCAATTTCTTCGCGATATATTGATGTTAAATCTGAGTAATATTCCTCAATGTCCGGGTAGACGGCTTTGTCTACGGCGAGTGGACCCAGAAAATAGTGCATAACCGGTGGCGACGCGATCGTTGCCTTCGGTGTTGCTGACTTCGCAATAGTCTTAACAAAGGCCAAATCACTCGCGACTATCGGTTTGTTTCTCTCTAAGCGCCCACTGGCAAAAGGCGAAAGTTCCGCTTTCTGTTCTTTTCCATTTTTTTTAAAACCTATTGCGCCTTCCCTCAAACCAAAACCACTAACGGCGTCTATAAACCCCGCGGACCAACCTCGACGCCGAAACTCTCCGTCCGTAACAGACCTCAGTCCCAGGCTTTCCTGCATTGCAACAATTTCTTTGATAGCCTTATTTTGGGCTTTCCCAAGCTCTGAGTCGTCTATTTCTTCTGCCCGACGAGCACGGACAGCATCCATTAGGCTATTGGGGCGCAAAAAACTGCCGATATGATCTGCGCGGAAAGGAGGAGTTATCATTGAGCTTCACACCATTAAGTGGCTTAAGGAACCAGGGAGATTACAGCGAATTTTCTGCGCGTAGACCAATAAACACTAAAGTGACTGCGAGAAACTGTTGGCAGCACCGATCCTAAAAATGGCGCGCCCGAGAGGATTCGAACCCCTAACCTCCTGGTCCGTAGCCAAGCACTCTATCCAGTTGAGCTACGGGCGCGCTAACCGGTAGGGTATAGCTAATGCTGAGTAGCCATGCAATGCGTTCTCATTCATCAAAAATTATAGGGTTTTTGGTATACATACAATCGGCTTGTGGACGGTAAAACCTTAAAGTAAGATACACCTCAGTTAACGTGTGTTGGTGGGTTTATAACAGTTACAAGGACTTGGCTACACTCTTTAGTTAACAGATCAGAATTAACCTTGGGGGTAAGGCCTACATCATGGCCCGGATAAAAACCCGAAACAAATCGGTGAAATCGCTTTATATCTTTGCGATTGCTGGCACATTATTGGGCGGTTGCTCGCTCGCAACTGATGCCCTTTGGCCATCCCTTAAAGGAGAAGATCCGCGCCAGAAAACAACGGCCAAATCATCCCCACCTTCTACAAGGGTAGGTATGCAGCCAACGCTGTCGCGCCCACCGCCGCCGGCTCTTGGCCGAACAAATTTTGTTCCACCCCGTGTCACTAAAGGGTCAGCGACGGGAACATATGTTGGTCAACGTGTGGTCGAACTCCGTCGAGAATTAAAACGGCTTCAGTCACAAATCGGGCAACAAAACCGACGTCTCCAAGCAATTAGAAGTTTAACTGTCCAGCATTCCCGGATTTATCATACGACCGTCGGCGCGGTAAATGCGCGTTTGCAGGTGGGAACGACACCCGGCAATCCAGGGCTCGTTCAACAGTGGAACGTGGCACAGGCGAATTTGG
>CAZOHS010000319.1:0-1677 GCA_964579285.1 uncultured Rhodospirillaceae bacterium | reverse complement strand
AACCTCATAAGGGTATTTTTGGATTGTGGCGGATTTGACAACCTAAAAAATAAGCCGGCAACCCATATCACCAAATATTGTGGTTCAGGCGTGGATTTGAATAAGTTCACTGCATTGGGATCATGGTCGGTGCATCCGACCAGATAGTATCGTATAAGAGGAACAAAGGTGGACAGACAAATAATAAACAATTTAATTGGGCTAGTTGCGCGCAAGGTGGATGGATAATCTTCCCCAAAATTCTAGTTTTTAGGTTTTCCTTTAAAAATTCTGAAGGTGAAAAGAATGGTTAATACCGAGTTATATGAGGTCTTTTGGCCTGGGGGTCTCAGTGCCGTAAATACGATTTCCTCGGCGCCACGAGCTGACCTAACCGGAAAACGGATTGGAATTCTGTGGGACTACATGTTTCGCGGCGAAGAAATCTTTCCGGTTTTGGAAAAAAGCATTTCAAAACGATATGAAAATGTTGAGTTTATTAGCTACGAAAATTTTGGGTCGACTTTTGGTGGGGAAGAGCACGCAGTCTTAGCTGCTTTGCCAGAACGTCTAAAATTTTTAAAAATTGACGCTGTTATTTCAGGCATAGGATGCTGAGGAGCGTGCACGCCCGCCGTGATGCGGGCAAGCGCAGTTGTCGAGAAAGCCGGAATTCCAACGGCTACATTAGTGTGTGATGGCTTCACAGGGCAGGCCGCAGCTATTTCCCCCGGCCTTGGTGTTGAAACTTTACCAATCGCGCGCATAGTTGGCCATGTCGATGGACAATCGATTCAGGAATTGCGGCGCAATATTGAAGAGGTGACCACAGCCGAAGTAATACAGCACCTTGTAGAACAACCTTCTGCCAAAGCAAAACCCAATTCCTAACAAGAAGAAGAAATAGCGGTGAGGGGATCATTCAGCGAAGTAAATGCAGTCTTCGAAGAACAAGGGTGGAGCGATGGTCTTCCAATCGTTCCTCCAACACCCGACCGGGTTGCTGCATTTCTGCAGCAAACGCCCGACGATTCGGATAAAATTATAGGTGTGTTGCAGCCTTCGGGTTCGGCGGCCACAGTTAGGAACGTTGCCATTAATGGAATTATGGCAAATTGCCGTCCCGAATATATGCCTATCCTGATAGCAATTGCGGAAATTCTTTGCGATCCTAAATATGGCGTAGAGCATAGTGGCGATACCACCGGCGGTGATGCACTGATAATTCTCAACGGACCGATAATTAAAAACTTAGAATTCAACTGTGCCGGAGCGGCACTACGCGATGGCTATCGGGCAAATACAAGCGTTGGTCGTTTTCTTCGCCTCTATCAAAGAAATGTCGCAGGCATTCGACCGGATGGAGCCGACAAGGTTACATTCGGGCATACATGGCGTGTTGTGCTAGCGGAGAATGAAAGCGAGGCACAAAATATCGGTTGGCTTCCGTTCAGTGCCGATCAAGGGTTTGAATCAGGAGAAAATGTAGTCACCTTAGGGCGATTTACGAGCGGGGGCGGCATTGGTTCAATTTTCGGTAACGACCCGAAAGAGATAGCGCGATATCTCGCCGATGGGCTAGTTCGGCACACTAGTTGGGAACTCATCTTCACCGTAGGTTTCGCCCCGGGTACTTATAGACCGCTATTAGTAGTAAGCCCTCTTGTGGCAAAAACGTTAATGCGTGGAGGCATGTCC
>CAZOHS010000318.1:0-1678 GCA_964579285.1 uncultured Rhodospirillaceae bacterium | reverse complement strand
GTTGCTGGGTCATGACCAATCGCGATGAATAATCCGTCTATATTTATTTGAGATATTTCACCAGACTTGACGTCACGTAGCTGCAACCCCGTAACCCCGGGCGGGCTTTCGTTTCCTAAAACCTCTTCCACTACGGCACTCCAAATGACGTCAATTTTTTCGTGATTTAATAGACGTTGTTGAAGGATTTTTTCTGCCCGAAGTTCGTCACGTCGATGAATAATAGTGACCTTAGACGCATGGCTCGTGAGGTATAGCGCTTCTTCAACCGCTGTATATCCGCCGCCAACTACTGCTACTTCCTTATTTCGAAAAAAGAAGCCGTCGCATGTAGCACAGGCTGAAACACCAAATCCTTGGTATTTTTTCTCGCTTTCCAAACCGAGCCACCGTGCCTGGGCACCAGTAGAAATAATTATAGAGTCCGCAAAATAAATTTCACCAGAATCACCTTTACACTGAAAGGGTCGAGTATTGAAATCAACACCTGTTATCAAATCGTTAATCATCTTTGTTCCGACGTGTTCGGCTTGGGAGTGCATTTGTTCCATCAACCAGGGCCCCTGGATTACATCTGCAAAACCTGGGTAGTTTTCGACATCCGTGGTAATACTCATTTGCCCGCCGACCTCAAGACCGGTAACCAATACCGGACTTAAGGCAGCACGGGCCGCATAAACCGCAGCTGTATACCCTGCAGGGCCCGACCCAATAATCAAAACTTTTATACTATTATTTTTGCCCATAGAGCGTCCATGTCCTCTGAGTTAGTTAGTAATTTTTAATATTTGCAATCCACCGTGACAGTTTAAGTGCAACAGGCGTCTAAAAGCCAAACATGTTGTCTAGACTAAAGCCACCATCGGGATGAACTAGTCCATGATAGCCAAATAAACGACATGTTGTGTCTCGGACAATAACGTAACTCTTTTTTCCGGCCTTTTCGCGTGTTACTGAGCCGAATAACTCGGAATGTTTCCAAAATTGGGACCCGCCACAAGGAATTTCAATCTCCTCATGTGCTACTTCGGCGCCCTCCCCATTAAATAATTTTATTTCAGTTTTTGATTTTGAGTGCCAGGGTGTCGAGGAAGGATAGATTAGGTGACAAATTGTTTCTAACGGTTCTATTCCGACGCGAAGGAACAGTCGCGTCGTTAACCCTGGAGCTCGCCCCGCGTATGATTGGGGTTCGGTACCATACGTAAGGGCGGTATTAAAAATATGTGCCCCAAAGCTAGTTTCGGCGACGTTTCCCGTGGCGCGATTTTCAAATCTGAATAGAGAATGGAGCCAACCATCCCCTTCACCACCGCTAGAAAAGTCGTAGACCAACTCCATGTGTCCAAATTGCCCACTCAACTGATTTTTGATTTTTGTTTCACTTGATAAATCTACATAACGAGTGTGGTCCCTTGAAAGCTTACCCAATGGTAAGCGCAAAATTTCGTGACCTTCAGGGTCGTTCGCCAAAAGTGCGATAGGGAGTTTGTCCTGGGCTATCGTCATAGGGGTGGGAAGTGCTGTCGAGCTCCAGGTTTCCGTGGGCAGAATGGGTGCCGGTAAAATATACCCCTTTCCCATGAATTCTCCAATATCCGAGAGTTTGGGATCGGACTTGAGATCTGTACGTTCTACGTTTACGTGCGCAATTCGAGTATCTCCATTAGTCGACGTT
>CAZOHS010000317.1:0-1691 GCA_964579285.1 uncultured Rhodospirillaceae bacterium | reverse complement strand
AGATCTGGCGAAACGAAAATTGGATAGATGGTATAGGTGTCTTGGTGAAATTGACTTTGATTGTGTTGCGGATAGATCCGAGGTCGTTAAGGTATTGTGCGACGACATCAATACTCCCAAAGCAATTGCTACAATGGATTCGTTTTGCCGCCAAATACTGGCAGGAGGTGGCGTAGCCGAAGACGCGAAACACGAGATGCGGGCTGGCGCAAATTTGTTGGGTTTATTACGTCACAGCACTGAGGCCTGGTTTCAAGGTACTATTTTTTCGAATCTTGACGAAGAGGTAGCGAGAATTGACGCTTTGATAGAAGAGCGACAGTCTGCAAGACGAAACCGAGAATTTGATTTGGCAGATACAATCCGACAAGAGCTTCTCGATGTCGGTGTCATCCTTGAAGATAAGCCAGATGGCAAAACGATTTGGCGTAGAGATGACTAGGCCAGGAGTTTGTGGCAAATATTTCAGTGCAGGGCACGAAGTAGATGACAGAAACGGATAAATATTCCCTTTCGAAAATGTTTCCTCTTCAAAATGAAAAAGTTGTGCAAGGGCCTGCAATAGTGCTGATTGAACCACAGCTAGGAGAAAATATTGGAGCAGCGGCACGCGCAATGCTGAATTTTGGAATTTCTGACCTTCGTTTGGTCCGTCCACGCGATGGCTGGCCCAATGATAAAGCCAATGCCTCTGCTGCAGGAGCGGATACAATAATTTCAAGGGCGAAACTTTTTGAGTCCACGGAAGATGCAATCGCCGATCTCAATCGGGTTTATGCGTCTTCGGGAAGGACACGAGACATGGTTAAGCGGGTATTCTCACCTGCACAGGCTGTCGAAAATATGCAAACTGGTGTTGCTTCTAAAGAGTTATCTGGTGTGCTTTTTGGACCTGAACGGAGCGGACTTCCGAACACGGATTTGGCGTTGGCAGATGCCGTCATCAATATTCCGGCAAATGTGCAGTTTAAGTCTTTGAACCTCGCGATGGCGGTTTTAGTTGTATGTTATGAATGGTCTCGGAGGGTTGGTGAACCTGCTTCCGGCCTTCTCATGGGAAAGACGAGAGCAGCCACAAAATCGGAGCTTTTAGGCCTCTTTTCCCACCTGGAAGGGGCCCTGGATGACTGTGGATTTCTTAGAGTTAGGGAGACACGCCCGCATATGGTCCAAAATATTTGGAATATATTTCAGAGGGCACAAATGACTCACCACGAGGGCCGTACTCTTCGGGGTGTTATATCCGGGTTGGTGAACCATCCGTCTAGGAGAAATTAGAGAAATCTCGTAATGGTTGACTGTATGGTATCTGTACGTATAGTGCGCCTCGCAACCCTGACGGTGTTGTGTTTTTTCCGAAATAGTAGTTTGGAGTCTTTATGAGCAAGAGAATTAGCTCAAAGTACAAAATTAATCGTCGGCTTTCTGTAAATTTATGGGGAAGACCTAAAAGCCCATTCAATAAACGCGACTATCCTCCTGGGCAGCATGGACAAAGGCGACGGAAGATATCTGATTTTGGGTCTCAGCTGCGCGCCAAGCAGAAACTCAGAGGGTATTACGGAAATATTAACGAGAAACAGTTTCGCCGCATCTATGCTGAGGCGGTTCAGGCGAAGGGTGATACGAGCGAACAACTCATTGGTCTATTGGAGCGGCGGTTAGACATTATTGTTTACCGAATGCTTTTT
>CAZOHS010000316.1:0-1691 GCA_964579285.1 uncultured Rhodospirillaceae bacterium | reverse complement strand
AAACTGGGCGGTCGTTCGCTCGAACCCCGACCCACATCTTTAAACGGCCATCCACTCGGACAAACCCGTTAACGTGAATCCCGTAGGCGCGGATCCCAAAAAACGACGCGGCCGATCGTTCCAATTGGAACGCGTATGGCCCGCCCCATTCGGGCCCAACCGGATAGGCCTCATTCCGGGGTCGACCAATAATATTTTGTTCAAATAGACTACAGATAACGCTCTCTAATGCTTCTGTTCTATCCATATAGTTTCTCAGTCCATCCGCCAAACGGATACTATCGGGTGACAGATTAAAAACATTCTTGAAGCTTTCTAAATATTGAACGTTATCACGGCGAATCTGGCCAACAATTGTTTCCTCTACAATTAGAGGAACAAATTTTGATAGGTCGTGTGCGTTACAACGAGAAAAATGATCTAAGAAACTCATCAGCGAGATAGCCTGTGATAGAAAAAGACCGTTCTGCAAAACCTAGCGTCACCCATAAAAAATAGACAGAGTAAACAATTTGGAAACCGCAAATTGAAAGATTGCCCTTAGCAGCGATGCATACCATATTTCTGTGATGTCCTCCTTCCTACCAATTCTAATAATAGTGGCAATGGTTGCCACCCTCGGAGCATTGGGACTAGGGTTAATTTCCATGGTTAAGGGCGGCAAATTCAATGCAAAGCATTCGAATAAACTTATGCGGCTTCGCGTGATACTCCAATTTTCAGCTATTGTTCTGCTCGGTCTTTTGTTTTTATTCTCCGCGTAAAATAAATCGGAAGATATTGCCCTCTCTACTCCAAGCTACCGTTCGAAAACTTGACATCCCACCGTACTCCGTTAGGTTCCGCAATTACGGGATAAATCTCTTTCATAGGTGCCTGTCACGGCAGCACGAGGCGTATGAAAGAAACTCAGAATTCAATAGCTGCCTTCAACTTGAGAGAAATTTCGATGAAACTGATCGTCGCCGTGAAACGGGTGATAGATTATAACGTCAAGGTCCGCGTAAAGAGCGATGAGACTGGCGTTGAAACCGCCAACGTGAAGATGTCCATGAATCCATTTGACGAAATTGCTGTTGAGGAAGCCGTCAGACTCCTGGAGACCGGCACCGCCAGCGAGGTCGTGGCGGTCTCGATGGGTGTACAACAATGCCAAGAAACTATTCGAACTGCGCTCGCCATGGGAGCAGACCGAGGCATTCATGTAAAAACGGAGGAGGAACTGCAACCGCTAGCCGTGGCAAAACTCCTCGCGAAGGTTGTAGACAAAGAAAAACCTGACATGGTTATTCTTGGCAAACAAGCTATAGATGATGATTCTAATCAGACTGGGCAAATGCTAGCGGGTTTGCTGAATTGGTCACAAGGAACTTTCGCCTCAAAAATAGAGTTGTCTGGCGATACAGCAAATGTAACCCGCGAGGTCGATGGAGGTTTACAAACATTGGCAATTAACCTGCCAGCGGTTGTAACCACAGACCTTCGTTTAAATGAACCCCGATATGCATCGCTTCCAAACATAATGAAGGCTAAAAAGAAAATAATCGACGAGACAAACCCAGAAGAGTTGGGAGTAGACGCAGCCCCACGTCTTACAACACTAAAAGTTACAGAACCTTCAAAACGGGAAGGCGGATTAAAATTGGATAACGTCACCGAATTAGTAGATAAACTTAAAAACGAAGCGGGGG
>CAZOHS010000315.1:0-1694 GCA_964579285.1 uncultured Rhodospirillaceae bacterium | reverse complement strand
GCAAAGAAAGCAAGCCAAAGCCAAAGCTGCATTCGGGGGTCTAAAACAACCTCCAACAGGCGCGGAATATCGGTAGTTTCCGTATCAAAATAAATGACCAAAATGGCAATCAACATCAATACAGAACCGGTTAATGTATAAAGAAAAAATTTGAACGCCGCATAGACTCGGCGCTGTCCACCCCAGACGCCGATGATCAAGAACATTGGAATTAAAACCGCTTCAAAAAAGACGTAGAAAAGTACAATGTCCAACGCACAGAACATCCCGACCATGAGCGTTTCCAGTAAAAGAAACGCGATCATGAACTCCTTTACGCGGTGTTCTATTGCTTCCCAACTCGCCAAAACACATATTGGAGTAAGAAATGTCGAGAGCAACACGAAAAACACAGAAATACCATCGACGCCCATATGATAATGAATTCCAAGAGACGTAATCCACGGTATTTTCTCTACAAACTGAAATTCGGCAGTAGTATTATCAAAGCCAATCCAAAGAAAAATTGACACTATAAATGTTGCGATAGATGCCCATAAGGCTGTCGCGCGGGCATTACGCGCAACCGTCTCCCGATCACCCCTAATAACAAGTATCGCCAGTGCACCGAGTGTTGGTAAAAACGTCGTTAAAGATAAAACCGGGAAGTCACTCATTACTTAACCTGCCCGCGTGAACAGATACCAAGTCACTATAGCGGCCACACCAATAAGCATCGCGAACGCATAGTGATAAAGATAACCCGATTGCAGTCCCGAGACCTTCTGAGCGAGATATCGAGCGACACCAGCCACACCGTCTGGTCCGAGACCGTCGATGACGCCCCCATCACCGTCTTTCCAAAGATTACGCCCTAAACGGTGCGCGGGTCTCACAAACAAGAAATCGTAGACCTCATCGAAATACCATTTATTAAGTAAAAATTTATACGTAAGGCGAAAATATTGGGCCAAAATTCGTGGAATTTCTTTGTTTTTTATATACAAATAGTACGCTGCTGCAATTCCTAGAATGGCTACGATGATTGGCAGAATTTTAACCCAGGTTGGAACATGGTGGGCGGCGTCAATCGGGTTGGTACCCGGTAGCACAAAGATTGACTGACCCCAGAACTCTTTTAGATTTTCACCAACAAACCATTCATATCCGAGGTACCCTGAAAAAACGGCGCCGGCCGCAAGGACTACAAGAGGAATAATCATCACTTTAGGTGATTCATGAACATGCGCCAACGTTCGTTCGTCCGCCCTGCTCTCTCCATGGAACGTCATAATTATCAGCCGCCAGGAATAAAATGCAGTTAAAAGTGCCGCAATAATTCCAAGCCAGAACGCATATTGGCCTACACCGGTGTGAGCGCCGTAAGCCGCCTCTAATACAATATCTTTAGAGTAAAACCCTGCAAAAAATGGAATGCCTGCCAAGGCCAGGCTGCCAATCCACATGAGAGTATACGTCACAGGAACCATCCTCCAGATTCCGCCCATTTTGCGCATATCTTGCTCAGATGACATCGCGTGAATAACAGAGCCAGCACCGAGAAACAGCAAGGCCTTAAAAAACGCATGTGTCATCAGGTGAAAAATACCAGCCGAATATGCCGAAACACCACACGCAAAAAACATATAACCCAACTGACTGCAGGTCGAATATGCAATTACACGCTTTATATCGTTTTGACAGAGGCCCACGGT
>CAZOHS010000314.1:0-1696 GCA_964579285.1 uncultured Rhodospirillaceae bacterium | reverse complement strand
TAATTGTTTTAATCGAATTACATATGAAATATTATTTAGGTATATACTTATTACTTTTTTTGCCGTAAATTAAAATTATTCGTAACTTATATGAAACTTCTATCGCTTGTTTTTTCGTTTAGAAATGAAGAGGAAAATCTTGAGAATTTAATATCAAGGTTAAATAATTCTTTAGCAAATTTAACAAATTGGAAATCTGAGTATATTTTTGTTAATGATGACTCTTCTGATAAAAGCGAAGAACTGCTAGTTAAGTTACAAAAAAATAAACACACTAATAGTAAATTAAATTCCTCGCCAAAAAAAAAGTCACGAAACCGAAACGACGTTCTAAAACGAAGAAAAAGACAGCCAAAAAAAAACGGCAACCTCGAGCAAAGAAAGCTACCTGAGCTTTCTTTAAGGCATGCCTTAATATTCCCACCACCAGAAATAATAAACCAGTGTCAAACCCTGTTCCTAGTTCTGAGGAATTGTTAGGTTTTGTCCGTAAGTCTGGGAGCGCACCATCTAAGAAAGATATTTTTCGTGCCTTCGACCTCAAAAGTTCTGACCGGACAGCTTTAAAGACATTACTTGCCTCAATGGTCGACGCCGGTTTGTTATCTAGAAGCCGGAACCGTCGCTACGCGGTGCCAAGTGAAACCCCGCCGGTCGGAGTAGTTGAAATTACTGGGCTCGACGAAGATGGCACTCCCATAGGACGCCCAGTAAGTTGGCGGCCCTCACAATCATCTACAAGAATCACCGTGGTTACGCCTCGGCGCACCCGTCTGCGTGCGTTGGGAATTGGCGAACGTGCGCTCGTGCGGCTAAATCCTATTGACCAAAACAATATCGAAGGTCGAGTCATGCGACGCCTAGAAGGACCGTCCGGACGAATAGTGGGGGTCGTTGAGAAAGACAGGAATAGCGCACATTTGCGTACAGTCAACCGACGGGGCGTTCAAGGTATAGCACTCAAGACGGAGGACCTGGGTACGCTTGCCTCTGGCGAGGTAGTGGTCGCGGAGATGGAAAACCAACGCGCCTTTGGATTGCCTCGGGCTTCAGTTCGGAAACAGCTTGGACAATTGGAAACACCTGGCACGATTGAGCGGTTAATATGCGAAGATTTAGAAATCCCGACTGAGTTTCCGATAGATGCGCTTACGCTCGCTAAACAGGCAGGGCCTCCAAATCTAAAAGGCCGTGTCGATCTACGATCCTTACCTTTGATCACGATCGACGATTCGGATGCCAGAGATTTCGATGATGCTGTTTGGGCCGAACAGGACTCGGACCGCTCGAACCCCAATGGTTGGAAACTAATTGTGGCGATCGCAGATGTGGCCGCATACGTCAAAACAGACGATCCAATCGATCAAGAAGCACGACGTCGAGGCAATTCTGTCTACCTGCCACGTTTAGTTGTGCCGATGCTACCCGAATCCCTGTCAAATGAATGGTGCTCTCTGAAACCCAAGGAAGCAAGGGCCTGCCTAGCAGCACACATACAGATTTCTGGGGACGGAACCGTATTGCATTATCGTTTTGAACGAGCACTTATGGAATCTGCTGGACGCTTAACTTATACGGAAGTACAAGCCGCTCATGAGGGGACAACGAATAAAACCACTCGACCACTACGAAAATATATAGAAGCCCTTTATGGAGCATATGCTTCACTCAAAAAGGCACGTTCCAGAAGAAACAC
>CAZOHS010000313.1:0-1698 GCA_964579285.1 uncultured Rhodospirillaceae bacterium | reverse complement strand
ATCATATAATTCTTTTCATATGAACTTGTGTCAATTACCATGCACCCTTAGCAGACGATCGACTGTGAATGATTGGCTGAAAACGGCCCTTAATAATTGTTTTGAATAAATAAAATGCATTCGCAGGTGACACGGGGATGAAATTCGAATGGGCAAAAAGCATCCGAATATTGTTCTGATATTAGCCGATAACCTCGGTTGGGGCGAACTCGGTTGCTACGGTGGTGGCGAACTGCGAGGCGCTCCTACCCCCCGAATTGATGATTTTGCCACCCAGGGAACCCGGTTTCTCAATTTCAATGTTGAAAGTGACTGCGTGCCGACGCGTTCGGCGCTGATGACCGGTCGACATCCGATCCGAACCGGAGCGTTTCAGTCGGTCCCCGCCGGTCTGCCTCAAGGTCTTACGCGATGGGAACGACTATTGCCGGAGCTACTAATGGAAGCCGGTTACGCGTGCAGCCATTTCGGTAAATGGCATCTCGGCGACATCGAAGGGCGGTTGCCGAGCGATCGCGGTTTTGCTGAGTGGTATGGCATTCCACGTACGATGAACGAATCCATGTTTACGAACTCCCCTTATTTTGAGGAATCGGGTTTAGAAAATCCATACATTTTGGAAGGTCAAGCTGGCTCGCCATCTGAAAAAGTAAAAATCTTGAATGAAGAGACGCGGCGGACTATCGATCGCGAATGCACAGAAAAAACGATCGCTTTTATGAAAGAGAAGCATAAATCTGATCAGCCCTTTTTCTGTTATGTACCCATTACCCAACTTCACTTCCCAAGCTTAGCACATCCTGATCATATTGGTGTCACGGGCCATGGCGAAATGGCGGATAGCTTGGCTGAGATGGATTACAATGTGGGGCTCATTATCGATGCTGTAGATGAGATCGGAATTGCTGACGATACGCTCTTGATATTTGGCTCCGACAATGGCCCCGAGTTTCGCGATCCTTGGCGCGGCACCGCAGGCTATTGGCGTGGCACGTACCACACAGCAATGGAGGGCAGTCTCCGCGTGCCCTTTATGATGCGCTGGCCAAATCGAATTCCGGCGGAAAAGGTTACAGATGAAATTATCCATATTGTCGATCTCTATGTAACCTTGGCTAAGCTTTGCGGTGCCACAGTGCCTGAAGATCGGCCCATCGACGGTGTCGATCAGATAGACTTTCTACTGGGTCGCCAGGAGAATTCAGACCGCGAAGGTTTTTTGTACTATATCAAAAACGAATTACGCGCCGTTAAATGGCGGAACTGGAAGATGCATTTTGTATGGGAGGCCGAAGTCAATGACGGTCCCATACAGCTTGAAGCACCGTACTTGTTTAATCTGATTTCAGATCCCAAAGAGATGACCAATGTGATGATGAAAGCGAACTGGGTTCGCAACATCGTGATGGGGATGGTCCATCAATTTCGTCAAAGTTTGCGTGAATATCCCCCAACCCCTCCTGGTACAGCCGATACTTAAACGCGAGAGATACAGTGTTCTTACCCTCAACTACCTGGTATCCCTTTAGCGTCAGGGGAGGTGTTGTCCCTTTCTCTACTAGTATTTGGTTCCAATTTATTTCAGTTTTGACCGTGACCAGAAACTAAGTGCTGCGATTATTCCTGTGGCCATCACAAGCCCGCAATTAATTCTTTATTTTGGTGCCCTAGTGATACTGTTTCTTACGCCAGGACCAG
>CAZOHS010000312.1:0-1706 GCA_964579285.1 uncultured Rhodospirillaceae bacterium | reverse complement strand
GGCCGGAAGCGGGGTTCCTCATAAAACTGCTGGTAGATTGATTCCATTACAGGATGAGACACATCCAGTCCGGTTGTATCCATCAACTCAAATGGCCCCATTCGGAATTTGGGACCACCTTCACGTAGCAGGTCATCAACCCCTGCAAAATCTGTGACACCTTCAGAAACAATTCGGACACCTTCCGTATTCAGCCCGCGCCCTGCGTGGTTAACCAAAAATCCTGGGGTGTCCTTGGCCCTTACAGGTTCATGCCCGGCACGGCGGGCAACAGCAACTAATGTGTCTATTGTCCTTAGTGTTGTTTCCAACCCGCTTACCACTTCGACAACTTTCATCAAAGGTACTGGGTTGAAGAAATGGAATCCAGCAAACCGACCCGGGTGTTTTAATGCAGCAGCGATTGCCGCGACGGATAGCGAAGAAGTGTTCGTCGCTAAAATACAGCCCTCCGCAACAACTTCCTCGAGGTACAAATAGACCTTTGGGTTGATTTCGACGTCCTCAACTACCGCCTCAATGAAGAGTTGAGACTTTCCTAAGTCAGAGAGTTGGGTGGCCACTGAAAGGCGTGCGACGGCACCCTTTGCTTCTTCATCAGTAATCGTACCCTTCTCTCCAGCACGAAGAATCATCCGTTCCGCAAATTCCCGGCCAGCCGCGACGGCGACATCATTGTTATCAAACAACAAGACCCGCATACCGCCGGTCGCTATGATCTGAGCAATCCCCCGCCCCATCGCGCCGGCTCCGAGAATTCCTACTGTAAACTCCGAACTATTTGGGTTGTTGGTCATACGTTCTGATACCTTATCCCTTCTCTATCGCTAAACTGCTCAGCCGATCTTGCATTTCAATGGCATCACTTAAAATGTCGTCAAATATTTTCTCGACGCTAACGATCTCATTGGCAAAGGTACAGCTTTGGCCCATAGATAACGTACCCTGGTCAAAGTTGCCTGAAGCATAAGCTTCACGTTGATTAGGGCCCTGAACTAAGGGTTTATATTGATCAAAATCTTTAACGCCCTGCTGTTCAAGCTCATTTACCGCCTTCGCCGTTGCATTGTCTAGCACCCGCGAGTTATCGTTAAAAGTCGACATGACGATGCGAGTATCACTTTCGACCGTTTCAGCAACACGCTGTTTGTATTTATCATCAGCCCAAATCTCTTCTGCCACCGTCATCCGTGACCCCATCAAAATCCCATCCGTTCCAAGAGATAATGCCGCCAGAAGTTGTCGCCCGGTGCCGACCCCACCCGCGAGAACGACGGGAATATCTAAACCGTCAGGGACTACAGCACCCTGAACAATTCCACCAATCATATTCATGCCGGGGTGCCCGCCAGCCTCTGCACCGAGGATCGTAATCGCATCTACGCCAGCTTTAGCCGCACTCTGCGCGTGACGAAGCGTCGTACATTTGTGGATGACTTTCATGCCGGCATCTTTTATCCGGTGTAAAAATGCCCTAGGGCTAAACCCAGCAGTTTCAACAAATTCGACCTTTTCCTCGATTGCCACATCGAGAAATATCCCAAGTTCCTCGTTGGCATCGGGTCGCGCTGAAACGTAGATGTTAACCCCGAAAGGCTTACCTTCCGTAATTTCACGGCATTTACGCAATTGCCCTCGATAGGCTTTCAAAGTCGGAAAGCTCCGCGGCGTAATAAAGCCCTTACCGCCTGCATTAACTACCGCAC
>CAZOHS010000311.1:0-1710 GCA_964579285.1 uncultured Rhodospirillaceae bacterium | reverse complement strand
TGACAAAGCAACTGCAGAAGCGGTGAGATAATGTTTCATCGAAAATATCCACTTTTGGGGGGATGCAATTTTGTCTCGGAATATTCTCAAACTATTCATAACGGTTATGTTTTGGCATTTTCTTTCTCCTTTCCTTCTGAGAACACGTCGACATTCCCCGATAGAATTCCACCAGTTAAAACTTCAAGCCGGGCATAATTGATATCGCCTGCGACATTTCCAGTTTTTAGAATTTGGAGTTGAGAATTTGCAGTTAGGGTGCCTGTATACTGACCTTCGATTTCGGCCGCATCGACTGTAGCCGTGCCAGAAAATTTCCCTGAGGCCTTTACTATAAGATGCGCCGTCGTGATGTTAGCCTTAACAGTTCCTTCAATCACCACTTCGTCACAATGGCCAATGGAGCCGTCAAATTCCACGCCAGGGCCGATTAAGACAGACCGTTTTTCGGAATGAGATTTCAGAGGCTGCACCGGTGGTCTGGGAGGATTAACTATTTTCTGCAGACGAGTAACTTGGAAATTTGGAGAATCCTCCAATACTAAATTTTCCTTTTGGATTTGTGTCGCGGTGTAGGCTTCTTTCAATTTCTGCTGGTCGTTTATAGGGTCTGAGGAATTTACATTATTCTTGGGAGTGAGTTTTTTAAACATTTCGTGTTTCTTTTTAAGATAACCAATTCTCATTAAGAAGCCGCCGGCTATTTCCGTGAATTTTTTTCCACAAGGTTATTGGATATGGCATTTGGTTGTTTTTACCTGGCGAACTCTGGTCAATATTGAAGTTCATTACAGCCTCATATGATATTGTTGGCACCGAATAATTTACTTACTTGGAATAGTCTTGTTGTTATCGATTACAACAAGATGCCGTTCGAATATGGTCATCCAATGTTTGAAGTGAGGCAATTTCGTGATTGCTACGATATTTTCTGTATTAAGCGCTGCTGTAGATGAAGGTCTAAAGCGATACAGCACTACGGACGCGGCTTACCGTAAGACAAAGGTATAAAATTTTACGAAAAAACGGCTGGTCCCGGTGGGGCCTCTTCTAGAAACTGAATTATAGTCCGAAATAGCAAAATACGGTTGCTTTCCATCATAATGGCATGAGTGCCTTCGCTCAAAATACTAAGGCGTTTCCAGGGCGCCTTTGTAAATAATGGAAAGACCGTTTGTGCCATATAAGGTGGCGTATCATTATCGAGTTCGCCTACAACGACGAGGACGGGAACCTCAATCTCAGCTGGGTTATAGATTGCTTTTCCGATGTTCCAGTATTCTGCGCCATCTTGAACCACTCCGTTAGGGGCGCGTACGGTTCCGTCATTGCCATTAGGATCAGACGCAACAGTCGCATCCCACCACTGATCAAACCACTCTTGCGGCATTACTGATAGTTTTTGTTTCTCCGTCAGTCCGGCCTGGCGGCGTGCCAAGGTTGCTTCTCGCGTTATTAACCTATAAGCGCCTATTTTCCCTTCGACATGGATAGGTGATGGGCCTGATTGCGTTCGGTCCCAAACTGGAGCATACAGCGATAATCGTTCGACAAGGTCATTATGACCAGCGGTATAATAACTTGTAATTGCCGTCCCCCAAGACCACCCAATTAAACATAGGCGGTCAATGCCGCGCCGTTCTCTCACTTGATCGCAAACAAAACCTAGGCAATCTGCCGCATCCGGCGTCCGCATGAAAGGTGGGTTTT
>CAZOHS010000310.1:0-1728 GCA_964579285.1 uncultured Rhodospirillaceae bacterium | reverse complement strand
GAGAGCGATGTTCCGGCCGCTTGGCAGAGCTTTTCCGCGTTGCCGATAATCGTTTCTGCTTGGACCGCCGGGCTTGACGCAAACCACGGTTGCCCGGGATCAACGGCCGCCCCCGCAACAAGACCCTCCTCATCGATGGCCATGAGCCCCGACAAAAACAAGAGGTCGCCGGCCTTTACGGCTTGTGATTGACCACGAAAACCTGGAAAGACCCCCGCGTTTATCTGTTCCTTTATCGTCTGCGCCTTCGTTTTGAGTGCCAGGACATTTATCTCTATTTTTCCATCCACCGGCGCGAGGCCTTCGGTGGCACACGGGATAATGGAGAGCGCGGGTCCGTTTTCCGGAAAGTACCGCAACCACGCTGCGTTAAAGGCTGAATAATCCTCGGGGTCCGTCAAGTAGACCTGTACTTTTACAATATCATCGAGCGTCGACCCGGCAAGTTCCAGGGACGGTATGATCCGCTCTTTCACAATGAAATCCGTTTCCAGTTTTATTGCCTGGCCACCCCACTGCATGCCCTGTTCCACGCGAGCCGCCTCCGCAACCACGTTCACGCGTTTTTCATCCCCTTGGGCCATTGACGTAATACCGGGCACAAACACAAAGTCGCCGACCGTAAGAGCCGGCGAATAGCCTGAGGTCGGTCGACCCGCGAGTACCTGATGTTCGATATGCTCCACCTCAAATTCTTCGGATGGAACGACGGCAATCGCCTGGAGGTTTATATCGGCGTCGGGTAAGACAAATCCTTTTTGGACAATAGAGGTTGAGGGAGGAATGAGCTTCCCGAACCTTTGTCGCCGGATCGCCTGGTACGGTGGCACCGCATTCACAGTCGTATAATATTGATCCGTGCGGACAACGTTGGAGAGTTTCGTTTCGCCGGCCGCAAGTACGTTTTCGACGTGATCAAATATTAATGCCGCCTCTTTCTCTCGCTTTGGGATACCAGTATGTGGGGCCATTGCGTTGGTCACGTCGGAGGCAATCCCATTTTTAAAATCCTGCGCCATGTGTCCGGTGGCGAAGACCCACCGGCCGGCTTTCACACCCTGGGCGTAGCGTACGTCCCCCGTGCCAAGGGTAACGGGCAATAGAGGCACAATGTTAGGTTTCATATGGAGCACTCGCTGGGGACCATCTAATTTAATCAGCGTATCCTGGTTGGACCACCACAGCAAATATTTGAAAGCACACCCACACACTCATTTCGTCGCGTAAGCGACCATGAACCAGAGGAAGCTATTGCGCATTTTAGAGCTATTAAAACTGTAAAGGTGCGATCTCACTTTCTCAGATATAATTTACCGCCCCGGAATTCATAGGCCTGGAGACGTTCCAAGAAGGACATCCCGAGAAGAGACTCCGACATTCGTGCCTTATTTATGGAAACTCTAACATTTTGGAATTTAAAAGAGCTGACAGTAAGGGTTTTAAGCCAATAAGTCGCACCAAAACCAATTCCATTTGCCGTTTGAAACTTTTGATTAAAGCGCAAAGCCGATAAATCAATACCGATCCGCGATGCAGCCTGCGGGCTCAGCGTTACTTCGGTCGCACCCGTATCTACCAAAAACCGCAGTGGTTTGCCGTTGGCCACGCCATTGATGAAAAAGTGGCCCTTATCATTTTTGGTAATGACCAATTCCTCATCGGATGCAACCGCATAACCCGGCACCAACTCCCCGCGCACCCTGTCCACCACCGTGCCCAACTCAGCGC
>CAZOHS010000309.1:0-1744 GCA_964579285.1 uncultured Rhodospirillaceae bacterium | reverse complement strand
ACTACCAACGGGCCTAATCTGGTGCGGTCGAGAAGACTCGAACTTCCACGGGATTTCTCCCACAGCGACCTCAACGCTGCGCGTCTACCAATTCCGCCACGACCGCTTATCGATTAAAATCTCCGATTGTCTTGCTTTTTTAGGGCGGTGTGACATACCAAATTAGTGATTTTTCCGCAAGGGCAGTGTGCCAATGACGCATAAAGAAATATTAGAGTGGCGAAAATCTGAGAGCGTCGTAAACTTTCCAGCTGCGGCTGAAGAGATGGAGAACCAGGTCACAAAAATACTGTCTGGAGCAAGCGAGCAAGTGTGGTTATTGGAACATCCAGCCTTGTATACCGCTGGGACAAGTGCTCAACCTTCGGATCTATTAGAGCCAAGCCGATTTACAGTATATAACACAGGACGAGGTGGCGAATATACTTACCACGGCCCCGGCCAGCGCGTTGGTTACGTAATGATGAACCTTAACCTCCGCGAACGCGACGTACACCGCTTTGTATCGGATCTTGAGGACTGGCTCATTGCGGCTTTGTCGTTATTTAATGTTGTGGGAGAAAGACGGAAAGGCCGCGTGGGCATCTGGGTTGATCGTGGAAAACATGGTGGAGAAGATGGGAAGGAAGATAAAATTGCTGCCATCGGTGTTCGCGTTCGACGATGGGTAACCTTTCATGGCGTGTCACTCAATGTTTGTCCAAATCTTCGTCATTACGATGGTATAATTCCCTGCGGGGTCACGGACCATGGGGTCACGTCTCTTCGTGATCTCGGCGTAAGTGCAAGCATTGAAGATGTAGACGACGCGCTTCGCGCCTCTTTTGAAAAGGTTTTTAAACGCAAGACCACTATCGTATAGTGAATGAATCGAAACTTTTTTCGGCCCCAAGAAAGTTATCGGCCTTCACCGAATGCACGTCTGCTGAGGGTGGTCCTTTGTGACAAGATTCAACCATTCTATCTATTTGATGATCAAGACCGGAAAATACTGCCTCAACTGAGCCATCGCATCTATTCCTCACCCATCCGGACAATCCCCGGTTTCGCGCCTGTTCGGCGGTCCAAGCACGGTACCAAACACCCTGAACTTTTCCAAAAACAACAACACGCACAATTTTCAACTGCCCAGTCTCGCGGTATTAAGAAACCGCGTAGCGGCGTCGATTTCTGTACGCAGCCGATCATGACGTTCAGTAACCTCACTGTCCGCTCCCCATTTATCCAACTGATAGAACTCATCTATGAGCGAGGCAGACCACGCGGATACACCGTCGAGTTCTTCATCCGCGACAGCTAAACCGATGACTATCGACCCACACATAGTGGTAATTTGATGCAGGGCAGCAAGGGCATAATTATTCAACCCTGCACAGAACTTTTCAATTTTTCCGGTAGCTCGGGACGGCTGAGCCACTGGTAGAAGTTCCGTAGTCACCGTGAGGTCCACTCCATACTTACCGTTAAACCAAAACACCAAGGGATCCCACACAACGGCTTGCCGTTGTCTTAATACTTCCGGTTCCCGGACACGATGACAAACAAGGTCCGTATTTATATAGTCTGTTACCTCCTCAATTAGCTGAACGCGGGCTTCCAGCACCCAGTCAATAGTGGTATTGGCTAGGCGCGTCATATACATAGTAGACGTATCTAAAAGTTCTAACTCTGTATCCCACTCTGCCGCCACTAGCTCCGCGAGCATTTTAGTGGGCAAGAGAAGTTCATTTTTTGCTGGGGTTCT
>CAZOHS010000308.1:0-1768 GCA_964579285.1 uncultured Rhodospirillaceae bacterium | reverse complement strand
ACCTTCGGTGGAGGTAATGCTGAAGGCACCGCGGACATGAAAAATTTATTGGGTGGTAAAGGCGCAAACCTGGCAGAAATGTCGGCTATTGGTCTTCCGGTCCCACCCGGCTTTACAATTACGACTAAAGTTTGTGCCGAGTATTACGGAGCAGGCGAACGGTTTTCAAATGAACTCAAAGAACAGGTCGATAAAGCACTTCAAGTTCTCCAAGACGTAAGCAAGTCTAAGTTTGGGAGAACGGGCGACCCTTTATTAGTGTCCGTTAGGTCCGGTGCCAGGGTATCAATGCCCGGAATGATGGATACCGTGCTAAATCTTGGACTTAATGATGAAACGGTTCACGCACTCGCAAAAAAAAGCAACGACGCGCGCTTCGCTTGGGATTCATACAGGCGCTTAGTACAAATGTACGGGGACGTTGTTCTGGGCGTAGACCAAGATAGTTTTGAGGAAATTATCGAAATACGAAAGGAAACAAATGGTATTGCCCTTGATACAGACCTTACCGCAGAAGATTGGCAAGCCGTTGTCAGCGAATTTATGGCCTGTATTGAGGCAGAGGGAGGACACGGGTTTCCTCAAAACCCTGTTGATCAGCTTTGGGGTGCTATTGCTGCCGTTTTTCGTAGTTGGGAAAACGAACGAGCCCATACGTATCGGCGCATTAATGGTATTCCCAGTGACTGGGGTACCGCTGTAACGGTTCAAGCTATGGTCTTTGGCAATATGGGGCAGAATTCCGCAACGGGTGTCGCGTTTACCCGTAATCCCTCTACTGGCGCAAACGACTTTTTTGGAGAATACCTTCTGAACGCGCAGGGAGAGGATGTTGTCGCGGGGATACGAACGCCTCAACAGCTTACAATTTTAGGAAAACAGGAACAGGGATCGGAAGCTCCCGCAATGGAAGAGGTGCTGCCTGATGTATTTAGTGAACTCGACAAAGTTAGGCTGACGCTTGAGAAACACTACAGAGATATGCAGGATATTGAGTTCACGATCCAAAGGGGCAAGCTCTGGATGTTGCAGACCCGCCCAGGAAAACGAACTGCCCACGCGGCCTTGACTATTGCTTGTGATCTCGTCCGCGAAGGAGTGATAACTAAAATAGAGGCAGTACTGCGTATTGAGCCAGAATCGCTCGATCAGCTTTTGCATCCGACGCTCGATACAAGTACATCCCGCGATGTTCTTACTCAAGGTCTTCCAGCCTCGCCAGGGGCTGCCTCGGGTAAAGTGGTTTTTTCAGCGGACGAGGCAGAAAGTTTAGCTGCAAAAGGCGAAGCGGTGATATTGGTCCGGGTAGAAACTAGTCCCGAAGATATTCATGGTATGCACGCCGCGAGGGGCATACTTACGAGCCGGGGTGGCATGACTAGTCACGCCGCCGTTGTTGCCCGGGGAATGGGCCGACCATGTGTCTCTGGGGCTGGTGAGTTGGTTATTGATTACGCGACCAAAATTTTTACCTTGACGGGTCGTGAAATTGCGGCGGGGGATATTATAACGATTGACGGGACCTCAGGAGACGTCATTGCCGGTGAAATACCGATGGTGCAACCAAAATTGTCAGCGGATTTTGAAACACTTATGGGCTGGGTTGACGAGTTTCGTACTCTCACTGTGCGCGTAAATGCTGAGACTTTAAATGAAGCTCGAATGGCTCTTGATTTTGGTGCTGAGGGTATCGGCTTATGCCGAACAGAGCATATGTTTTTTGATGCTGAGCGAATTGTCGCTGTGCGAGAGATGATCCTCGCAAAAG
>CAZOHS010000307.1:0-1790 GCA_964579285.1 uncultured Rhodospirillaceae bacterium | reverse complement strand
TCTTTTTTGGCCCCTCTCAAAGAGTACGACACTTGTTGCCTGCATATGCCTTATTGATGGCAGTAACCAGTTTGATAGCTCTACGATGGTGTAGTGAGAGAAATAAAAAATATGCATTAGGAATATTTATCGGGGTAGTAATTAGTCTTCAAATTGGAGGTCAAGCGATTGCTACGGTGAATTATGCCCGTTATGTCTTCACAAGTGAGCCCCGTGACAAATTTTTGACCCGTAATTTAACCCGATATCCAGCCGTTCAGTGGATTAATGAAAATTTAAAACCGACTGATAAAGTCTATACGAAATGGCGGCAATTAAATTACTACTTCCAAATTCCAATTTACTATGCACATACTCATAAAGAGGCGTTAGTGGACATCAGCCCAACGGCCGATAATCCAAGAAAATTTCTTCTCCAGCTTTTAAAGCAAAGGGTTACTCATTTGTTCGTTTCAGAAGTACCGCGTCTCTCTTCTACGACAGGATTGAAGCAATGGATCCCGCTTGCACAAAATGGATGTTTAAGCCTATTAAAGTCAATCAAGTCAACCCGTGTCCGCTCAAGATCGCTTCAAATTAATAGACCCGAAAGCCTGACCAACATATACCAAATTACGCCAGAAAAGTGCAGGCTCCTCTAAAATTCGAGAGTATTAATCATTAGCGTATTTCAACCCGATTTTTCCCCTCTAATTATCACTAATCTAAGGCATCCTTATTGGTATAATTTATAGCAGGGCATCATCCAAAAACAATTTTTCCCAAATGAAATTATCAAAATCTCCGAGTCGAGGAGCCGCCCTTTTATCAAACGGGGTTTCTTTGTGTATCAGACGGTGTCACATACTGCGGTTCCGTTCGCGCCGGTTGCAGAAGTATCTTACCCATCACCGCTCCGTCGTCGATCAGCCTATGCGCCTCGGCCGCCATGTCGAGCGGTAACTCAGCAAAAATCGCCGGTTTGATCCGACCTTCTTTTATCATCTCCATGAGGTGCGCCAAATGCTGTCCTGAGACGTCGGGTCTCTCGTCATAGGCGTGGATGGAGAACATACGAACCGCTGGGCTACGCCCCCACCGCTCGCACTGGGCGCGGAACACCCCATTCGTCGGCAACTCTTCAATCATCCCATACAAAACCAACATGCCCACGGGGGCCAGTAGGTCAAGATGATCCTTGAAGCCGGGACCGGCCACCGGGTCGATGAACAAGTCAACGCCGCAGCCATCAGTGATCGCCATGACCTGCTCGGTCAGATCCTCCCTGCCCGTGTCGATAACGTGGTCGGCACCCTGAACCGTTACAAACTTGGATTTTGCCGAGTTGCGCACAAGGGCGATCGTCGTCAGGTCCGCCGCATTCGCCAATTGCAGAAGCGCGCTGCCGACCCCACCTGCCGCACCGACAATCACGACGGTGTCACCAGCACGGATCCGGGCGGCTACGTGAAGAATGCACCAAGCAACCCGGTAGTTTTGCAAACAACCCGCATCGGCCAGGTCGATCCCGTCTGCACACGGGAATACCCATTCAGCATCGGCTGTCAGGAACTCGGCGTAGCAGCTTCGGTTCTGGATCGCAGACACAATGATTGGATCGCCCTCTCGCAGTCCTGTCACACCGGCACCTAGGGCTGCGACAGTACCGCTCATCTCGATACCTGGAATGGTAGGCAGTGGCGGCATCCAAGGATAGCGTCCAGTACGGACCAGTTGGTCAGGGATACCGGCACCAATCGAATGGGCCTTGACCAGGACCTGACCCGGGCCGGCTTCGGGCATGGGCACCT
>CAZOHS010000306.1:0-1798 GCA_964579285.1 uncultured Rhodospirillaceae bacterium | reverse complement strand
TTGAAACTTTCCAGCCGTTTGGTGTTGGCCAATAATAGAAATCTATCATTTAACCGACTCCTTATTTAACTTTCTTATGTTTTCAATTTCTTTATTCGTGTATCCAATTTCAGACAGAATCTCTTGAGTATGTTCCCCCAGTTCAGGTCCACCACGGTGTAAAGCATAATTGGTTTTTGAAAAGTTAGCCGCCGGTCTTGTTTGTCGTATCCTGCCAGCAAGGTGGTGATCAGTCTCCACTATAATTTGGTTTGTGATCGCCTGAGGGTGACCAATGGCTTCTGACCGTGTCAACACTGGGGCGCAGGGTACATCCTCGGCTTCGAGTTTCTTCAACCAAAATTCAGTCGATTTTGTAATGAGAATATTTTGAGTTAAATACAAACGGTCGTCGATATTTTTTTGCCTGAGTGCAGGAGTTTTAAAGCGTTCGTCTTCCAACCATGCTGGAGTATCAAAGGCCCTTATTAAACTTTTCCATTCCTTATTGGTTTGAACGGCCACGCTTATGTAGCCATTCGAAGTCTCGTAGATGAGATCAATAAAACTCGCGGCATTCTGCTGTGAAACGGGGTTCTCAAGTAAGGTTTGGCTTCCCATATCCGAACCCCAAAGAAACGCTAGTATTGTATCCAACATCGAAATACGGATGTGTTGCCCCTCCTTTGTTTGCGTCCGAGCGAGCAATGCAGCGGTAATAGCTTGTGCTGTAACCACCCCAGTGAGTTTATCAGGCAGTATTGTACGAACGAGCCGCGGTCGGTCCCTGTCCGATCCACCTTGTATGCTTGCTAACCCTGACAATGCTTGTATCAGTGGGTCGTAGACAGGTTTGGCAGCGTATGGACCAGATTCACCAAATCCAGAAATTGAAACATAAATGATATTCGGGGCAACCGAACGGACATCTTGTTCGCCAATCCCCATTCGATCGACAACCCCAGGACGAAAGTTTTGGATAAACACATCTGCTGTGGCACTAAGTCTCATCAGGGCCTCTTTTGCTTCAGTGGTTTTTAAATTGAGCGCAACAGATCGCTTGTTTCGGTTATTGTTTAAGAAATTTGCTGAAAAACCATTCTGTGTATTGGCCGAGGCGCGGGTATGATCCCCTCCGTTTGGGTTTTCGATCTTTATAACGTCGGCACCTTGGTCGGCGAGTAGCATTGTTGCTGATGGTCCAGAGACCATAGATGTTGCATCAATGATGCGAACGCCACTAAGAGGTCCATTCATGAATTCAATATACCGGGGTTTAGGTGGTGAGGTCTAATTGGCGCCCGCGGGCTCGCTTTGCCCTAGAAAGAACGCCGTACTTAGGGCCAGCAATCATCGCGATGCTTAGAAATATACCAGCCACTACAGCAATCATACCAGCAGCGCTAAGCGAGTGTGGAGAACCCCATAATTGTGGTCCGAATGCTGCCGAAAGATAGCCGAGTACTGCAGTCACCACCGCTATCACAACACTTAAAATGAGCTGTATGGAAAGCGTATCAGTAATCATTCTAGCGGTTGCGGCAGGGCAGATAAACATCGCTATTACCATGATTGAGCCGACTATCTCAAACGAAGCGACCGCCGCTAATGCAACCACCAGGAAGATTGCCCCGGATAAAAACCAATTTGGGAGGCCCAAGATATACGCAAAACCTGGGTCAAATGTTGAAAGTTTTAGCTCTTTAAAAAAGAAAAAGGTTGCGATAAAAATTAACGAGCTAATAATAAATAGTGTCGCTAACTGTCGCGGCATAGTTAGTAAAATATCCCACATAAAGAAGTCTGACCAGGTTTTAAG
>CAZOHS010000305.1:0-1809 GCA_964579285.1 uncultured Rhodospirillaceae bacterium | reverse complement strand
GGTGCCGAGATTGTTCAAGTGGAAGCGTTGCCAGCGAAAATCGCGAGTTTGTGCGCCGCGTCGATTCCATCTATGTCAAATGAGGGATCTGCCTCGGCATAACCAAGCGCTTGTGCCTCCGATAGGACAGTTTCGAATTCTTGGGCGGCATCGCTCATTGCACTTAAAATGAAGTTACACGTGCCGTTAATAATGCCTGCAAGCCATCCAATACGATTAGCGGCCAGACCTTCGCGTACGGCCTTTATCACAGGAATTCCTCCGGCAACCGTTGCCTCGAAAGCGACTATCATTTGCGCTTTAAGTGCGACCTCGAAAATTTCACTCCCATGTAATGCAATGAGCGCTTTATTCGCGGTCACTACATGCTTCCCATTCTCAAGCGCTGCAATAACCAACTCTTTGGCTGGTGTCGTACCGCCAATCAGTTCAACCACCACATCAACGTTAGGGTTCTTCACAAGATCGACTGGATTCTTGCATAGCGTGATTCCGGAAAGATCTAGATTTCTCGGTTTTGTAATATCACGCGCACTTGCCGCCACCACTTCGATCTGTCTACCCGCCCGGCGCGAAATAACGTCAGCGTTACGGCGTAGAACCGAAATGGTACCGCCACCCACGGTGCCGAGACCTAGTATACCGACCCTTAGTGCGGGCACTGCCGACATAATAGAATTCCTAATTTAACGAGGCAGGTTTCATCGCCGCTTTGGATGCCCCGGACTAACGTGCCAGCGCAATGTCGCAGATCGGGCGCATCTCAGCTACCCAGATAAAAACCCGCTTTACCTTAGCCGTACCGGCCCCCAATTAACTCCTAAACCTCTTGATTGCGACCGTGGAGTGAGAGCTGCGGGAACTCTTTAGCAAAAATGTTTACACTATTTTTCTAAGATTGAAATCTGGAGCCGTAGTTGCCAGAAACGACTGACGCAATCCCGCCTTAACGGCGGAATATACCATGAACAGACCGGAAAACTCCCGGACGAAAACCAGCGATCGAACCGAGGACCAATATGACTGAATCTGCATTAGACCATGCTAGCCAGATATTACTTGCCCCAAGTGGGATACGAATCAGCAACATAGAGGCTGTATTAGGAACTCTTGCTGGTCGCTCGGTGGACTACGCCGATCTCTATTTTGAATATTCGAAACATGAATCCTGGAGTCTTGAAGACGGGATCGTCAAAGAAGGCTCACACACCATAGACCAAGGTGTGGGGGTGCGAGCCGTTAGCGGCGAAAAAATCGGCTTTGCCTATTCCGACGAGCTAGCAATACCAGCACTGCAAAAGGCTTCCCGTGCCGCCCGTGCAATCACTCGACAAGGACAATCACGCGAAATAAAAATCGCCGAACAAACTCTTGTGCCAACACTATATGCACCGCTCGACCCTCTAACGAGTGTAACTACTGAGTCAAAAATACAACTACTTAAATCGCTAGATAGCCGGATCAGAAATGCAGACCCCCGCGTGCGGGAAGTGATGATCAACCTTTCTGGGAATTTCTCCTCGATAATCGTAGCGTGGTTGGATGGCACGCTCGGTGCAGACCCTCTACGTCTCGTGCGCTTGAGTATAAATGTTATTGTCGAGCAAGACGGTCGGCGCGAGTCAGCTAGTTACGGCGGCGGCGGGCGCAGTGGCTACGAGTGTTTCTTCGATAACGCCAGTGCCGAAAGCATTGCAGACGAAGTCTTACGGCAAGCATTGGTTAACCTTGACGCAGGCAACGCGCCAGCGGGTGAAACAACCGTCGTGCTCGGGCCGGGTTGGCCAGGAATCTTATTACATGAAGCGA
>CAZOHS010000304.1:0-1812 GCA_964579285.1 uncultured Rhodospirillaceae bacterium | reverse complement strand
GTCGACAAAGTGCTGAATATAAACCTGAATGGCGTCGCACACTTGTGCGACATGGCAGCGGCCAGACTCTCGCAGAACTCGTGCATTGTACTGATTAGCAGCGTCACGTCCTTTATGGGGCGCGCGAAAAATGCCTACGCCTATCAAGCAAGCAAAGCCGGCGTAGAATCGCTGACACGCACATTCGCGGTTGCGTGCGGACCTAAGGGCATCCGCGTAAACTGTATTGCACCTGGGTTTATGACGTCACCCATGAAAGGCGCGGGAGCCGACTTGCGCCGGCGCCAAGGTGGCAGCGAAAGCGTAGTTAAGGCAACGCCATTGGGCCGCACGATAGAGGGCCAGGACATCGCAAATGCAGTGGCCTTTTTATGTTCACCCCAAGCGTCCGCTATCACAGGTGCAACGCTCGCTGTCGATGGGGGCATGGGCGCATTGTGATCTATATTTTTTAGTTCTTTTGCTGAAGCCTTCAGAGTTTCCCAGATAGTCGTTATTGCGAGATATATAGGCTTTATTATATTTTTTAATGTGCCACAAATAATTATGAAAGTTGTCTGTTATGGCTAAATACTCGAACGTGGTTAGATTCGTTGTAAAGGATGGAAATCAAGATTCTTTCATAGCAATTTATAATAAAAGGACTTCCTTGGATGGACTGCTCAGTAGAGTTTTACTCAAAACCGGTGACAAGACATTTTGTTCGGTAGGAATATGGGAGGATGAGGCTTCACTGGTTAAAAATCGAGAAAACATGAATTTATTTCTCAATTCATTTAGAGACATGCTTGAAGAAATATCACCTGAACTTGGAGTAACGGACGCGGTCTCTGGTGCGGTAGTTGCCGAAATTTAAATCCGGAAACCCAACGCTACGTTAAATATTTCCCATGACACCACAAATCGGCGCGAGAATTACCGCCCCACAAAACATGTGACCCTATTCCATATCCACCGACGTGCTACCCCAACCCTCCGGCGTTCTTTTTCGGCTGTATTTCTTTTTGTCGGTTTTAACCTTGGGCTTCAGAGCATTTAACCACCGCCAACTAGGGTCGCGGGGTTTAGGTGATTTCTTTATTTTCCGCGCCACGACCCGAGATCAATTGCGCCGAATAATATTGTGCACCTCAAACACTTCTGGCGCGCCTGGGTCCAATTTCATTTCCTCAAGAATTGGCGCAAGCCGTTCTCCAAATGCGTCGAGTTCCTCTTGTGAGTCGAAAAGTAACGAAACCTTCATCTGATCACCTGCCCCATAGCAAACCTCTAATTCAAGACCCGGCGCGGGTTGTATACCTTCTTCGGTTAATCGAGCGAGTATGGCATCATATTGTTCCGCCGTCATAGAAGGTGGAGAAAATCGTACTAAAATACTCATCTGCGTCCTCTCTTTTGAATAAATACCGTTCAATTAACATTATACGTTAATGTGACTATCTTATTATTTCACGAAACGAAAACGCATCTTAACCATAATGCGTAGCGCAAAGTTTGTGTCCTGATGGATCTCGAACGTAGGCAAGGTAAACTCTACGGTCTCCCCCCAAATCGCGCCAACCCGGCGGATCTTCGATACTCACCCCACCATTAGCAACGGCGGTATCATGGAAAGCCTTCGCTTGTTCAGCAGTTGAACATATAAACCCAAGAGTACCTCCATTGGCCACCGTAGCCGGATTGCCGTCAGCGGGTTTGGTAACGATGAACGTTCCCTCCGGTGTGCGATAATAAATTCGCTCTATTTCTTCATTTAAATCGCCCGCCGGAACACCAACGGTATCCAAAACAGCGTCGTAAAACTTTTTGGCC
>CAZOHS010000303.1:0-1825 GCA_964579285.1 uncultured Rhodospirillaceae bacterium | reverse complement strand
ATACCGAACCCGAACTCGGGAAATACTTACAATAGTCATTTCTAAAGCGAGCCCGATCCTTCTGATCGGGCGTGATTTCGTAATTTCTATACCCGAAAACTCGCCGTCACCTTTCCAAGATGCCGGCGCATTACCGACTTAGAAACAGGCTTAGCAAAAACGCGGTGACAAAAACAGAAGTTACGGTCGAAACGACTATTACTTTGGATACGGTTTCTTCGTGAACCTCATAGCGACTCGCAAAAATAAAAGCATTAATCCCTGTAGGCATCGCCGCGAGCAACACCGCCACGTAAGTCCATTCACGATTTACGTTTAACATATAGCAACTAAACCAGACGCATAAAGGCTGTAAAACATTTTTCAAAATCACCAAATAAGCGACGTTGCGATACCCACCACTGAGGCTATATTGAGCTAAGCTGATACCAAGTGCCATAAGTGCACATCCTGGTCCCGCAGCACCTAGCAATTCAAACATACGATCCAATTCCGAGATCAATTCAACGGAATTAATATTTGCAATGACACCAAGCACTAAACTCAAAATAATGGGATTTGCAGTCAACTCAAGAACCGCCCGCCACCGACCCTGGTCAGCTTTCCGTGCTTCAACCCAAAAGCTCACAAGTGGAAATAAAACAATCGACTGGGTAGCGAGCAAAATGAACATCGGGACAGCCCCCTCGGCTCCGAATGCTCCAAGAGCAAGGGGATAGCCCAGCATCACCATGTTCGAATACGCCGCGGTCACGCCAGCGATCCCTTCTTCGCCACGCCGCCATGTGAACCACTTTCGTGCGAAGAACATCGCGGCCCCAAAAATCAAAACCGAAGGAACATAAAAAGCCATGAGGAAAGACCACGGGATTTGCGCGGGCAAATCGGCTTCTAGAAGATTTTCAAACAACATTGCGGGAATCGCAACATAGTATATAAATCGCACTAATGCGGTCCCGACGTTGGCCCAAGGCAACAGAAACTGCCGACGTTACCCAATATCACCGTTCCAAACACGGGGGAAACAACGCTGACCACGGAGGTCAAGATCCAGACCTCCTGTTATCCAGAATGCAGCCCAGTTTCGACTCCCTAGGGCGGTGTCCTATACAGACACGGGTCGCGTCAGGCTTCTCCGCAAGCTTGCTTATCAATCAGGCAGTCGCTGCCACTCGTTGGGTATTAGACGTTTTGATCGAATCTGTAAAATTCGGCCAAACCTTTTCGGTCAGAAGCTCAAGGCTACGCATAACTGCCGAATGCGGCATATGGTTGTATATGAACATCCAGAAATAGTCGACGGGCAAGTTTTTGAGTAGGTCCTCTATCTTGCGATTGACCGTATCTGGACTCCCATGGATCAATAGTCCACGTTCAGAAAGCGCCTCAAACGTAGCTGGTACATCAAAAGGGCCTTCTCCCGGCGCGGCGATGGCGGCGTTAAAGCCAAACGGAACAAAGAATTTACACCAAATGAACGGTCCCGCTTCACGGGCGATAGCCTCCGCCTCCTCGTCTGTATCAGCGACGATTACTTCGCGGCTCATAGCCATATTTTGACCAAACTGGTAATCAAGTCCCACCTCGTTGGCGGCTTCCATCCCAGCGCGAAAGTGGTTCCTGACTACTTCGTAATTCGTCATTATGGTCACGGGGATGATACCTCTCGCCATACCCCACTTGATGGAGCGCTCCGACGTCGCGAAGAGCGAAAATTTTGGCGACTTCACGCGGTCGCGAAACTTGTGTCGTGTGAAGAGTTTGCACTGAGCGACGACGTGAGCTCGTGAGCAGCTCTGGCGCGAGATGAGCGCCACAGAAAAGG
>CAZOHS010000302.1:0-1828 GCA_964579285.1 uncultured Rhodospirillaceae bacterium | reverse complement strand
GATTGTTTGTAGCCACCAAAAGGCATTTTTTCTGAAAGTAAGTGCCAGTCGTTAATCCACACAGTGCCGGTCCGCATCCTTCCAGCGACGGCCCGTGCCCTCTCTATGTCTTCTGACCAAACACCGCCCCCTAAACCGAATATGGAATCGTTTGCGATTTCGATTGCTTCGTCTTCGTCGTGGTATTTCATAACACAGAGAACAGGCCCGAAAATTTCTTCCTGGGCTATGACCATGTCATTGGTTACATCAGTAAACACCGTTGGTTTAATAAAGTACCCATTGGCGAGATCGCCTTCGCTAGCCCGTTCGCCGCCACATACCAATTTTGCACCTTCGGCTTTTCCTTTTTCGATGTAGTCAAGAACCGTATTCATGTGGCTTTCAGAAACAACCGGTCCCACTTTTGTATCTTTATCAAGCGGATCACCTAACGGCAAAGAATTCAGCTTAGCCACCATTTGCGATACAAAGTCGTCATGTTGACCAGCAGGCAGCAATAGCCGGGTTCCTGATTCACAGACCTGTCCTTGATGATAGAATGAAGCAAAAATTGAGCCGTCTATCGCGATATCCCAGTTGGCGTCGTGGAGAACAATATTGGGTGACTTGCCACCACATTCGAGTGTGACCTTTTTTAAGGTACCCGAGGCCTTAGCCATAATGTCTTTGCCGACTTCTGTTGAACCCGTAAACGCGACCTTGTCTACATCGGTGCTTGTTGTCAGAGTTTCACCAATTGTGCCGCCCGGTCCCGAAATGATGTTGATTACGCCAGGCGGAAACGCGCATTCGTCAATTATTCTTGCGAGTTCCATCGCAGACAAGGGCGTGTCAGATGCAGGCTTGAGTACTATCGTGTTCCCGGTCCCCAACGCTGGACCGAGTTTCCATACCGCCATCATCAAGGGAAAATTCCAGGGGATTATTGATGCACAGACACCCATTGGTTCGCGAATAGTATAATTGTACGAGCGCCCGGGCCGCGACATTCCTTCAATTTCTTTTGGTTCGGAATTGTAATTTTTTGCCATTTCGCCGAAATAATTCATTTGGCGCTGACCTAAGAATGCGTCCGCACCTGTTTTGGCTATGGTTCCTCCAGAATCGAGAGATTCAAGGCGCGCTAGATCTTTCATTCGTTCTTTCATTTTAGCCGCTAAGCCACAGATTAGTTCACTACGTTCTGCGCCACTCATACGCGGCCACGGGCCATTATCAAACGCGTTGCGAGCCGCCGCGATGGCCGCTTTTGCATCCCCTACTCCGGCGACGGGGATATTTGCGATTGGTTGGCTATTCCACGGGTTCAAAGTGGGCTTTATTGCCCCACCTTCCGCGTCGACAAATTTGCCCCCGATGTATAGTTGATAAGTATCCATGTCCCGCTGTCCTTGAAGTGATGTATTTTTGGGAACTTATCTCAGGGACGCATAGGCGTCCACCGCAACGAACTATTCTGGGTTGCCCCTTTGACTTGCGCTCCCTGCATCGGCAAAATCGTGGAGGTAAAATAAAATAGGCGCAAAAATCGCCAACACTGGCCAATTCAAACATTCAAAACGGGAATAGATATGGCGCGAAAGCTTCAATCCTTTAGCCGCCCGAAAGGCGGTTCGCTGAGGAAATCCTATAACACCATAATCGCCAAACGCCGAAAAGGCGCTCTAGAGATCCAGTTTAATCGACCGGACAGGCTTAATACGATTACAGAGGAGATGGCTGACGATATTATGCACGCAATGGACGCCGTCGAACTAGATCGAAAAACGATTGCTGTAGTTCTGATGGGTGACCAACGTTCCTTCTGTGCAGGCGCCGACTTAGG
>CAZOHS010000301.1:0-1838 GCA_964579285.1 uncultured Rhodospirillaceae bacterium | reverse complement strand
CTTCTGCAATGAAAATGGTAGCTGCGGCTAAACTACGACGCGCACAAGAATCGGCGGAGGCCGCACGCCCATATGCAGAACGTATGGAACGCATGCTCGGCTCCTTGGCTGGTTCACTTGGTGGAATTCAGGGTGCGCCACGACTTTTGGCTGGCACGGGTACTGACCAGACGCACCTATTGGTGGCATTTACCGCCAACCGAGGACTTTGTGGTGGTTTCAACAGCTCTGTCATACGACGGGTGCGCGAGCTCACCAATGATCTACGTGATCAACGAAAAGCGGTTAAGATCTTGTGTGTCGGACGTAAGGGCCATGACGTCCTAAAACGCGAATTTCCAGACGAAATTGGCGACAGCATTGAGGACATCGGCAAACGACACGTCGTGTACAGTGAGGCGATCGACGTCTCCAACCAAATCACAGAATTATTCGATGCGGGTGAATTTGACATTTGTACGATTATTTTTAACCGTTTCCAATCGGCAATGACCCAGATCGTTACACCACAACAGCTGATCCCGTTCGAACCAGCCAAAAGAGATTATAACGCGGAAAAAACTATCGATGGCCCTGGGCCTGTGCATATCTTCGAGCCTGAAGAAGAGGACATTTTGGAAAGTCTATTGCCTCGTAATCTAGCCGTACAGATTTTCCAAGCGCTATTGGAAAGCGCTGCGTCCGAGCACGGAGCCAGAATGACCGCAATGGACAGTGCGACCCGTAACGCGGGTGACATGATCGACAACCTGACGCTTACTTACAACCGGACGCGCCAGGCCTTTATCACCAAGGAATTGATTGAAATTATCTCCGGCGCGGAAGCGTTGTAAGAGCCGTTTAGACAGGAGCTACTGAAATGGCAAAGAACAATGTCGGTACCATAAGCCAAGTTATGGGTGCGGTTGTGGACGTACAGTTTGCAGGTGATCTACCAAATATCCTCAATGCACTACACACCCCAAACCAAGGTAAAACTCTGGTTCTAGAAGTGGCTCAACACCTGGGAGAAAACATGGTGCGTACTATCGCCATGGACTCCACTGAAGGCCTGCAACGTGGCGGCGAGGTGACCGACACAGGGGAGGCTATAGCCGTCCCCGTCGGTCCCGAAACACTTGGCCGAATTATCAATGTCATTGGAGAGCCTATTGACGAGCGTGGTGACGTCGGCGCTAAGATTGCCTGGCCAATCCATCGTCCAGCGCCAGAATTCATCGACCAGGCAACCGAAACTGAGATCCTGGCTACCGGCATCAAAGTCGTCGATTTGATCGCACCTTATTCAAAAGGGGGTAAGATTGGCCTTTTCGGCGGTGCGGGCGTGGGCAAGACCGTAATTATTATGGAATTGATCAATAATATCGCCAAGGGACACGGCGGTTATTCAGTTTTTGCTGGTGTCGGCGAACGAACTCGCGAGGGCAACGATCTCTACCATGAAATGATCGAGTCGGGTGTTATCGACCTAAAAGGTGGCGAATCAAAAGCTGCGCTTGTCTATGGCCAAATGAACGAGCCGCCGGGTGCACGCGCCCGTGTAGCCTTGACGGGCTTGACACAGGCTGAGTATTTTCGCGATGAAGAAGGACAAGACGTCCTGTTTTTCGTCGACAATATTTTCCGCTTCACACAGGCAGGTTCTGAAGTATCGGCGCTTTTAGGCCGCATCCCTTCAGCCGTGGGTTATCAGCCAACGCTGGCCACGGACATGGGCACCATGCAAGAGCGTATCACCTCGACCACTAAAGGTTCGATCACCTCAGTGCAGGCAATTTACGTCCCGGCGGATGACTTGACTGATCCGGCCCCCGCTACGTCCTTCGCCCACCTAGATG
>CAZOHS010000300.1:0-1872 GCA_964579285.1 uncultured Rhodospirillaceae bacterium | reverse complement strand
CAAATCGGGGTGCTTCTTTGAGGAAAATGACGAAAACATTTGGAGAGATTAGGATTAAAAAATGCACGAATGATGAAATGTGTAAGTGAAACGAATAGAAATCCGTCAGGTAAGGATTGGGAACACGACTGACTGATGTCTCCAACCCTTTTACCCCGCCACCAAGCCCTCCAACCTCTTTCGGCACAGATTTTTCTTGGTCTACATCAAGAATGATGGTGATCCATTTAGCCTACAACGAATACTAGGTCATACCGATCAATTCACCACCTCGAAATATGTGAATATGGCTTGGCCCAAATGGTTATAAAATTTTTGTTCTGATCCTTGGTGATGAGGTTGTTGATAGGGCGACTGAAGAAGAGGGGCTGCAGAGTCGACGTGAGCGGTTGCTGATCGAACGGGCCACGCCTGTAGCAGCGGAATGAACGCTGTGTAAGAAGTCGCATGAATGTTTAGGGACAATGTAAAAGTTCTGAAGGAAAAAGGGGCTGCCATCAACACCGAAGTGTTTTGGACACATTGGCGGCAGCGGTGGCAAGTGGCACCGTATCAAGCCAATATTATGACGTTGGGCCGTAGCGGGTATAAGGAAATATCTTCATTTGCAACTCAATTCATGTTCATACGTTTCGGACCAGCACCCAGCTTAGACCGAGCGGAACATCGGCTGCAGAAAAATCCGCCCCGTAGCACCTTCCCCCTCGAAACGTACATAGGCTTCCTCGCCGACAGTGTATTCGAAAACCGTACTCTCGGCTGCGGCCAGCCGCTCGCCGCCCGGTCCTATAAACGCCCCCTTACACGGCACGTCGACTTCAACCCGGATCCGCCCGTGTTCTTCCTCTACTGACTGCAGCAAAAGTCCGGTAGATGCATAGCAACACCCGCGTTTAGCCGCCGCGATTACTGCCTGGGGCGTCTTTTCCTCCACCAAAACCATATTGAATGCATTGTCGAAATCCTCACAGTCGTGAAAATCGTCGTTGGCAAAACCCCAGATGCGATTGCCCGCAGTCAACAACTCATCCCAAAAATCGGCATAGAGCGGCCAGCGCCCCATCGCCAGCGCCCGTTCAATCCCGTAATGGCCATTGTAGACTTCAACACCATCAGGCCAGACCCCCAATGCCGCAAGTTTGTCCAGTGTCCAGTACTCGCGTGCAGAGCCATTAGGCTGTGGATGGCAGACTACCGTCAGTAATTCACCGGCCGCGGCCAACGCCTCTTCCAGCGGTCGCTGATAAAGCGGCCCTATCTCCGGCCCAACGAAGATCACATTTTCGCGAGTGCTGTACTCGAAACCGTGTAAAAACACCAGGCTTTCGTAGCATGTCTGGACTTCCGAGAGGTCGGTAACCATATCGTGATCGGTCAACGCCACAAATCCTGCACCGACTTCCCAATAGAGCTTAACGCCCTCTTCCAACGGCACCGACGCACACGCGCTATGCTCGCTGCAATGCCCATGGAAGGAACCGCGTATCCATTGGCCACGACCATTTTGATACGGGTTCTCTAATCGGGCAATCATCTACTAAATCCTTTTCACGGTTTGTTTACCACGAAGCATGTTCGAAACCACGGAATGTGTAAAATAGTAATGTAGTCCTATGGCGCGCCAAAGTAATACGGCTTTTTAATGGCACAGGCAGCTTTTGCAGCTTCAAGAATATTGCGAATATAGTCTGTCCCATCCGTGACCTATTATTTTTTCCTCGAATCGATGTTGTCGATTTGTGCTGCTCAATGTTGCAACAACAAAGTTCTTGGAGTCGATCAGCATGAAGGTGGACTTAGTAGACGCATTCGCGTTAAGCAAGCTCGACCAGCACCACTTCGTGCAGCGCCACTTCAGGCACGACGATCTGC
>CAZOHS010000299.1:0-1887 GCA_964579285.1 uncultured Rhodospirillaceae bacterium | reverse complement strand
AATTTTTGCGGCCTACTGCCTAGTGACAAGTTGGTTGTTAGTTATCGCACTCCGCAAATATACGCTTGACACATCATGAAATATTATGAAATTCGCCTCGCGTCCTAGCATTCAATGCCAGACCGTACACCATTGTAATCACTGAAATAATCTGTATTCAAATCTCATAAATAAATGTTACTCGGAATTCAAAGTCTATAAAAACAAAAGAATATTTTGTGATAAAATTATGACACTTTTTCAAGTCGTCCCTTCGTTTCAACACCGTCAATAAGAGGCTATATGTCCTTCCAAATTGCACTCGGACCGCGTGAACGTAAATCCCCGTTTTTTGACAGAACTGTGGCAGATGGTGTCACCCACTTCACAATTTATAACCATATGTATATGCCGACTTCCTTCGGCGATCCCGATGCTGAATACCGGCGCCTTTTGGAAAAAGTTGCTATGTGGGATGTTGCTGTGCAACGGCAAGTGCAAATTAGTGGGGATGATGCCGAACGTCTTGTCCGCTACCTGACCCCACGCGACCTCAAAGACTGCCCGGTTGGCAGGGGAATGTACGTACCACTTTGCGATCACTACGGTCGTCTGATCAATGACCCTATCCTACTGCGCCTTGCCAAGGATAAATTTTGGTTATCGATTGCGGATAGTGACGTGCTGCTTTGGGTTGAAGCAGTTGCGGCGGAGGGTGACTTCGACGTCTCGGTAGAAGAACCGGATGTCAGCCCACTCGCTATCCAGGGGCCTAACGCAGAGGCAGTGGCTGTCGATCTACTCGGCGAGTGGGTGCGAGAACTCAAATACTTTCAATTTCGGGAAACCACGCTTGACAATATTCCACTGATCGCTGGACGTTCGGGATGGTCCAAACAAGGCGGGTTCGAAATTTATCTACGAGACGGGTCTAGAGGAGCCGAACTTTGGGATCGAGTTAAAGAAATCGGAGCTCCCTATGAAATTGGCCCCGGCGCCCCTAATCAAATCGAACGTCTTGAAAGTGGATTATTATCCTATGGAGCAGATAACCTCCCAGATAGTGATCCCTTTGAAGTAGGTTTTGAAAGAATGATCTCACTTGAACGAACCGATGATTTTATTGGAAAAACCGCCTTGCAATGCAAGGCTGAACAGGGACCAAAACGCAAGCTAGTAGGAATTATTATCAACGATGAGCCAATACTTCCAAACGAGCATCCCTGGCCTGCGAATGTCGATGGGAAACCCGCCGGCTCGGTTCGCGCAGCCTGCTATTCACCCCGGAGGGAGGAGAACATTGGCATTGCACTTCTTGCCGTACAGTATTCTGATCTTGGAACGAAACTGGAGATTGAGAGTGATGGCGGTCTCAAATCCGGTAAGATTGTTCCCCTGCCGTTGGTCCCACCCGGAACACCAATTCCCAAGGGCGGCCAAAGAATACTTTAGCCTTATTCTCTGCTATTAAACTGTATTTGTAACTGGTAGGCATATGTATACAAAAATATTTCCAAACGCTTATATTTTTCTACCCTGAATGTCCGCTTCCGATCAGAGCATGATAATCAATGGGTTTGGTCCGATCGAGAATTTCGGTTGCCGGCGGCATCGGGTACTTTAAGCCTGTGCCACAATTAAAAAGGACAACCCGTTCCTCATTTGAAACCCTACCGTCGATAAGTGATTTCTTATAGGCGACGTAGGTTGCCGCACCCTCAGGCCCCATCAACAATCCACTGGAATGAGCAACTTCAATTTGGGCTTCTTGTATTGCCACATCGTCAACCGCGATGGCAAAGCCACGACTATCCCGCACCGCCCGAAGGATCAGAAAATCTCCGATTGCCGCAGGGACTCTAATTCCGGAGGCGATAGTATTGGCACCCTCCCATCTTTCTGCCTTTT
>CAZOHS010000298.1:0-1892 GCA_964579285.1 uncultured Rhodospirillaceae bacterium | reverse complement strand
GCCATTCTACGCTATATCGAGGGCAGAAAAACGCCATATATGGAACGGACCAGTCCCCTACGTTGCCGCTCCATACGAATTACAATGGTGCGGTTCTCGTTGAACTAAATTTCAGCCTACCCGGAGCTTTGCGATGAGCTACAAGACAATTCGAATTGAAAAAGAAGGGGCGATCGACTGGTTAACCTTGAATCGGCCGGAGAAGCTCAACGTTATTAATCCCGATATGTGCAACGAACTGCAAGATTACTTTGACGGCCTTCAAAAAACCCACAACATTCGCGTCGTGATCTTGAGCGGCGAAGGAAAATCATTTTGCGCCGGCTATGATTTAGATGCCACAAGCGGCGTTACCGCCGGTCCAGTAATTGGCCTACGATTTCAAAGACAAGTCAGCGAAGTATTCATGCGCATGCGTCGCTGTCCCCAGCCGATTATCTGCCTTGCCCATGGAGCTACTACCGGGGGAGGCCTGGCATTTGCTCTGGCATCCGACGTACGGCTCATGGCGACCAACACGAAAGCAAACGTGGCCATGATTAAGGTCGGCTTAACAGGATGCGATGTCGGGATCAGCTATTTTCTCCCTCGAGCGGTTGGTCAGTCGATCGCCGCCGAACTGATGATGACAGGTCGCTTCATCTCTCCGAACCGAGCGCTCGCGTTGGGTCTGGTATCCGAAGTCGTACCAGTGGAAAAACTCAAAGACGCTGGGCTTAATATCGCTAAGGATATGCTAAAAAGCTCGCCTATGGGACTTCGATTAACCAAAGAAGGTCTGAACCTAGCCATCGATGCGGGGAGCCTTGAGGCAGCCATCGCTTTAGAAGATCGAGGGCAAATACTTTGTGCTACTGCCGGATTTTTCGACGAGGGAATAGCTGCTTTTAAAGAGAAACGGAGTCCCATTTATGACGACAACTAATGAGTGCATGCGTTTGTCTAGACCTGATAGGTAGAGCAATACCCCGCGTGGCGGCCAGGACCAAACCAGGGCTTCACGCTCCCTGCGTTTATGGAATCGAAAGTCTACGACGATCTCCGGGGCCGCGGATGTTCCCTCGATTCAAAGAAAAATAGACTGCTGGTAAACACAGTCCAACCATCACCGCAAAACTCATGCGTATACTCTGGGCCAGTTCGGGATACACTCCAGGCGTAATCTGGACACGACCTATCACCAACGCAAAAATCAGCGTCACAACAATCATAGATAGCATTTGACCAACAACACGCAAGGATGCATGGGCGCCGGCCGCGGTACCGTAATGAACCGGCTCCACAGAACTCATGACCGCATTCGCATTAACTGGGGCGAATAGACCAAAGCCCAGTCCAGAAGCAGCTAACCCCATAATAATAAAATCGAGACTCGTGTTAGTTTTTATCGTGGCGAGTGCGGCAAGACCAAAAACCGTGAGAATTATTCCCATCGAAGCGACAAAACGTGGTTCAAACCGATCCGAAAGCTGTCCGGCAATAGGCGCTGTTACCGCTATGGCAAATGGTTGTGTAATTAGAACCAGACCGGCAGCCTGGGCACTCATTTCTTTCAGATATTGAAGATACAAGCTCATTAAAACTATATTCGAAAACGTTGCTGCATACATTAAGAATGCGGACGCACATGAGAAAGCGAATGTCGTGTGTGTCTGAAACAAGCGAACGTTAAACAGTGGCTCCGGCAGCCGCGCTTCCAAAGCGGCAAATCCGACGAGTAATAGGATGCCTAAAGCCACTGCCCCTACACCCCAAAACGACGGAACGTACACAACACCGCAACTTAAGGTAGTGATAGCGCCGCCGTAAATGATCGCTCCGGCATAATCAAATTTAGAGTATAAGGGACCAAACCATTCCTCGTCGATCCGTAACCATCCGAGCCAAAGCGC
>CAZOHS010000297.1:0-1911 GCA_964579285.1 uncultured Rhodospirillaceae bacterium | reverse complement strand
GCCTTAGTTATTGGGGCGAATAATTGATGGTGGTCTATAAACATCTGAATTCGGCGCCCAAGCTGATCGGTATTCAGGTTACAGGTAATTGCGATCATCGGAGACCGGTCAAGCCAAGCGCTGCCCACTCCCGTAGCCAGGTTTGTGGCCCCCGGGCCCAGTGTCGCAATCCCGAAACCAGGTGCGCCAGAAATTCGGCCCATTACATCGGCCGCAAAGCCAGCCGAGCCCTCGTGAGCCGTCAAAACAAACGGTAAGTTATGTGACCGCATCGCATCCATTATCGGAATCACGTTTCCGCTTGGAATTCCAAAACCGTGCGTAACACCTGCCTTCTGCAAAGTTTGGATTATTAATTCGGCATTATTCATAAAACGCCCCTGTTTGGGGTTATTAGTTGTCTCGTTGTCGCTCAGCACGTCTTAGTACTAGTCAATATACATATACACTTTTGTCTCTGGAAAGTTTGCTCTAATTAGTTTTGAAAAAATAAAAATAAACACCGTTTAGATCTGATAGAAACACGGTCGTTTTAGCTAACACCTCCTTGATTTGACAACAAGTAGGACGCTGTTATTGGTCGCCAATGGAAAAACAAAAAAGTCTATTTTCACACGCCATTGCCTTGCTCGGAATTCTTTCTGGCACTCTCATATGGGTGCTTCCGTATTTTTCGGGCAACTCTACAGAAATTTCAAGGGTAGGCGCTGTCGTAGTCGTTGCCGTTTCGCTTTGGGCGAGTCGTATCTTTCCAGAATATTTCACCGCGATAATCTTCTTTTTTCTTGCAATAACTTTTACCAACTCAGGGGCGCCAATTGTTTTTTCCGGCTTTCACTCTGCTGCCGTGTGGATGATTTTTGGCGGATTAATTATAGGTTTAGCAGTTCAGGAAACCGGCTTTGGTCAAACACTATCAAGTTGGCTTCTGCGTATCTTCCCCCGTAACTATTTTGGAATTCTGTGCGGTTGCGCCTTAATTGGCTGTGTACTCTCGTTCGTTATCCCGTCCAACACCGGCCGAATAGTCATAATGATGCCAATTTTTATGGCGTTAGCCGACCAGATTGGCTTCACCCCTGGTAGTCACGGAAGAGCGGGGCTTGGGTTAGCGGTAGTTGGGGGTTCTGTGTACCCTAGTCTCGCTATTCTTCCGTCAGCTGTTCCTAATTTGGGTTGGTTGGGAGCTGTCGAAAGCATCCATGGTTTAAAAATTACCTACGCCGAGTATTTAATAGCCAATTTTCCAGTGATTGGGATTATCTCAACCATCACCGTCCCGCTCCTCTGCTATTTCCTATTCCCGGATCGCCCGCGCAAAGTTACGGGAGGTGTCGAAGCGAGCGAAGCTTCCGCTCATCAAACCCGTCTTGTCATTTTGCTGATAGGCGCCCTGGGTCTTTGGCTTACCGATTTTGAACATGGAATTTCACCCGCCTGGATCGCGCTCGGGGCTGGTGTAATCTGCATGTTACCTCGGGTTGGAATGCTATCACCCCCCATGATGCTGAGTGGTGTGTCCTATGCACCCTGGTTTTTTGTTGCAGGGGTTATTGGTATGGGTGCCGTTGTTTCTAATTCAGGGCTCGGGAATTTTATCGGTGACATACTTTTTAATAGAGTACCACTCACCCCGGGGGCTGATTTCGCCAATTTCGTGGTTGTGAGTGTAGTCGGTATGTTAATAGGAGTTGTCACGACGATACCAGGCCAACCTGCCATTATGACAACTCTGGCCACAGACATTTCTCTTGCGACTGATTGGCCGATAAAAACGGTGTTAATGCTTCAGCCCTTAACTTGGGCTATGTCGCTTTTTGCGTACCAATTACCGCCGTTTATTCTTGCTGCCCATTTGGGCGGAATACCCATGAAGAATCTTTCTCGATTAATACTGGCAATGTGCGCAGT
>CAZOHS010000296.1:0-1917 GCA_964579285.1 uncultured Rhodospirillaceae bacterium | reverse complement strand
TTTGCTATAAAACCGATAGACCATATTCGCAATGGGTTATACTGACGCCATGGCGCATACATCAATAAAACAAGTTCGAAGTAATTTCGAAGAATTCTTGGCCCTAGCGGAACAGGCAACTTGGGTGCCCGTGCCCATTACGCGTCCCGAAAAAGGAGAGGGTGGGAAAACTTTTGAGTTGGTATCGGAATATCAGCCTGCTGGTGATCAGCCGGTGGCGATCGCCGAATTGGTGGCAGGAGTAGAAGGCGGTGAACGGGACCAAGTACTATTAGGTGTTACGGGTTCTGGTAAGACCTACACCATGGCTCAAGTTATTCAGCGGACTCAAAAGCCTGCCCTTATTCTTGCGCCGAACAAGACGCTGGCCGCACAACTTTATGGCGAGATGAAGAGTTTTTTTCCGCACAACGCTGTTGAATATTTTGTTTCGTATTACGATTACTACCAACCAGAAGCGTATGTGCCACGTACCGATACCTATATTGAGAAGGAGGCGCATATAAACCAGCAAATTGACCGTATGCGCCATGCTGCCACCCGAGCTTTGCTGGAACGGGATGATGTAATAATTGTCGCTTCTGTCTCCTGTATCTATGGCATTGGCTCAGTCGAGACCTATTCGGAGATGACTTTAGATTTGAAGGTGGGTTCGGCTGTAGATCGCAACCAGCTACTAAAGCGTTTTGTAGATTTACAATACCGCCGAAACGATAATTACTTTGGGCGTGGCGCTTTTCGAGTGCGAGGTGATTCTGTAGAACTTTGGCCAGCACATTTGGAGGATAGGGCTTGGCGGTTTGGTTTATTTGGCGATGAATTGGAAGAGATTGTCGAATTTGATCCTTTGACCGGCAAGCGGACGGATACTCTGAAGAAGACCCGTGTCTATGCTAATAGCCACTACGTCACCCCCCGACCCACACTACAGCAAGCCATGAAGGGTATTAAGGCGGAGTTGGCCGAGCGTTTAACCTTTCTGCGCCAAAACGGGATGTTGCTGGAAGCCGAGCGTTTGGAACAACGCATTAGTCTAGATCTCGAGATGATGGACGCGGCTGGTTTCTGTCCTGGCATCGAGAACTATTCCCGTTTCTTGACTGGTCGTAATCCGGGTGAGCCGCCTCCTACTTTGTTTGAGTATATACCGGAGGATGCTTTGGTGATACTGGATGAAAGTCATGTCACAGTGCCACAACTGGGAGGAATGTTCCGGGGTGATTTTCGACGTAAGTGGACCCTCTCTGAGTTTGGATTTCGACTACCGTCTTGCGTCGATAACCGGCCGCTAAAGTTCTCGGAATGGGAGGTCATGCGACCGCAGAGCATATTCGTATCCGCTACCCCTGGAAAATGGGAGCTTGAACGGGCTGATGGTGTATTTACCGAACAAGTAATTCGGCCCACCGGTTTGATTGACCCGACATGTATTGTCCGCCCAGTAGAGTTGCAGGTAGACGATCTGGTTGCCGAATGCCGTGAAGTTGCTGCCTCTAACGGCCGGGTACTTGTAACTACCCTGACCAAGCGCATGGCAGAAGATCTAACGGAGTATATGCATGAACTGGGTTTGAAAGTCCGCTATATGCATTCCGATATTGATACCTTGGAAAGGATAGAGATAATCCGCGATTTGCGTCTCGGTGTGTTCGATATTCTTGTCGGGATAAACTTGCTCCGCGAGGGATTGGATATCCCTGAATGTTCATTGGTTGCAATATTGGACGCAGACAAGGAGGGCTTTTTGCGGTCCACTACTTCATTGGTACAGACGATTGGCCGCGCCGCACGAAATGTCGATGGTCGAGTAATACTGTATGCCGATAACAAGACGAATAGTTTAAACCAGGCACTTGAGGAGACTGAACGCCGGCGTCAAAAACAAATAGCGTACAATACCAAGCACGGAATTACCCC
>CAZOHS010000295.1:918-1926 GCA_964579285.1 uncultured Rhodospirillaceae bacterium | reverse complement strand
GGAAATGCGGAAACAATGACCGATCCCGAGACAGGAAATCCTTTTACATCACATACAACGAATGTGGTGCCTGCCATCCTTGTCAATTCCCCACATAAAAATATGCTTCTAGAAAATGGAAAGCTCGCTGATGTCGCGCCCACTTTGATGACATTAATGGCCATTGATCCCCCGCCAGAAATGACCGGTCGTTCACTTATTAGAACTGATTATTCTGACCATAGATACCGCTAAAACAAAATCACAGGCCCTTGCTAAAAAGGCAAAGCAAAACGCAACTGATCTTTGGGAATTGAAGCAACAATCCATATCAATTGTGGCTAAAGCCCGAAATCATACCTTCACCCTTATTAACCTTGAAGAGCAGCTTGCCGAATTGGATCAACGGTGCCGTTTAAAAAAACAATCCCTTTCTCAACAGAAAAAGCACCTAGCTAGCTTGATCATAGCCTTACAAAGGATAGCTCTTACCCCACCAATTGCTTTGATTTCGTTGCCCGCGAAACCTTTAGACACAATTAGAAGCGCGCTCTTGATTAGAGGGACAGTGCCCGAAATCAAATCCCGAGAAAAAATCATACGAGAAGACATCAAAGCGCTATCGAATATCCAAGAATCTATTAAGGCAGCTAAAAAGGAAATTCAAACTAAACAAATTAATCTAGACCGCGAGCGGCGGTCCCTTGCTAAACTTACGACAAGAAAACTTAAGCTTATAAAAACAACTAACGCTGCTCAGGAGAAATCAAAGCGTACAGCGCTATCGCTTCGCGGAAGAGAAAAAAATTTGCGGGAACTCTTCCGACGTCTAACTCAAAATCAGAAAAAGGAAAATCATAATCAACCGTTAAAACCAAATTTAACAGATATGAAAAACCCTAGTCGAGGTTTGGGAATATTAAAGTCCGATAGTATCGACCAAAAAGCCCCAAAGAAAATTCACTCTCTAGCAGGCGTGCCCACGTTCCTCCGCCGCAATTTACCTGTTGTCGGGCGCGTTACCTTTGG
>CAZOHS010000295.1:0-908 GCA_964579285.1 uncultured Rhodospirillaceae bacterium | reverse complement strand
GGGTTTGATACGAAAGACCGTAATGGGCAGCGGAGACAGGGCCTTTCTATAGAAGCAAAACCAGGAGCTGCCGTCATTTCCCCCCGCAGCGGGAAAATAGTTTTTGCGGGACCATTTAGGGGACTTGGAAACCTAATCATTATCGAATATGGCCTCCAACATCACTTATTGTTAGGAGGACTAGGAAAAATTGACGTCCCCTTAGGCGAAAAAGTGCTAGCAGGGGAACCCGTCGGCATAATACCCTTTTCTGAACGGAATAGAACGATACTATATCTAGAGTTACGTCGAAAAGGCCGACCCATCAATCCACTGCCGTGGCTTGCGGCAAAACGAGTTAGGAAACACGGATAATGGTTGCAAGAATCATGGAGGTAATAGCGGTCTTCACGATGGTTCTGTTTCCGGCAGGTGGTATTGGTCAGAAAAACAATTCTGAAACGTATCGCCAACTAGATTTATTTGGAGACGTATTCGAACGGATACGGACAGACTACGTTAAAAAAGTCGGCGATGAAAAACTGATTGAATCAGCAATCAACGGCATGCTCTCCTCACTAGACCCGCACTCAAGCTATATGTCTCCCAAAAGCTTTAAGGACATGCAGGTCCAAACCAAAGGAGAGTTTGGTGGTCTAGGTATAGAAGTCACTATGGAAGATGGCTTTGTGAAAATTGTCTCCCCGATCGACGATACGCCGGCTTTTCGTGCCGGATTGAAGTCAGGTGATTACATCACACATCTCGATGCCACCCCAGTCCAGGGAATAACTCTTAGCGAAGCCGTAGATAAAATGCGGGGCCTTATAAATTCAGATATAAAACTCACAATCCGACGTGAAGGCCGCAAATCATTCGATGTAACAATCACTCGGGCCATAATTAAAGTTAAATCGGCTCGGTGGAGC
>CAZOHS010000294.1:0-1932 GCA_964579285.1 uncultured Rhodospirillaceae bacterium | reverse complement strand
ATTTGACGACTAGTAATTCGTGCCGGACCCACAGCCTTCAAGCCATATGAACCAAAGCCTAGTTTACTTGCACCCTTAGCCTTACCATGGATACGGCCCTTGTGCGCCTTGCGGTATTTAGTTCTTTTTGGTTGTAACATTTTTTTATCAACTTAAATCTTATTGTTTCGGGCGGCCTTTACGAACGCTGAGTTTGTGTATCCTGGTTACGTTTGTCCTGAGCCATAGGATCATGTTCCATAATTTCACCCTTGAAGACCCACACCTTGACCCCACAGGTGCCATAAGCAGTAAATGCCGTAGCCTCACCATAGTCGATGTCAGCCCGCAAAGTATGAAGAGGGACCCGGCCCTCGCGATACCATTCTGTACGAGCAATTTCAGCACCACCTAAACGGCCTCCGCAATTAATACGGATACCCAGTGCACCCAAACGAATTGCAGATTGCACCGCACGCTTCATAGCCCTGCGAAAAGCGATACGGCGTTCAAGTTGGTTGCAGATATTCTCCGCTACCAATTTTGCATCGATTTCTGGCTTGCGAATTTCTACGATATTTAGGTGTACATCGTTTCCTGTCATTAATGAGAGAGAGAGACGTAGTTTTTCGATATCAGCCCCCTTTTTCCCGATTACAAGTCCTGGACGGGCCGTATAAATAGTCACTCGCGCTTTCTTCGCCGGCCGCTCAATTACGATACGAGATATACCCGCCTGCGCTAGTCGCTTTTGCAGAAAACGGCGAATTCTGACATCCTCATGTAGCAATAGACCGTATTCGCGCTTGTCCGCATACCATCGGCTATCCCAGGTTCGGTTAATACCAACCCGCAAACCAATAGGATTGACCTTTTGCCCCATTAGTTGGTCTCCTCACGTTCACGCAAGACAATGCGAATTTCACTAAATGGCTTCAGTATTCTGGCCATACGACCACGAGCTCGAGCACGCATGCGTTTCATAACCATATTTTTTCCCACGCTGGCTTCAGCAACATAAAGCGCATCAACATCTAGGTCGTGATTATTTTCCGCGTTGGCGATAGCTGATTGAAGAACTTTCTTCACAAGTCCCGCAACTCGACGCTTCGAGAATGTTAGCTCCGCTAGAGCGGCTTCCACCTCAAGCCCACGGATGGTCTCCGCAACTAGGTTCAATTTCTGCGGTGACGTACGAATTTTACGACCCAGGGCATAGGCTTCATTTTCGGCATAGGGTCGCTCTCTCGACGATTTTCCCATAGTTCTAACTCCGCCGTGCCTTCTTGTCGGCTGCATGGCCATAATAGGTCCTAGTGGGAGCGAATTCGCCAAACTTGTGACCTACCATATCTTCGTTTACCAACACAGGAATATGCTTTTGACCATTGTGCACGCCAAATGTCAGACCCACGAATTGCGGCAAAATTGTTGACCGCCGGGACCAGGTTTTGATAACTTCCTTACGCCCAGAAGCTGCAGAAGTTTCTGCTTTTTTAAGCAAATAACCATCAACAAAGGGGCCTTTCCAGACAGAACGGGTCATTTTTATGCCACCTTCCTACTTAGAGCGCCGCCGGCGCAGAATATATTTACTTGAGAGTTTCTTAGCTGAGCGGGTCCGTTTGCCCTTAGTAGGTTTCCCCCATGGGGTCACTGGATGGCGTCCACCGGAGGTTCGCCCTTCTCCCCCTCCGTGAGGATGGTCTACTGGGTTCATAGCCACGCCACGGACTGATGGACGCTTACCTAACCAACGATTTCGACCAGCCTTAGATAACTTTATATTTGAATTATCCGGATTCGATACGGCTCCCACAGTAGCCATACATTCTGCTCGCACTAATCTTTGTTCGCCCGAAGTAAGACGTAGGATTGCATAACCCTGGTCCCGGCCTACTAATTGGACATAAGTACCAGCAGAACGGGCTATTTGGCCACCTTTGCCCTGCT
>CAZOHS010000293.1:0-1932 GCA_964579285.1 uncultured Rhodospirillaceae bacterium | reverse complement strand
GACCTTAACGATTATAGAATGTTTTCGCGCTGTGGGATGTCTACCGAGGGGGCTCTTGGAATGATGTGCGAAGGCTTTGACCAAATGTATTTAGAAGGTGAACACACGGGTCGAATTCTTAACGTCGGCATGCATCCTCATGTAATGGGCCAAGCATGGGCCATCAGAGCCATCAGAGAGTTCGTCGACTATGTTAAACAAAAAGACGGCGTGTGGTTTGCAAAACGAGAGGAAATATACGATTGGTACACAGAAAATTGCGTGGACCATATCCCTACTCAGCTACAATAAAGTCCTTATGGCGAACCGAAAGAAATGTTTATGGCCTCTGATGAAAAAGTAGCACTTATTACTGGTGGCGGGTCAGGTATTGGGCAAGAAGCGGCGCTCGCGCTGCAACAAATTAAATATCGTGTTGTAGTCGTGGGCAGACGCCGTGCACTCCTTGAAAAGACGGTCGCGCTCAGTGAAGGCCGCGGTCCGGAAATGACAGCAATAACTGCCGATATCTCAAATCCTCAACAAGTAACGGCCTTATTTTCTGAACTTACGGAAACCTTTGGGCGTCTTGACTTACTTTTTAATAATGCCGGTGTGGGCATTCCAAGTGTTGCAACGGAAGATCTGACGTTTGACGACTGGAAAAAAACGATCGACACAAATTTAACCGGCGCATTCCTATGCGCTCAATCTGCCATCCGGATTATGAAAAAACAATCGCCGCGGGGGGGAAGGATCATTAATAATGGCTCGGTATCCGCACACGTCCCTCGACCGCACTCTGTTGCGTACACGGCCACTAAACACGCGGTTACGGGATTAACAAAAAGTTTAGCTTTAGACGGACGTCAGCATGACATCGCGTGCAGCCAAATCGATATCGGAAATGCCGACACAGAAATTGCCGCACAGATGAAAATTGGCATGCCACAACCTAATGGGGAAACAATGCCGGAGCCAGTAATAAACCCTATACATTGCGGCGAAGCAGTTGCCTATATCGCGAACCTTCCCCTCGATACCAATGTCCTATTTATGACCGTAATGGCGACAAAAATGCCGTATGTGGGGCGGGGCTAGATCGCCCGAAACTTTAATCAAATAGACAGATGGGAATATAACGATGGTCAACAAGATTCGCGATTGTATCGCACCAGACCGAAATCCACGCAGACCTAATTTAAAGTTGCCGGCAGGGTCCGTTGATACACACGTGCACGTCTTTGACTTCAAATATCCCTTTTCTCCAGCGCGCGGCTACAATCCACCCGAAGCCACACTGACCCAATTATCGCATATGCACGACGTAATCGGTGTCGATCGCGTCGTTTTTACCCAGCCGTCCGTTTACGGCACTGACAATACGGCAATGATGGACAGCGTCGCAGTCCTCAATGAAGCAAACAAAGACTGTGCCCGCGCCATCATTTCATGTTCCCCAGACATAACAGATAGCGAATTGGAAGAGTTCAATCTTGCGGGTGTCCGAGGCCTCAGATTTAATATGGACAACGCTGGAGGGATGTCTGTCACTCTAGACGATCTGCCGCGACTGGCAGATCGGATACGCCCACTTGGTTGGCATATGGAATTTCTTTTTGCCGGGGAGGAATTCATCGACCTATTGCCAATTTTCAAATCACTTTCAACACCCATCTCTATCGCCCACTTCGCATACCAAAACGCGGTGGCGGGCGTTGAAGCTCCAGGATTTCAAGCGCTTCTGACCCTTGTACGGGAGGGTAATACTTGGATAAAAATATCTGGAGCCAATCGGGTGAGCGCTACGGGTATGCCCCCTTTTGATGATGTGAAACCGCTAGCTGAAGCACTGATAGAAGCGAATAGTAGCTGCTTAGTTTGGGGAACGGATTGGCCGCACCCAAATATCTTCGACGAAAACCCCAATGACGGCGACCTTGTTGATGCACT
>CAZOHS010000292.1:0-1987 GCA_964579285.1 uncultured Rhodospirillaceae bacterium | reverse complement strand
TAATATTGGACTCCGATCACAGCCACGCGTGCTCAGTGAACACGCGTCAGAACTCGCGTCTTGTCTCTCAATTCATCGAGATATTTCGTTAAACTTTTAGTCCGCTACTCGTAGTTTCCGAACTTATTGCGACGCGGAAATCCCCTCATTGCCAGCCGACCCGATTGCGCCCTCTTGCCGATATAACCGCCGATGTCAACCTCGGTTCTGACACCAGCGCCGGTCTTCCATGACAAACCTCTTTTAGTATCCAGTGTCGTAAGGTCCGACAGGTCGCCATCCTTATAACTTTGCAACTTCACGCCCCTTCCTCGCGACATTTGAGGTATCTCCGACTGAGAAAATATTAAGAGTTTACGATTTTCACCTAAGACCGCCACACCGTCTCCGTAAACGGAGGCGCACGCTTGGGCCTCATCTCCCTTGTTGAGGTTAAGAACCTTCTTTCCATTTTTCGTCTGGGCAATAACGTCTTCTTCTCTCACAATAAAGCCACGCCCACTACGCGCTGCTATTATGATTTTTTCGCCTGGACGGTGCAAAAACGCAGCGACAATATCCCGCTCAACTGGTAAATCTATCATTAATCTGATCGGGTCCCCATGGCCCCGCGCGCTAGGTAATTTATCCACCGCCAATGTATAAAACCGGCCATTACTTGCGAAAATAAGCAGTTTATCCGTCGTATGGGCATGCAAGATAAAACGAGCGTTATCACCCTCTTTGTATTTTAGGGCTGATGTCTCTTTTAGATGCCCCTTTGCCAGGCGGAGCCAACCTTTCTGCGAACATATAATAGTAACAGGCTCACGCTCTATAAGTATGTCGACAGGGAGCACTATTTCCCGGGGAGCCGCGCTGATTTCAGTACGACGCTGACCCAGCGCCGTCTTTTTTCCAAAACGCTTGCGAACACTTTTTATTTGGTCAGAAATCAACTTTTTCCGCTCGTTTTCATTTTTAAGTATTGAACCTAGACCTGCTCTCTCTTCCATTAGTGTTGCATGCTCATCATTTATCGAAACTTCTTCCAGCCTTCTTAGTGCGCGAAGCCGCATATTAAGGATTGCTTCGGCTTGACGGTCACTGAGGCGCCACTTTGTCATTAAAGTACGTTTAGGTTCGGCATCCTCCCGTATGATCGTAATAACCTCGTCGAGGTTTAAGTATGCAATCCGATAACCTTCCAAGACCTCGACACGATGTTCTAATTTTTCGAGCCTATACTTACTCCGTCGAACCAAGACAGTTTCCCGATGTTCCAAGAAACACCTCAACACATCGCGAAGGTTCATTACGCGGGGAATTAAATCCGCGCCGAGCACATTCATGTTAAGCCCCACCCGATTTTCTAGCTCGGTGGCGTTGAACAATTGCTCCATGACAACATCTGGTTCAACGGAGCGATTGCGTGGTTCTAGTACCAACCGCACATCATCAGCACTTTCGTCACGAATATCTCCGAGTAGAGGTAGTTTTTTATCATTCAAAAGGTGGGCAATTTTTTCGACCAATCGTCCCTTTTGAATTTGATACGGCATCTCTGTCACAACTATTTGATATTGGCCGTGACTTAACTTTTCTACTTCCCAACGAGCACGCACTCGAAAGGACCCTCGACCAGTAGCATATGCCTCCGCGATGACTTCGCCATCCTCAAAGATCACACCACCCGTGGGAAAGTCAGGACCCGGTATCAGAGAAACAAGCTTTTTGTTGGTTGTATTTGGAAATTTTATGAGATGCAGTAACGCTCCACAAACTTCTTCTAAATTGTGCGGCGGGATATTTGTCGCCATCCCAACAGCGATACCGGCGGCACCGTTACAGAGGAGGTTTGGCACGCTCGCGGGTAGTAAAATTGGTTCCTCTTCAGACCCGTCATAGTTCTCACGTAGATCGATGGTATCTTCCCCGATACCGTCTAACATCGCCATAGCATATTCTGTCAAACGAGCCTCTGTATAACGCATAGCTGCAGCGTTAT
>CAZOHS010000291.1:698-2010 GCA_964579285.1 uncultured Rhodospirillaceae bacterium | reverse complement strand
AACCCAACCAATGACCAAAGTTTTCTAATCAGGAAAACAGCGGTTTTAACTACTCCAATAATAAAACCTCTTAAAGGAAACATAAATGCCCAAAGCGATTGTAGTAGACCAACCCGGTTCTCCTTCGGTTTTAAAATGGAAAGAAATCGAAGTCGTTCGTCCAGCCAAGGGGGAAGTTACTGTCCGAGCAAAAGCTATAGGTGTAAACTTCATCGATATTTATCACCGGTCGGGTCTGTACCCAGTATCGATGCCCTTTACACCAGGCGGCGAAATGTGCGGTGAAATTGAGGCGGTCGGCGCTGGCGTCAGCGGTTTTAAGATAGGTGACCGTGTTGCCACCGGCACCGCCGGTTCCGGCTGTTACTCAGAACTACGAAACGTAGAGACCTCGAAATTAATAAAGGTGCCACGCGAAATACCAAATGAAGTCGCAGCCGCAATGATGCTTCAGGGCATGACTGTGCAGTTTCTAATCCGTCAGGTATACAAAGTTGCAAAGGGCGACACCGTCCTGGTCCACGCAGCTGCAGGAGGAGTTGGATTAATACTATGCCAATGGGCAAAACACCTCGGAGCTACTGTAATCGGCACCGTCGGCTCACCCGGCAAGGCTCGGCTCGCCAAGGCACATGGATGCGACTTTCCTATAATTTATAGCCGGGAGAATTTTGTGGACCGAGTAAGGAAAATTACAAAAGGCGCAATGGTCCCAGTTGTTTACGATTCAATAGGAAAAGCCACCTGGCCCGCCTCCCTCGATTGTCTGCAGCAACGAGGCCTATTTGTCACTTTTGGAAATGCTTCAGGGCCCATACCGCCAATTGAGCCCGCGATTCTGGCGCAAAAAGGTTCCCTTGTCATGACACGGCCCACGTTATTCCATTTTGCCGACACCCCCGAAAAAATGAGGAAAATGGCAACGGAAGTAATGAAGGTTGTAAGGGCTGGAGCCGTTAAAATTGAGGTTAATCATAAATATTCTTTACGCGAGGCCGCTCGAGCGCACCGCGATTTAGCTGCGAGGAAAACCACCGGATCCATAGTCCTCGAGCCCTGATTTTCAATCGTTATCAAGTCCAAAAACTCGACACATATACAGGGAAGGTATTTATTGATTCATAGAATCGAAAAAGTCATCGTTAGACTTTGTACCTTTAAGCTTTTCAAGCAAAAACTCCATAGCATCTACTACGCCCATTGGTGTGAGAATTCTGCGCAGCACCCACATTTTTGCCAAAACGCCCTTATCCGCCAATAATTCTTCTTTTCGGGTTCCCGATTTCGTGATGTCCATTGCGGGAAACGTACG
>CAZOHS010000291.1:0-688 GCA_964579285.1 uncultured Rhodospirillaceae bacterium | reverse complement strand
AACCAGTGTCGATGAGAGCCGTTACAATGATTGTCATCGCGCCGCCCTCCTCTATATTGCGCGCAGCACCAAAGAAGCGTTTCGGCCGCTGTAGTGCGTTCGCGTCAACACCACCTGTCAACACCTTGCCTGATGACGGCACAACAGTGTTATAGGCGCGCGCCAACCGAGTTATAGAGTCAAGTAAAATTACCACATCGTGTTTGTGCTCAACTAGCCTTTTAGCCTTCTCAATAACCATTTCGGAAATGGTAACATGACGAGACGCCGGCTCATCAAACGTTGACGAAATTACCTCGCCATTCACGGACCGCTGCATATCCGTGACCTCTTCCGGTCGTTCGTCTATTAGAAGCACTATGAGGTATACATCGGGATGAGATGAGGTAATAGCAGCTGCGATCGACTGCAACATCATCGTTTTACCAGTCCGGGGCGGGCCAACTATTAGACCCCTTTGGCCCTTCCCCAGCGGTGTTATAAGGTCCACTATTCGTGGTGTCATATCACTAACTGATGTATCAGCAGTGTCTAAATTCAGTTTTTCTTCCGGGTAAAGGGGTGTCAAATTGTCAAAATTAATTCGATGTCGCACATTTTCGGGATCGTCAAAGTTAATTTGCCCAACCTTTAATAGCGCAAAATAACGTTCTCCATCTTTCGGTGACCGAATTTCGCCCTCAACCGT
>CAZOHS010000290.1:0-2017 GCA_964579285.1 uncultured Rhodospirillaceae bacterium | reverse complement strand
GCCAGGAGGGAATCGAACCCCCAACCTGCGGTTTTGGAGACCGCTGCTCTACCAATTGAGCTACTGGCCTAACAAACTAAATATCTAAAGAATCGTTGGCTTTCTTTGTCTTGTTTGGTTACCCGCGCAATTCGAAAATGATCTTACTTACTAATCTTAGTTACCACGCCCGCCCCAACCGTGCGACCGCCTTCACGTATCGCGAAGCGCAAACCCTCATCCATTGCAATTGGACTGATCAAATTGACTTGCATATCAATATTGTCTCCGGGCATCACCATTTCAACGTTCTCAGGAAGTTCAACCGTTCCTGTGACATCCGTTGTTCTAAAGTAAAACTGCGGGCGATATCCTTTAAAAAAGGGCGTATGTCGACCGCCCTCATCCTTACTTAAAACATACACCTGTGCCTCAAATTCTGTATGCGGCGTTATCGATCCCGGAACCGCTAAAACCTGACCCCGCTCTACTTCTTCGCGCTTCGTACCCCGCAATAAAACCCCTACATTCTCCCCGGCACGACCTTCATCCAACAACTTACGGAACATTTCCACACCCGTACACGTCGTCGTCTGCGTCTCCTTAATCCCAATAATTTCGATCTCGTCACCCACATTGATTATACCTCGGTCCACACGACCGGTAACCACCGTTCCTCGACCTGAAATCGAAAATACATCCTCTATGGGCATCAAAAAGGGAGCATCGACAGGACGCTCCGGTTCCGGAATATATTCATCCAGTGCCGACACCAACTGCTTCACAGATTCAGCACCCAAATCCCCCTGATCACCCTCTAACGCCTTTAAAGCACTACCCACAATAATTGGAGTATCCGAAGGAAACTCATACTGTTCCAGAAGCTCTTGAACATCCATCGTCACCAGTTCAACAAACTCTTCCCGTTCGGAGTCGTCCAACATATCCGCCTTATTGATGTATACAACAATACGCGGGACTCCTACCTGGCGAGCAAGAAGAATATGCTCTCGTGTCTGAGGCATAGGACCATCAACAGCCGACACCACTAGAATTGCACCATCCATCTGTGCTGCGCCCGTAATCATATTCTTTACATAATCCGCATGGCCCGGACAATCCACATGCGCGTAATGACGCGATTCACTCTCATATTCTACGTGCGATGTAGCTATGGTAATGCCACGTTCCCGTTCCTCCGGCGCGTTATCTATCTGATCAAACGCCTTGACCTCTCCCGACCCTAGAGACTCGGCACTCACACGCGTTAACGCCGCCGTCAGCGTTGTTTTACCATGATCCACGTGACCAATCGTCCCCACATTGATATGTGGCTTGGTACGTTCAAATTTCTCTTTTGCCATTTCTTCTCACCCAAATCGTAAACAGTCTTCTAATATAAGATTATGCTTGCTACCCGCACTCTCCGCTAAAACTGGCACTCAAACCCACCCTCGCATACAAGGTTTGGAAGTTTAAAGCACCGTTCATACCAATACTCTGCCTTAATTCTGTTTTAGTGGTGCTCACAATCGGATTTGAACCGATGACCTCTTCCTTACCAAGGAAGTGCTCTACCACCTGAGCTATGTGAGCATCGGTCAATTACACCTTCTATACGTTTATCTATAAAGCCTTCTAACTTCCTCTAATAAGTTATTAACTCAGTCTCCTACCAACACGCAAGTTCTATCCGAAACACCACAATATTTTTTCTTTTTTCTACTCGTGACTCTGAAAATTTGTATCCATCTTCTGAGTACCTAGCTTTGGAGCGGGTAGCGGGAGTCGAACCCGCGCCATCAGCTTGGAAGGCTGAGGTTCTACCACTAAACCATACCCGCTTTCAGATTTCATAGGAAACCAAAATTTCTAATGTACGCATATGAGCTGCTCTATACGTTATCGTCCTAAACCTAGATAGTTAAAGTTTCCCCAACTCAATGAACCAAATACCTTAACCCTTCGCTCACGCTTCCGACGTGGTGGAGGGGGTAGGATTCGAACCTACGAAGGCTGAGCCAACAGATTTACAGTC
>CAZOHS010000289.1:0-2020 GCA_964579285.1 uncultured Rhodospirillaceae bacterium | reverse complement strand
ACAAGAATTCCGAGCGCCACCTTTACTGGACCGCAGCCATCGCGTCCAATGTATGCGCAACTCTCAATGCGAGTGCTTTCTATTGTTTCTTGCGACACTCTAATCTTTCTAAAAAGGCAATTTTGGCGCAGTTATTACATTTAGCGGAACAAAACAATTTCGTCTATAAACACCTTTCTTTCCCGCAAAAGACTGTGACAGAGGGCAACATCAGAAATCTTTTCACTAATCAAACGAATTTCTATTCACTCAAAAACCTGTCTTGATCCAACCATCCGTTATATAAACGAGCGTTTGTAATTTATACAATAACTTCGACGGTGGGGAAAAATAGGTGTTTGGGTCGGTTGAGACCTTTCTGAGACCACAAACTATCGCGATCGTGGGTGCCTCTGAAACAGGTGGCGGTGGTTGGGCTAAAGGTTTGTTTGGGAATTTTGCCCATGAAGGGTTTCCCGCACGGGTTTATTTGATTAATCCCAGACGATCAGAACTATGGGGTCAAAAGGTTTATCCCAATTTTTCTTCAATCCCAGAACCGGTCGATCTTGGTATTTTTATAATTCCAGCAGAAGCCGTGGCTGATGTCTTAGCCGATGCTGGAAACGCGGGGTTAAAAAATGCTTTGATTTTTGCGGCGCGCTTTGGCGAGGGTGGAGACGAGGCAGGAGTGGCCAGAGCACAAATACTGAAGGACATTTCCAACCGTACTGGCATACGAATTGTGGGGCCGAATTGTATGGGCGCAATTTCGTTACCCGAACGTCTCTTATTCTATCCCACGCCACGTGTTCGAGGGTTACCAAAAGGCCCCATCGGTGTTGTTTTCCAATCAGGTGGCACCTTTCAATTTTGGTTAGAACAGGGGGCTGCTAGAGGTCTTGGCTACTCTTACGCAATATCGAGCGGAAACGAACTTGATTTGGATATGGCCGATTATTTAAATTTTTTGGTCGAAGATGAAGATACTAAAGTAATTGTTTGTATGGCTGAGGGAGTGCGTCGACCTCACACATTTATGCTAGCCGCGAAACGAGCATTTGATGCAGGTAAGCCAGTGCTCATGCTCAAAGTAGGAAGAACCCCTGCTGGACAAGAGGCTGCTAGAAGCCACACGGGCGCGCTTGCAACCGAAGAACATGTGTTTACAGCGATGTGCCAGAAATACGCCATTACGCTCGTTAACACGCTTGATGATTTGATAGAGGTCTCACTTGCGTTAACAGCCGGACGACCTGCCAAGGGAAACCGTGTCGCTTTTTTAGGGTATTCCGGCGGGGCTAAAGGGCTGTTCATTGATATCGCTGAAACATTTGGTCTGGAGTTACCTGATTTTGCCCCCTCTACGAAAACCAAACTCGGTGAGTTGATTGATCAGGGTATGCCATCTAGCAACCCCCTAGACACAGGAGCAGGTCTCGCCAGACGTTTTGAGGTGTTTTCCGAAGTTTGTAAAATTGCCGCTGCCGATCCAAATATCGACATGGTGTCTGTCCAAGGCCAACTCCCATTAGCCCGTGGAGAGTCGGGTGACCCCAATCTTTTTCGAAATATAATGGAAAGCACGACTAAGCCCGTTATAGCCCACAACCGCATGTCACAAAACGTTAACGAAACGGGTCGAGCGTTTCAAAAGAATGCTGGGATTCCTTTTCTACAACGCTTACCCGAGGTCGCTCGGGCTCTGTCAGCGTTAGCGCGTTATAATGAGCTTCGGGACCGCGGAATTGTAACTGAGGTTTCTTCCACCTATGTATACAATTCTGGTGACACGATAGATAAAGTGCTGTCCGATAATGCAATTCCCAGTCCCACTCAGAGGGTTGCCAAGGATGTGAGTGAAGTGGGTAAGGCGGCTGTTGCAGTTGGGTTTCCGGTTGCTATCAAGGTTATCTCAACGCAGCCACTACATAAAACCGAGCTTGGAGGCGTAGCGCTAAATATACAATCTGCTGAGGCAGCTCTCCAAACTGCAAACAAGAAGCAGAAGAAAAAACGTAAAACCGCGCCGAAATAGATC
>CAZOHS010000288.1:0-2034 GCA_964579285.1 uncultured Rhodospirillaceae bacterium | reverse complement strand
CAAAACCTCCCGCGCTTGATAGGCGCGCCGTTGGCAAAGGAATTAATCTGGACCGGTAGAAGAATTGCCGCTTCAGACGCGAAGGAGTTCCGAATTGTTAATCATGTTGTGGAACCAGGAAAAGCCCTCTCTAAAACACGAGAAATTATCGAAGAAATGAAGGGGGTTGGGCCATTGGCAACTATGATGTCTAAACAGGCCATCAACCGCGGGCGCGATATGACCTTACAGCAGGGGTTCCAACAGGAATCTGACCTCGCTTACATGCTATCCTGGGCCGATGACCGGGCAGAGGGCCTGAAAGCTTTTTCGGAACGCCGGAAACCAGATTTCAAAGGACAATAAGTACAAAGGAATAAAATAATGGCTCAAAGCTTTCTAGCCGACAAGGACATTTGCATTGTTGCCTACGGTGAAACAAAAATTGAAAGGCGCGGTGGACGATCCGCCTATGAGATCGCCGCGGAAGTAGCCGAGCAACTCTATAAAAAAACGAAGCTTGGACCCTCTGATATTGACGGCGTTACGTTTTGCGTGCCGTTGAGCGAATGTGCAAATCCATTTTGGTCTGGATACGCGACAGAATATCTTGGAATTTCGGCGCGGTGGCTTCAAACTAGCGATATCGGCGGAGCTTCCGCTATCGGCAATGTCGCCCGTGCCGCTATGGCCATTAAATCTGGCCTTTGCGAAACTGTAATGATCATGGGGGCTGACGCCCCTTCAAGCCAATGGCGGGCATACTATGGCAGTTACCGTAACGAATTCTGGGACCCTGTCGGTGTACAAGGTCCACCAGGCGCGTTTGGTCTACTAATGAACCGGTACGAACATGAATTCGGGCTTGATTTTGAGGGTTTGGGTGCCCTTGCGGTTGCGCAGAGAAACGGCGCTATTAAGAATGCCAATGCGTATGAGAAGTTGCGTCAAAAAATAACAGTCGATGATTACATTAATTCTCGGCAGGTTTCTTCACCTCTCCGGTTGCTCGACTCGGTAATGTGGTGTGATGGCGGTAACGGGCTAATTATGATGAAAACAAGCCGCGCTCGAAAACTAGGCCTAACGGACCGCGTATACCCGATCGCGTATGATGAGATATCTAATTACGACTGCGCCAATCAAACACCGGATATAATTGCAACCGGCCATTCAGTTACGGGTCCCTCAGCACTGAAACAAGCGAAAATCAAACCAAAGGATGTAGACATGTTCCATCCATATGACGATTTTCTATTTGCCGTAATGCTAAAAACGGAACAGTGTGGATTTGCTAAAAAGGGCCAAGGGTCGCAATTTCTGAGAGACCACGACTTAGGACCCAAAGGCGATTTACCCCTTAATACAGGTGGCGGGCAGATAAGCTGTGGTCAGCCTGGCCTGGCCGGAGGCGGCATAAACCTTATTGAGGCGGTGCGACAACTAATGGGAGATGCCGGTCGTCGGCAGGTCCCAAGCCCCCGAAACGCATTGGTAACCGGTATCGGCGTCATTCCATATGGTCGGAACTGGGGGTCAGCAAACGCGATGGTTCTTGTAAATTAGGAAAACGACAATGGCTAAAACAAACGCTAAACCGCGCCCAACGCCCCAACCCACGCCTACAACACAAGCATTCTGGGATGGAGCAAAAAAAGGGAAACTTATGCTTCAATGGGACCCCAGGTCTCGCAAGTACCAATTTTGGCCGCGCTCAAACAGTGTCCGGACTGGCCGCCGCAACCTACGTTGGCAGGCCACATCAGGACGAGGGGAATTGTACTCATATACTATTACTCACGTGCCTACGCCCGGTTTTGAGGCAAAAGCACCTTATGTTATTGGTCTCGTAGAATTAGACGAAGGCGTTCGGATGATCGCAAATTTGGTAAACGTAACCCCCGACGAGATTAGCATCGGTATGCGCCTGAAGGTTGCATGGGAAAAACTAAACGACGATATCACATATTTTGCGTTTGAGCCTGATAAAAGCCGGCGACGTAAAACGGCATCAAAACGGTGATTTAATTTGAAACTTTCTTCTCTTATCGCAAA
>CAZOHS010000287.1:942-2047 GCA_964579285.1 uncultured Rhodospirillaceae bacterium | reverse complement strand
GATTTAGCGGAAACCGTCAGTAAGGGAAAAATAGAGTTTGATCGTTGCGTAGCGACCCCGGATATGATGTCAGTAGTTGGTAAATTGGGAAAAATTCTTGGTCCTCGCGGGTTGATGCCGAACCCGAAACTTGGCACGGTCACAAATGATGTGGCTGAAGCTGTGAAGGCCGTAAAGGGTGGGCAAGTGGCCTTTCGAGTTGAAAAGGCGGGTCTAGTGCATGCGGGTATTGGGAAGGCAAGTTTTTCGGAAAATGCTTTAACTGAGAATACCCTCGCATTTATTGGTGCGATCAATAAGGCGAAGCCGACGGGTGCTAAGGGAATATTTTTGCGGCGTATAACGCTAAGCTCGACGATGGGCGCGGGCATTAGAATTGACGTTGCTGACCTAGGCTCGGCGAACACAGATTTAAAAGACTAGGGGGATTCAGTTTAGGCGCGAATACGCGCCTAGGAGGTGGTTTAATTCGAACCACTTTTGTGACCTGTCCGAGACTGCCGGTGCTAGCGCCATTCGTCGGCTAAAGCATAAATGCATGTTTATCGTGCAGCCTGCATAGACAGTTGGTTGCTACCTGGGAGTAGGCTTCGGCCTTTCATCTCTCTTTGGTGGATTTAACCTGTCGGATAGGCGAGATGGACCCCGTCAGTTTTGGTGGGGTGCAAACGCAACAGCGGCGGACGTACTGCGTACGTTGCAGGGCAAAACACGGAGATCAACATTGGACCGAGTCCAAAAAGAGGAAATGGTCGCGTCATTACGTGAGACGTTTAAGGCAGCGACCTCTGTCGTGGTCACCCAATTTACGGGGTTGACGGCCTCGGAGGCGACGGAACTTAGACGAGAAATGCGCGGGGCCGGGGCCACGTTTCGGGTAACTAAGAATAGTTTGGCCCTTAGAGCAATTGAGGGAACGCCTTACGAGGGTTTGTCGAAGTTGTTCACGGGGCCAGTCGCGGTCGCGTTTTCAGATGATCCCGTCGCTGCGGCTAAAGCCTCGGTCGACTTTGCGAAGAAAAGCGATCATTTGATTATTCTCGGTGGTGGGTTGGGTGAAAAGCATTTGGAAGAGGCTGAGATAAAATCATTGGCGAGTTTGCCA
>CAZOHS010000287.1:0-931 GCA_964579285.1 uncultured Rhodospirillaceae bacterium | reverse complement strand
TTACGCGCCACGGTCGGTGCTTTGATTCAACGTCCCGCGGGCAACGTGGTTGCCGTCCTTTCAGCACCAACCGGTCAGTTGGCAAGGGTATTCGGAGCCTATGGTGCGGGGTCAGAGGATACGTAAAGAGTGGGCGATGTGTTTAATCGTTCGCGCGTCTTGATAGGTTAGAGTTTGGGAGAGCAAAAATGGCGGATTTGGAAAAGATTGCCGAGGAACTTTCATCGTTAACAGTTCTTGAGGCAGCAGATTTAGCAAAATTACTGGAAGAAAAATGGGGTGTTTCGGCTGCAGCACCCGTGGCTGAAGCTGCCGCGGTTCCCGGCGGGGCCGCAGGAGGTGGTGAGGCGGCTGAAGAAAAGACAGACTTTGATGTGGTTTTGGCCTCAATCGGTGAGAAGAAAATTAATGTCATTAAGGAAGTGCGTGCGATGACCGGTTTGGGTTTAAAGGAGGCAAAGGATTTAGTCGAGTCCGCGCCCAAAGCTATCAAGGAAGGTGTTGGCAAGGATGAAGCTGAAGAGCTTAAGAAAACCCTGGAAGGGGTTGGCGCTACCGTAGAGCTGAAATAAATGGAGCACCGTGCCCACTGTCTTTCGGTATTAGGACAAGTAAGAAACCGTTCGGTTATTGTTGCACCGATTACGGTTAATAAAGTCCGGTATTGCTAACTTGTTTGGCGAGCACGATGTGGAAGATGGGTTGGGTGTTAAAGTATTTGAGTAAATCAAGGCCCGTGCCAGGGATGGTGGTTGGAAATCATGTTCTAAACTCTTGGCGTGTGTGTGGGGCTGGGCCGTTTAATTTGGATAGTAACTGTCGTTGGTAGATGTGATTGGTTTAACGAGCCTCTACCTTCGTCTAACTGAACATTAATGTTGAGGAGTCGGCATGTCGCTGTCGTTCACAGGTCGTAAGCGTATTCGGAAGA
>CAZOHS010000286.1:0-2047 GCA_964579285.1 uncultured Rhodospirillaceae bacterium | reverse complement strand
TCTTCCCAAGGCGTCCCCAATAACATTGCGGGACCCCCATCCTTGGTTTCTGCAGCGAGGGCCGAAATTTCACGTAGAATAGTCTCTTGAACGATCGGCCTAAGCACCAAATCCTCAGGAGGGTACCCAGAAACCACTAACTCACTGCTAACAACAAGGTCCGCATTCCGTTGAGCTGCTGATTTTCGCGCGCGCCGCAATAATTCAACATTACCGATTATATCACCAACGGTAGGATTGAGTTGAGCCAGCGCAATAGTAAGCGTATTCGTCATTAGTCTCTTGATAAACTATTCAGCAGCCTCGCGCGAAGAGCCGGCCCGACGATCGGTATCGCGTTTAGCTTTAAGGTGCTCACCCACTAAAAAAGATAATTCAAGAGACTGAGAAGCGTTTAAACGAGGATCACAATGAGTATGATAGCGATCAGACAAATTTGCTTCGCTAATTTCTTGCGCACCACCAGTACACTCCGTCACATTCTGGCCAGTTAGCTCTATATGTATACCGCCCGCATGTGTGCCTTCTGCCTCATGTACGGAAAAGAACCCACGCACTTCACTCAATATTTGATCAAACGGCCGTGTCTTATAGCCACTTTGAGCTTTAATTGTATTGCCGTGCATAGGGTCGCAAACCCAAACCACATGCCGCCCTTCCCTAGCAATGGCGCGCACCAAAACCGGTAATTTTTCTTCTACCTTTTCATATCCCATTCGGCTAATCAGTACGATCCGTCCTGGCTCGTTTTCAGGGTTAAGAATATCAATAAGCTGCAGCAGTTCTTCCGGCGTTTGACTTGGTCCGGTTTTAAGACCCAGGGGATTTGCTATCCCTCGCAGAAACTCAATATGGCCACTATCCGGTTGGCGGGTACGATCGCCAACCCAAACAAGGTGCGCCGACGTGTCATACCAATCCCCGGAAGTAGAATCGATCCGGGTCATCGCTTCCTCATAACCAAGCAGTAGTGCCTCGTGACTAGTATAAAAATCAGTTTCTCGGAGTTGTGGCGCAGCATCCGACGTCAGACCACAAGCCGCCATAAAGGTCATCGCCTCATCTATCCGGTCTGCTAATTCGCTATATTTTTCCGCGTGCACCCCGGAAGAAACAAATTCAAGGTTCCACCGGTGAACTTCTTGTAAATCCGCGTATCCGCCTTGAGCGAACGCACGTAACAGGTTCAGTGTGGACGCAGACTGATTATAAACTCTGATCATACGCTCTGGATCGGGCTCACGACTTTCCGCCGTGAATTGCATATCATTTATCATATCGCCGCGATAGCTCGGAAGGGAAATACCATCCTGTATTTCAACATCCGAGGAGCGTGGTTTAGCGAACTGGCCCGCCAAACGTCCAACCTTAACAACGGGCTTGCCGGACGCAAAAGTAAGAACAACCGCCATCTGTAACAACACCCGAAACGTATCTCGAATATTGTTGGGATGAAATTCGGCGAAGCTTTCTGCGCAGTCGCCACCCTGAAGCAAAAATGCCTTGCCTGCCCCGACTTCGGAAAGTTGATTCTGAAGTTTCCGCGCTTCTCCAGCAAACACCAAAGGTGGATAACCGCGCAATTTATCTTCCGCCATTTTAACCTGCTCAAGATCAGAATATTCTGGAACTTGAACAATGGGTTTGCTTCGCCAACTATCGGGCGACCAGTTCCCCGACATCGTAATCCTCTTAAAAATAGTAACTTGGAGGCCCGCGTATACGCGCTTTATTAAACTATTTCCAGAAAAACTGTAAAAACTTAGTTGGAACCAAAAGTTTTATTAATAATCTGACAACCAACAAGCCCTTATTTCTCGTATTACAAAGATCGTCGTCCGCATCCAAGGGGACAACCCCGTCGACCCGACACCCGACGCGTAACAACCTTTACGACTGGCATCCAGTGTTCTTATTCAGCGGCCTCTGCTGTATCCGTCACAACAACGGGTTCCCGCATAGTCACAAACTCTTCTGCTGCCGTAGGATGAATACCAATGGTTGCGTCGAATTGGGCTTTAGTTGCTCCACATTTGAGAGCGATACC
>CAZOHS010000285.1:0-2052 GCA_964579285.1 uncultured Rhodospirillaceae bacterium | reverse complement strand
CGTCACCACTAGTCGCCATCTCAAACCATCGAACCGCCGCATCATGATTGCCGAGCTGTTGATAGATGGCCCCAAGATTATTCGCTCGCTCAGGAAAATCAGGCGATATTTTGAGGGACTTTTCGATTAGCTTAGCCGCCTCAGCTAACTTACCCCGCTCATTTAAAATGCGACCTAGAAAGTATAGCGCATTCGCGTGTTCGGCCTCCGTTTTAAGTATTTCCCGATAAATCACCTCCGCCTCACTTAATTGCCCTGAGCGGTGGTATTCACGAGCCTCGTTAAAAATTTGCTGGTTATCCATATTTCAACATAGCGGGCAAAAGCAGAGTTACCAACCACCCTTGGCATCTCGATTAACGTTGGCTTACCAAGTTATTTAGCATTTTTTTAATAGCCCTCAGCTAATCTCCACGACAAGCGCCTATAAGCCAATGGTATAAGCAACGTAAATCAGAGATGAGCGAAGTATCTCTTCCTCCAATTATAGCGATAGAACGCCCATGGATATAGGATCGAAGAAAATAAAATCCACAGATCTTCGAACCATAGCGGGTCCCTTCGGCTCCCTGCTTTCGCACAGAGATCTACCTCCTCCAAACACCCAACGTTGGGTAGCTCGCAGAAAAGTAGAAGTTGTTGCTGGGGTGCGTGGAGGTTTAATAAGTCTTAATGATGCATTGAGACGTTACAACTTAACTGTCGACGAATTCCGGTCTTGGCAACGTTTGTTCGACAACCATGGACCCGACGGCCTAAAAATTACGCGCTTAAGGGAATACCGACGAGCGAAAACCTAGATCCTAGATATCTAAAAAGACAAAGGTTTTCGTTACAAACCGTCGACTGCTTTGCAAGAACTGAAATTACCCCGTTAATTAACCTCTTAATTTTTATTACTTGATAGGCAAAATTTGCCCACTGTTAACCTCTTATTCAGATCAACACCGTAGCCTGAGTGTCAAGACACCTTGGCGTTGGGACGGGCCAAAGGTGCGCCGTGGTAGTTTTCCCACAAAAGTAAAATAGATCGGGGTTAAATGTGGATACGATTGCACAAGCTTTAAGAAATCTAAGCCCCATGAGATTAGCACTCATGGGCTTCGTAATGATCGGCCTAATTGGCTTTTTCATATTTTTGATGAGTAAGATAGGTTCATCATCGATGCAGTTACTGTATGGTGGGCTCGATACGAGCGATTCTAATAAGATCGTCGGCGAATTGGGGACAATGGGGGTCACGTATGAACTGAGAAAAGGCGGCACCGAAATATACGTTCCTACTAATGAGGCCAATAGAGCTCTACTCAACCTAGCCGACAAAGGCCTCCCTGGTGGGGGTACTATCGGTTATGAGATATTTGATAAACGTGAATCGCTTGGCGTCACCAATTTCATGCAGAATGTCAATCTCGTGCGAGCTATGGAAGGGGAACTGGCTCAAACTATCCAGACCATTAGTTCCGTTAGAACCGCGCGCGTCCACCTAGTCATGCCAAAACGCGAGCTTTTCAGTCGCCGGAAACAAGAACCCAGCGCATCTATTGTGCTTGGAATGAAAGGGTCAAAACGTCTGACTTCTGAACAAGTCAGTGCAGTTCAACATCTAGTTGCGACGGCTGTTCCGAGCTTGACCCCTAATCGGATCTCCGTTGTTGATAATAAGGGGAAGCTTTTAGCTGGCGGTTTTGATGAAGTCGACTCAGCATCTGCCATTGGACGTAAGGCCGACGAACGCCGGCGTAGCCTAGAAAACCACCTATCACAAGTCATAGAAGAATTGCTAGAACGCACTACCGGTTTTGGAAAGGTCCGAGCCGAAGTAACTGTTGAAATGGACTTCGATCGAATAAGTACCAAAGAAGAAACCTATGACCCTGACGGCCAAGTAGTCCGATCAACACAGTCCGTAGAACAAACCGCTTCGAATAAGGAAGCCGAAGGCGAGTCACCTGTTTCCGTGGGAACAAACCTACCCGATCCAGCCACACAATCCGGTGACACCGCTTCATCCACATCAAACGAGGCAAGAACCGAAGAGACGGTTAACTT
>CAZOHS010000284.1:0-2060 GCA_964579285.1 uncultured Rhodospirillaceae bacterium | reverse complement strand
TTTATTACACCGGTAAGTCATACAAAATCGGCGAAGTACATGCCGGGACTGCTACCATGGACTGGATGGAGCAGGAGCAGGAACGTGGAATTACAATTACTTCTGCTGCCACCACTTGTGACTGGAACGGATATAGAATCAATATTATCGATACGCCTGGGCATGTTGATTTTACGATTGAAGTGGAACGTTCACTTCGGGTTTTAGATGGTGCAGTAGCAGTTTTTGATTCAGTGGCGGGCGTTGAACCACAAAGTGAGACGGTTTGGCGGCAGGCAGATAAGTACGGCGTGCCGCGTATCTGTTTTGTTAATAAGATGGATCGAACTGGAGCGGATTTTTTTCGCTGCGTAGACATGATTGTGGACCGTTTAGGGGCAACACCTGTAGTTACACAACTACCGTTGGGAACGGAGGCCGATTACTTAGGGGTTATAGACTTAGTTAAAAATCAGGCAATAGTGTGGAAAGATGAAACACTTGGAGCTGATTTTGAATATCAAGATATCCCTTCTGAATATGCTGATCAGGCTGAAGAGTATCGTAACAAGCTGATTGAGGCGGCCGTTGAGTTCGACGATGATGCGATGGAAGCATATCTCGATGGTGTTGAGCCGACTGAGGAGGTTTTGATTTCTTGCCTTCGGCGAGGAACACTTAAAAACGCGATTGTGCCGGTATTGAATGGCACCGCGTTTAAAAATAAAGGTGTGCAGCCGCTTCTTGACGCCGTCGTTGACTTTATGCCTTCCCCAACGGACGTGGCCGGAATTAAAGGTGTTTCTCGGGACGGTATCACGGAAATTAGCCGCTCTAATGACGATAAGGAACCGTTTTCTGCGTTGGCTTTTAAAATTATGACAGATCCTTTTGTGGGAACATTAACGTTTGCGCGCCTTTATTCAGGAGAACTCAAGTCGGGCGACGGAATAATGAACGCAGTAAAGGAAAACCGCGAGCGGGTTGGGCGTATGCTTCTGATGCACGCTAATTCACGTGAGGAAATTAAGGAAGCTTACGCTGGTGATATAGTGGCCCTTGCTGGCTTAAAGGACGTGACGACGGGGGATACACTGTGCGATCTGGCAAATCCGGTTGTACTGGAGCGTATGGAGTTTCCAGAGCCTGTTATTGAGGTTGCGGTCGAGCCAAAAACCGCCGGTGATCAGGAAAAAATGGGAGTGGCGTTGTCGCGTCTCGCGCAAGAAGACCCGTCTTTTCGCGTAGCCTCCGACGAAGAAAGTGGTCAGACAATAATTAGCGGAATGGGGGAGCTGCATCTCGAAATTATTGTAGACCGTATGAAACGCGAATTTAAAGTCCACGCTAATGTAGGCGCTCCGCAGGTCGCATATAGAGAAACAATTTCGCAAAAAATTGACACGGATTACACGCATAAAAAACAAACCGGCGGTCACGGCCAATTCGCGCGTATTAAGGTGACGTTTGAGCCGGCGGAGCCTGGTGCTGGGCTCGAGTTTGAATCTGTCGTTGTAGGAGGATCGGTGCCGAGAGAATATATACCGGGGGTACAGAAAGGGCTTATGGGGGCCGCAACGACGGGCGTACTTGCTGGCTTTCCGATGACGGATATGAGAATGGTTTTGACCGATGGTGATAGTCACGATGTTGACTCATCGGTAATGGCATTTGAGATAGCATCCCGTGCTGCCTTTCGCGAAGGTGTTGCTAAGGCGGGTCCAAAATTGCTGGAGCCCGTGATGCGTGTGGAGGTCGTGACCCCGGACGACTATATGGGTGATATTATTGGTGATTTGAGTAGTCGGCGCGGAAATGTTTCGGGGATGGATCAACGCGGAAACGCGCGAGTAGTAAATGCTATGGTGCCACTCGCAAACATGTTTGGATATGTCAACAATCTAAGATCTATGAGCCAAGGACGTGCGCAATTCACGATGCATTTCGATCACTATGAACAGGTACCCCAGGGTGTTGTCGACGAAGTCCGGGAAAGCCTGGCATAAGTTGCTAAATGGTTAGATCAAAGACGCAAGGAATATAAGGTCATGGCGAAAGAAAAGTTTGAACGAACGAAGCCG
>CAZOHS010000283.1:0-2065 GCA_964579285.1 uncultured Rhodospirillaceae bacterium | reverse complement strand
AACGGGATAGGTTTTTGTATCGGCTTTGGCGTTATGGACATTTCATCAATATTAAAATACTTCCCGTGATGTGACCAAAACCCTTCTTCGGTCCACGCCTTCCACAAAACATCTATACCTTCTTCAAACATTTCCGCCGATTGCATAAAGTCGGCGCCAAAGGGAGCGTATTCCTCCTGGTCATAACCACGACCGGTTGCAAAATCGACACGCCCGCCTGACAGGAGATCAATGGTAGCCCATGCTTCGGCGACGTGTATTGGATGATGGAGGGGCAACACATTTACGGCTGGAGCAAAGCGGATGTTCTCCGTCTCAGGTATTATGCTTGCGAGTAGGATATCTGGCCGGGAGTTCACGCCGAGGCGGTCAAAATGGTGTTCGCCTATCCAAGCCGAATGATAACCAAGTTTATCCGCTAAAATTGCCTGCTCTCTTATCTCAAGAACAAAATCGCTGGCGGTGCGTGGGTTGTCCGGATAGTAGTTGTCGGACAGGGTAAAGTACCCAAAATCAATAGCCATATATGGTTTCCAGTATCAGTTGGAGTTTTGTAATTAGTTGTAACTGCAAATAAATTTATTTTACAACCTTAATGTCTTATTTAAAAGTGGTGACGGCCAGGACAAGTAGTGCCACGAAATTATTTTAACACCCGAGACTGACACCCAACACCTTAGAAACTAGTATAAACCAGCCGCAAGTTTTGTTGGTATCGAAGAATATAACCAAGGTTTGTTAAATTTTTTACGTACGAAAGAAGGAATCGGAGTTTTGGTAGTGACGCGTGAAACGGATCTCGCGACAGATCAAGAAAGGGCGGAGTTCATAAACACTTTGCCCACACGCTTGATTGATGTGCTAACGCAGAGGGCAACGGAGCGCCCGCAGGACCCCGTGATTTACAGCGGTCATAGGACCTACAATTATTCAGACCTGGTTTCCGGCGTGGAAAAGATGAAGTCCGTTCTCACGGATGCTGGTGTCGGGGCGGGTGACCGGGTGTTACTTATTATGGAGAATGGGTTTACTGGAATTGGTCTGTTTTATGCGATCACAGCGTTAGATGCTTGGGCGGTTCTCGCAAATGAAAGGATTTCCCGGCGCGAAGTCGAGGTAATGGTGGAGCGCGCCAAGCCTAGATTAATCGTGTGTGCGGCGGGCGATAAACCGGAAATGCACAACTTAGTGCCCCCGCAATCGGTGCGCCAAGAGGATCCGGCATACGGGGTATTTGCGATAGGGGGACAAAATACGAGTGGCGAACCCGAGCCATTACCCGCTCGGACCGACGAACAAGTTGCCGTACTTATATTTACGTCCGGGACCACCGGAGTGCCAAAGGCTGCGATGCTCGGGCACAAAGCCCTTATATATCAGAATGCGATAGTTTCTTCGCGTCGAGGGTTTAGCCCCGGTGACTGTCCGTATTTAGTTGCACCATTTGTGCACGTTTTGGGGTTCACCGGAATTTTTCTTCCGGTTGTGTACGGTGGTGGTGCTGTTGAAGTCGCTACGCGTTTTGATGCGGCGTTTGCTATCGAGGGAATTAAAAGGCACAGATTGACCCATATCTACGGAGCACCGCCAATGATTTCAGCATTGGTTGACCAAGTGCGCCATAGTCTGGAAGAAATAGATTTCTCAAGTCTTAAGGAAATATTTGGCGGGGGAGCTCCCGTCGATCAGGAATTATGTGATCGGGTTGAGGAAGTTTTTGGCATGAAACTTAGTATTGGCTATGCCGCGACGGAGTGTACTCCTATTGCTGCGAGTACACCTGCCATGCCAGCAAACCCAGGCGCCGTCGGTTTTCCATTCTATGGTATGGATGTACGAGTTATTGATAAGAACGGCGTTCCTTTGATTTCTGGAGAAACCGGCGAAATACAGTGTCGCGGTCCAAATATAATGCTCGGATACTACCGGGACCCTGGCGCCACTCAGGCTGCTATAAATGGCGATGGCTGGCTATCGATAGGGGATTTGGGCTTCTTCGACGATGATGGGCAACTTCACCTCGTTGGTCGACTTAAAGACTTGATTAATCGTTCAGGCTTTAATG
>CAZOHS010000282.1:0-2110 GCA_964579285.1 uncultured Rhodospirillaceae bacterium | reverse complement strand
ACACTGCGAGTAGCTGCAATATCCACATTCCCGAGAATGGCGACGGAGTATAGGGAGCCGCATTGCCTTGTCAATTAGCTTGGTTCCTACATACTCGTAATTCAACACAGTTCATCTTGCGCTCTTTTCACAGGTTATAATCATGACTTTATTAGATGCCTTCGGGTTAACCGCAGTTACACTCATGTTAGTCTTTTATGCCCTTGAAGAACGCAACAATATTTATATTCTAGCGTTTGCAGGGGCTTGTATTTTAGGATCAGGTTATGGATTCCTCCAAGGTGCCTGGCCTTTTGGCGTTATTGAGGCTGTATGGGCGTTTGTTGCAGTACGTCGTTGGAAAAAGTTAGGAAGATCTATCGCGGGGATTTGATAGCCCCGATACTATACCTCTAAGTGTCTTTACTTCCTGATCGCTCAAACCGACGCGGGTAAAAATATTCCTAATGTTACGCACCATGCGTGCACGCTTTTCCAGCGGATATAGAAACCCACAATCGTCTAACTCGCTTTCTAAGTGCTCAAAAAAGTCATTAATTTCCTTATGGGATGCCACGGCGCTACCCTTTCGCCGTAAATCCTTACGAGCCCGAGGATTTGTAGACTGAAACCACTCGTACCCTATCAACAAAACGCATTGCGCTAGATTAATTGAACGATGTTGATCGCTCACTGGCACCATAACAATGGCTTCTGAAATCGCTATATCCTCATTATGCAAGCCCTTAGCCTCTCGACCGAACAGAACCCCTGATTTCTCGCCTTTAGCATAATTCACATGTAACTTTTCTGCCAATTGATGAGGGGTTAAAACCGGTTTGATCATGTCTCTAACCCGCGCAGTCGTAGCATATAATCGATTTAAGTCAGCTATCGCTTCCTGTGTCGTCTGAAACAAACAAGCGTTTTCCAAAATAGCTTCCGCGCCGGATGCGGTATTGATCGCCTTTTGGTTTGGCCAATCGCCCTTGGGGGTAACCAGACGCAACTCCGACAACCCAAAATTCATCATTGCTCTCGCAGCTGCACCGACATTCTCGCCGAGGGTTGGGTTAACCAGAATAATTACCGGTGCAGACATCTAAGAAAACCGTTCAACCTAGAATCAGGGATAAGAAGTAACTACCGTAACACGCACGATACAATTTATTTTGAGTGTGCACTCCACAAAATATACCTCTCCACTCACGAGAGCCAATATCAATAGTTCCTAGCGAAAATTATGGACGTCCCTGGAAGGCGTTCACAATTGGATATCGGCGATCACGACCAAAAGAACGTCCGGTGATTTTTACACCTGGGGGAGCTTGTCGTCGCTTGTACTCCGCTCCAAGTAACATCCGCCAAACTCTGAGGACCAAAGCCCGATCATGACCCCGTTTTACGACATCATCAATGCTCATATCTTCTTCATTTAGCCCCCTAAGCATATCATCTAATAAGTCATAGGGTGGAAGGCTGTCTTCATCTTTTTGATTATGCCGCAATTCCGCAGTTGGCGGTTTTGAAATAATATTTTCCGGAATAACGCACCCTTCTGGTCCCAAAGAACCTTCGGGTCGGTATAAATTCCGCCATCGACAAAGTTCAAACACCTTGGTCTTATAGACGTCTTTAAGTACAGAATATCCGCCGCACATATCCCCATAAAGGGTGGCGTAACCAACAGACATCTCTGACTTGTTACCCGTGGAAACCACCATCGAGCCTGTCTTATTGGAAAGGGCCATCAAAGTTAAACCACGCGCACGCGCCTGAATATTTTCCTCAGTAATGCCTAATTCAGTACCGGCAAAGGCTTCTTTAAGCATTTCGTCAAAGGCCAACATCGCCGGTTCGATAGACACTGAAGTCAGGTCAATATTGAGAAGAACGGCGGCTTCCGAAGCATCATCGAGGCTTTCTTGTGAAGTATAAGGTGAGGGCATCATTACACACTGAACTCTGTCTGAACCAAGAGCGTCGACTGCAATTGCCGCTGTAAGGGCCGAATCAACGCCACCGGATAACCCTATTATCACTCCACCAAATTTATTTTTACGTACATAATCCCTTAAACCAAGAACAAGTGCCGAGTATATTGAATGATCGCCCTCCGGAGGTGAATGGC
>CAZOHS010000281.1:0-2159 GCA_964579285.1 uncultured Rhodospirillaceae bacterium | reverse complement strand
CACTTTACCTTAAGAGAACAATCCCCGCCTCAGGTCTCTGGATTGTTCCGAAAACGGGACACACAATAAACCTCGAAGAGCCCGGAATGTTCAATTCGGTTCTCGCAGAATTCTTTTCTATGGTCTCCGCTCAGCGTTGGGTGGAGAAGGGACCTTATGCCGGCGCATCCGCATTACTTTCAGGTCTAACCGACGATAAAGAAGGCTAAACAGTGACAAACAGTGAAAGGAAAGCCTCTGATTTTGTCGATGAAACGCGACTGTGGCAAAACCATATGGAGCTGGCCAATTTTGGAGCCACCGCGCTTGGGGGTGTTAATCGCCAAGCACTTTCAAATGAAGAAATTGACGCGAGAAAACAATTATTCACGTGGGCAGAAGAGTTAAACCTAAAGCCACTTCGCGACGATGCAGGTAACCTTTTTTTTCGAAAAGAAGGTATCAATCCGGATTTAGACCCCGTGATGACCGGCTCTCACATCGATAGCCAACCTACTGGTGGAAAATTTGATGGTGCTTACGGTGTCTTGGCCGGGTTTGAGGCAATCCAGGCACTTACCGAAGCGGGTATAAAAACAAAACGAACAATAGAAATAGCCGTATGGATGAACGAGGAGGGGTCTCGTTTCGCGCCAGGGATGATGGGCTCTGAGGCATTCTCCGACATAAGACCCCTTGAAAAAATTCTCGAAGTTAAAGACAAGGGCGGTGTTTCAGTTGAAGAGAGCCTGAAAACAGTGCTAGAGGCCACACCTAGCGCTGAGAGTGTCGCGCTTAAAAGACCGGTTTTCGCGTTTGTTGAAGCGCACATAGAGCAGGGCCCAATACTCGAGCGCAGTTGTAAAACTATTGGGGTGGTGACCGGTATACAAGGCGTTCGCCGAATGCGGGTAGAAGTAAAAGGTGAGGAAGCCCACGCCGGCACCACGCCAAGAGCGGCGCGAAAGGATGCACTTTGGGAGGCCAGTAGAATGGTTTCCGCACTGCATGAGAAATTATATGTGGACGATGATGTTCGGTTTACGATTGGCATGATTACTCTTCAACCAAATGTACCTTCCGTCATTGCTAGTCGGGCCCTTTTTTCCATCGATATACGACACCCGGATTCCGTTTTGTTGGAACGGCTTGCGTTGGACGTTGATAATATTTGCAAGGATCAAGTGATAGCCTGTGACGTAAAAACCTGGCGTATAGCAGAAGCCGAATCGATTCACTTTCCCTCAAAAATAGTTACCTTGATTGAAAACGTTAGTAATACGCTTGGAATATCAAATACTCGAATTTTTTCGGGTGCGGGGCATGATGCGCGACAATTACATTTTGTGTGTCCGACCGGGATGATATTTGTGCCATGCGAGAGGGGCATTAGCCACAATGAGGCTGAAAACGCAAACCCCAAAGACTTGGCTGAAGGTGCCCGGGTTTTATCTGAAACTTTAGTAGACCTAGCGGGCAGATAAAACTCTACCGATTTTAGTTCATGGTACTCGGCAGGTAGAGTGAAATTTCTGGAAAGGCAACAAGTAACGCAACAACAATTACCTCACACGCAAGAAACCAGCCAACCCCACGAAAGATTGTCTCAAGCGGAATTTTATCACCAACGACGCTCTTAATCACATAAACATTGAACCCAACAGGCGGCGTTAGAAGTCCTATTTCGAGAAACTTCACAACCAACACCCCGAACCAAACCAAATCAAGGTTGAGCCCTTCGAACATTGGAAGAAGAATTGGCAAGGTCAGTAGAAGAAGTCCCAGGGGGTCTAGGAACATTCCTAAGATCACGTAGATAATTGACGCCGCGAGCACCAGGAGTAGTGGGTCTAAGGCCCAACTGCCAATTAAATTTCCGAGGAAAAACGGCATTCCCGTTAACGCAAGGAATTTGGTATACATGACCGCCCCGACCGCAACGAAGAAAATACGAGCCGTAGCGTTAATAGCCTCAATAAGGCTATCACGAAAAACCGCGTAATTCAGGCGGCCCTGAATAAAAGCTATTAGAAACGAAAGCACAGCACCAGCTGCCCCCGCCTCTGTCGGAGTCACAATTCCCGCGTATAAACCTCCAATAATTCCTACAATCAACGCCACTAAGGGCCAGACTTGCACGAGTGCACGCATACGCTCCGGTTTAAGTTTTTCGATCTCAG
>CAZOHS010000280.1:1870-2161 GCA_964579285.1 uncultured Rhodospirillaceae bacterium | reverse complement strand
GATCCCCTGAGTGACTTGTGGAGCGCACTAATAAGATTATGATGCGTTTCGCGTGACTTGTCGTATATTGGGACGCGCTTATTTGTAAACTCTGTTAGTGCGGATACGTCTAATGGTGTTTCTGTAGCGACGCTTGATACTTCTTCAACCAAGTTTAGCAAGTAACGCCCATCGCCGTCGGCCATATCGCAAAGTGCCGTGCGCGCGTCCGCAGATAAAGGCAAATTTCTGCCTAATTTTTTTTCTGCCCTTAATATAAGTTCGCGGAGGGCCGGCCGCTCCAGGCGTTTT
>CAZOHS010000280.1:673-1860 GCA_964579285.1 uncultured Rhodospirillaceae bacterium | reverse complement strand
TAACACTTTGCAACGCGACAAAAGAGCGGCATTTAATTCAAAGGAAGGGTTCTCGGTCGTCGCACCAACGAGGACCACCGTACCGTCCTCGACCAACGGCAAAAAACTATCTTGCTGTGATCGGTTGAAACGATGAATCTCATCAACAAATAATAACGTCCCTTTTCCATCGCTCCGTCGCTGTCTAGCCGTGTCAAATACACGACGGAGGTCTGCGACACCTGCAAACACCGCAGATAGGGCCTCAAAATCGTAATTTGGGTTTTCTGACAATAGACGTGCGAGAGTGGTTTTCCCCGTACCCGGTGGTCCCCAAAAAATAATAGAGTATAACCGACCCGCTTCTAACATTCGGCCTAATGGTGCTTCGGCGGCAGTAAGATGGTCCTGTCCGATAACGTCATTTAGTTTTTTTGGCCGCATATTATCAGCGAGCGGCCGCGGCGTAATTGTTTGGAAAAGGCTGTCAGTATCCTGGCTCACGCTCAACCTCGCAGATTTATCTGCAGTATTTGGCCGGCACGTTTAATCTCTATTCGCCAGGCCGTATATTTTTGGCGCAACAGACTTTTTAGCTTAGCAACTGACACTATATCTAAACTGTTAAGTCGTAACAAAGTGTCGCCCGGTGCCAAACCAATTCGAGCTGCCGTTGATTGACGTCGTATACGGACAATAATTACCCCTGTTAAGTCACCCTCTAGTGATAGTTCTTCCGCCAGGGCTGGTGACAAATTGGCGACTTCTGCCCCCGCGAAGGGATTTTTACCTGTTAATAGCGTTAGGTCTTTTGGCGGCACCTCTGGAGCGGGAATTAGTTTAATCGATAGCTCTGATTGGCGGCCGGACCTCAAAACACCCACCTTTGCGGCTCCGCCCACAGCCATCGTCGCGATACGAAATTTAAGCGCATTGGCATCCGGAATGGGCTTTCCATTTATTGATACGATTACGTCACCAACCCTCAACCCTGCCGCTCCGGCCGGGCCATTCCTGTAGACTTTATTTACTAGCACCCCGAATGGGCGAGAAAGCCTCAAGGAACTGGCAAATTCCGCATCAACAGACTGCCCAGTAGCGCCAATCCATGGCCTTACTACCCGCCCACCGGTCTCCGCGCCACTGATAACAGTCTCTACCATTTTTGATGGTATTGCGAAGCCTATACCGTTAGACCCTCCACCACG
>CAZOHS010000280.1:0-564 GCA_964579285.1 uncultured Rhodospirillaceae bacterium | reverse complement strand
CAGCTAGATCAGTCCGTTCATCTCGTGTAACCACCTCCGCATCGAACTCACGGCGATCTGTTAGTACAACGGTTATTTCATCCGCTTTATCAATAACGTGATGATTAGTGATAATCAGCCCATCGGCTCCAACAAGGACTCCAGAACCTAGGGAGTTTTGAATACGTTTCTGCGTACGCGAACCCCTAAAAAACTGTTCCCCAAAAAACCTTCGGAAAAATGGATCATTAAAAAGTGGCGATACCGTTCGACGCTGAACAACACGCCGAGTATAAATATTGACAACCGCTGGTGCCGCAGATTTTACTAATGGCGCAAAGGAAAGGGCAATTTCGTCGCGGTTCTCGGGTACCACCTTTTTCTGGGCAGACACCGATGTCGACAACAAAAGAAGTGATATGCTACCTAGAACGAGAACAAAGGACCGTAGTTTCATCGCGAACATTATCCTATTAAACCCCAATATGAATATTGGGCCCAAACAAAAAAGGCGGCCATACTGGCCGCCTCTATGAAACCTAAACGCGTATACTATGCAACTGCTTCTTCTGCCTCTGTATCGTC
>CAZOHS010000279.1:0-2191 GCA_964579285.1 uncultured Rhodospirillaceae bacterium | reverse complement strand
TCGCACCCATGATTGTATTTACTGCTTGTGCGATGGCATTTGCACACGGTTCAAACGATGTTGCGAACGGTGTTGGACCATTGGCCGCCGTGTACGGACTAATTCAAACCGGTGGCGAAGTGGCCCAGCGCCTGCCAATGCCTACGTGGATTTTAGCACTCGGTGGGGCTGGAATAGTGTTAGGCCTTGCTACATACGGCTACAGAGTAATGCGCACGATTGGTAGCCGAATAACGTCGCTAACGCCCACTAGTGGTTTTTGTGCTACCGTCAGTGCTGCCCTCACGGTTGTGATTGCCTCGCGGACAGCGATGCCGGTGTCTACAACCCACATTGCGGTTGGAGCAGTTATGGGCGTTGGGCTCGCCCGCGGTATTGCGGCACTCGATCTCCGTGTAATCGGGAGTATATTTCTTTCTTGGATTGTAACTTTACCGGCGGGCGGTTTTCTCGCTGCCGCATTTTTCTTTATGCTCAAGGGCATATTTACGTGACGAGTTTTTTATAGCGCTGCAGTTCCGGCATCATTCCTTGGGATCTAGAACCGACATTCGATCACCAGGCGCAATTTTTGCTTGGTAATGTATGCAGCGTTTCCTTTTGATTCCAGAATATTTTTTAACCGATTCTCCGTGCGAGCCGCTCATTGTGTTACTTTTGCAACGTGAAAGATGTTGCCAAGAAATCCCCCTTGACCGATTTGCCGCCTAACCCCATTAAAAGTCCATCGGTGGCCCTAAGTACGCCTGTTACGCCCATGATGGCGCAATATCTTGAAATAAAGGATTCAAATCCCGACGCCTTGCTTTTCTTTCGGATGGGCGATTTTTACGAAATGTTTTTCACTGATGCTGAACAAGCGGCTGAAGCATTAGACATCACGCTTACAAAGCGGGGCAAACATGACGGTGTTGATGTGCCTATGTGTGGTGTACCTGTCCACGCGGCAGAATCGTATCTAGCGCGTTTAATACAAAAAGGCTTTCGGGTGGCCGTTTGCGAGCAAACCGAGGATCCGTCGGAAGCAAAGAAGCGTGGCCCAAAATCGATCGTAAGGCGAGAGGTTGTGCGTTTGGTTACCCCGGGCACTATAACGGAAGACAATCTTCTCGATGCGCGCTCTAACAACTACTTGGCCGCGGTTTCCGAAGTGCGGGGTGATTTAGGTCTCGCTTGGGTTGATATGTCAACGGGCTCATTTTATGTGCAAACTCTAAAAGAAGAAGGATTGGCCGCGGCGCTGGCGCGAATTTCTCCAGAGGAATTACTGTTATCTGAAAAGCTCGCGAGCCGACCAGAATATACGGGGGTATTTTGTGAGCTGCGTGACGGCTTAACAATTCGAGGTAATAACTACTTTGACAGTGCATCTGCGAGGCGAGAGCTAGAAATTTTATACTCCGTCAAAACCATTGAAGCTTTTGGTGATTTTGGACGTGCCGAGGTTTCGGCGTGTGGTGCAATAGTCACCTATATAAAGTTGACCCAAAAAGGTCGGATGCCCCCGCTCCAGCGACCACAGAGAGTTTGCAGAGAAGACACCTTGGAGATAGATCCGGCTACCCGCGTTAATCTTGAGTTAACCAGGACGACAAGCGGCGCCTATGAGGGATCACTATTATCTGTGATTGATAGAACAGTATCAGCCGTTGGCGGAAGGCTACTGGCTGCTCGATTGTCGGCGCCGCTAACTGATGTTGCGAAAATTAGGGCTCGGCATGACACTGTGTCGTGGTTTATCGATCGTTCTTCTTGTCGCCAAGACGTTCGGTCTTTTCTGCGCGAAGCGGCAGATATAGAGCGTGCTGAAACACGTCTTACACTGGGCCGGGGAGGTCCCCGAGATATTGCTGCAATAAAAAGCGGGTTGGAGGTGGGATGCAAAATATTTTCGATTTTGACGGAGGCCGGGGAAACACCCTCGGAAATAACTGAGGCGCGAAGGCACTTAACCCTGCAAATTGACCTGATTGGGGAGCTAACCCAAGCGCTAGAAACAGAGCTGCCCTTGTTAGCGAGGGATGGCGGGTTTATTCGAGAGGGTTATAGCGCGGAATTAGATGAACTACGAGGACTGAGAGACGAGAGCAGAAAGCATATCGCGCGGCTGCAGGTGCGCTACGCTAATGAAACGGCGATTTCATCTTTAAAGATTCGTCACAACAATGTGTTGGGTTATTTTGTTGAAGTT
>CAZOHS010000278.1:0-2197 GCA_964579285.1 uncultured Rhodospirillaceae bacterium | reverse complement strand
AGACATGGACACCTGCTCACGCTTTAACGAGGATTTTGGTCTTCAGCTGGTTGAGGCTTCGGCGGCCTGCACCACATTCCGTACTGAAGAAAATTCCACGATAATTTTACGTAAAGAAAACGACCCTACTTTGCCGCCGGCCGTGACGGCGGGCTCCCAATTGAGACAAGTCGTGTGGAGTGTTCCTTCGACGGACGCGTTGGAGCAGATCGGGGCGGAGTTGTCGAAGGATCGGGACGTAACCCGCGACGAGAATGGGATCCTTTGGTCGATTGATCCGATGGGCTATGGATTGGGTTTCTGCGTAACACAGATGCAAGCCGTAGTCGATAAACCCGGGCAAATAAACACGCTGGGTAATCCAGTACGCGTCGACACACGCTTCCAATTTTCCGAAAAAGCAAAGATTTTGCACCTAGGTCACGTTGTTATCCATGCACCAAACTTACAAGAGACCTATGAGTTTTACACAGAGCGGCTAGGCTTCGTATTGACCGATAGTTTCGCTACTGGTCAGGGTTATTTCCTTCGCAGTAAGGGATCGCACGACCATCACAATATCTTTCTCTTTCACGTAGAAGAAGATCTTGCTGGCATCGATCACGCTTCGTACGCACTCAGTAGTTTTGACGACGTGGCAATGGCGGGCCAATATCTCGAGAGAAAAGGGTGGCAGTCCTTCACAGGGCCGGGCCGCCACCACATCGGCTCCAACTATTTCTGGTACTTCGACAGCCCATGCGGTGGCAAGGTCGAATATTACGCGGACATGGATTATCTAACTGACGACTGGGTGCCGCGGGAATGGGAATTTGGTCCCCATGTGGTCGCAGCATGGGACACTGGACCAGGCTTTGCACAATGATATTATGACGGAAAGTTTACGAAAAGCAGAGACATCGTCCGCAGAAAATATAGACGTTTTGATTTCGGAAGCGCGAGGTAAGCACGCGAACCCAGTGTTTATTTCAGCCGAACAGACGGAACGCGTTTTTGATTGGGGCGCAGCCATAGATTGTATGGAGGCAACTTACGGGGGCGAACTTGATGATGCATTAAGTCCGCCGCGTGTTGTGGCACGCGGAAACGATGTCTGGTTTCGCGCCTTGGCAGCGGTATCGCCCAATCGGCACCTAATGGGCGCAAAACTTTTCGGCCTGGGACGCGGGCGCGGTACCACCTATCTCGTCGCCTTGTTTGACCAGGAGTCGGGCGAGTTACGCGTATTGATGGACGCAAAACACCTGACAGCTGTGCGCACTGCCGCCGCTTCGGCAGTCGCGGCAAAATATCTCGTCCCTCAAAAGGTCGATCTTGTCGCTACGATCCTTGGTTCCGGTACGGAGGGACAGACGCATGCGCGAGCGCTTGCAACGGCATGCCGTATCAGCCGGGCCAATGTATATAGTCCGACTGTGGCTAATCGAGAGGCGTTCGCAAAATCCTTCACCGAGGAGACGGGTATACCCTGCCAGGCAATCGCGGAACCTGCAGAGGGTGTGCGAAATTCCAATTTGGTTGTAGCGGCAGCGCGCTCTTTTGATGAATCGCCAATTTTACTAGGCTCCTGGCTTCAACCGGGTACGACCGTGGTTTCAATTGGCTCGACCTTGCCCGAGCAGCGGGAAATTGATCCGGACTGCGTAAAGTTTGCCTCTGTTATTGTCGCGGATATGCCAGAGGAAGTCTCGGATCAAACCGGCGATATGCTTCACGCGAGCGAGGCCGGTGTCAAGTTTGAGAACAAGCTGATTTCACTCTCCGATCTTGTGCGAGGTACTGAGCTGGGGCGACGTTCGGATAATGATATCGTTATGTACAAATCTGTGGGCGCGGCTGTTCAGGATATTGCGATTGCAGAACTTTGTTATCTCAACGCATTGGAATCAGGGGATTATACCGAGATGCCATTTGAGTTATCGAAAAAGTTTATGACTTAGAAAATTTAAACGTTTGCGTTCAGCGAAGTATCTTCGCCTAGATTAAAAAGGAGAATTAATAATGCCGTCATATAAGAAAGATGAAGCACGCGCATGGGCTTTGGAAAATCTGCGGGGCGTCGCAAATGTTGTAATACCAACATTTACACAGGATTTAACACGTCTCAACGAAACGGCAATCCGTTATGATATCGAAAAAGACATTGAATTTGGGTTTTACGGTACTTTATTGGTTTCCGAAGTGGCGATCAGCGTGG
>CAZOHS010000277.1:0-2211 GCA_964579285.1 uncultured Rhodospirillaceae bacterium | reverse complement strand
TCATACCGGCCAATCCCGTGCTCAACATGCACGACAAAATCGCCACCCGAAATTTCAGAAATATTCTTGATGAAATCTTCGGCGCTTCTTCGTCGTTTCTGAGGTTGAACTATTCGCTCACCAAGAATGTCCTGTTCACTCACTAAGAAAAGGCCATCACTAGTAAAGCCATGTTCAGTTGGCAGAACCGCCAGAGCAACCTCGTCACCTGCTATGTTCGTGACCCCGTTCCAATCCGAAACAGATTGTAAATTACTAATTTTATTATCTTTCAGAATTTGTTCTAAACGGACCCTTGAACCCTTTGTAAGGGCCGTAATAATGCAACGATTTCCCTTTTCTTTTTCGAAATAAAGTCGATCTTTAAGTCCCTTAAATACCGGGTTTATTTCCCCACCAACGACTGCTCTATCATTGGAAACAGGTATACGGTTGGCGCTGAAATTTGGTGATCGACTGGCTTTTCCGGAAATGATTTGGCTATAGCTAGATGAAAAACTTTTATCGGGGGCAGCAAAAGGGAAAAATTGCGAGACTTTGAAATTTGAAAATATATCTCCGAGTTCCTTGGACGTTAGATATAATTTTTCTGGGGATAGTGGCCGATAAGTCTGGCGTTCACGCGTTTTTTTTATGTCTTCGTTCTTCGCAAAAGTAATACGAGCATCATGGTAATCGTTAATCAGAGCCCATCGCGCATCTAAAGCTGGTTCTACCTCATAATCTAATGAAATCGATGTTGAGGGAAGGTAATCAAATAACGTTGCCAGGTTCCCATGAAAAAGCGGGAGCCAATGTTCCATGCCAATTTGTTTTCTACCTTCGCTGACGGAAGTGTACAATGGATCGTCTGCAACCGAGCCAAAAGTTTCACGATATGCTCCGCGAAACTGACTAATGGAATTAGCGTTTAAAATTACCTCGTTTGAGGTGTTTATTAAGGTCTTCTCTAATTGACCAGTAGTGAGTTGGCTAATTGGATCAAATTTTCTAATTTTCTCCACGCTATCCCCGAAAAGATCGATCCGCACTGGGAGCAGTTCTCCAGGAGGATATATATCTATAATACCCCCACGAACCGAATATTCTCCGGGTTCTCGTACTGTCGCCGTCCGGTCAAAGCCGCATTCTCCAAGAAATCGACTAAATTCTTCAATATCAATCTGGGACCCTGCTCTAATTTCGCGGGTTAACTGATCAAAAAAATCGGGGGTGGGAATTCGTTGCAAAATGGCGTTTACAGTAGAAATAACAATAACTTTTTTAAAACTCGGTGCTTGCCTATTTGCGAGCCTCGTTAAACTATCCACCCGGCTGGCAACCACATCCCGCTTTGGAGAAACGCGATCGTAGGGTAAACAATCCCAGGCCGGAAATGTAATGATTTCGATGCTAGAAGAAAAAAAGTTGATGGTCTCAGCCAATTCCATCATTCGCTGTCCGTCACGCGCGATGTGAAGGTGAAGAGGACTGGGCAATGCCTCAAATACGTTGCGCGTTAGAACGACGGCATCGTATCCTTCAGGAACGCCCGTCACTAAGGCTTTATCTTTTATAACGTCCATTTATTTAATTTATTTAATAACAACGGGTTAAAGAGTTTTTTTAAAATGTTTAATTAATTTAAGAACGTTGGTGTCATAGTCCTTTGGTGGGTCAGAAACCTCGTTAACCCAGCTCAATACATCGTGATCATTTTGATCAAGTAAAGTTTCAAATTGCCGCAGTTGCTCTGAAGAAAGTTGGTCCAAAAATTTATCCGCAAAACCACCAATAACCAGATCACTTTCTTTGGTGCCTCGCCGCCAGCTTCGAAACCTTAGTCGCCTTTTTGTATTTTCTATGTCTTTCAATATTCCAGCCTCGCGCAGAACCCTGTATAAATTTCTCATAAACAGATGTCAGCAAGGTTTTAGACAAATTTATGCGCCCTAAGCATCTTTTCCCCATTTTTACTCATGTGACACGATTACCAGGTATCGGTCCAAAGATAGGAAATGCTCTAGAACGTTTTACAGGCTCACAAATTATCGACCTCTTATGGCACCTTCCTTCTGGTGTAATCGATCGTCGATACGCACCCAAGATAGCGGATGCCGCGGAAGGCTCAATAGCCACAATAGTTATTACTGTTGACAAACATGCTCCTTCGCCTGGCCGGGGGATCCCATACCGTATTCGTTGTAGCGACGAAACAGGTGTTCTTGATCT
>CAZOHS010000276.1:0-2220 GCA_964579285.1 uncultured Rhodospirillaceae bacterium | reverse complement strand
AAATTAACTAATGTTCGAAGAAAAAGCCCTGCTCGAGGCACGAGAACGTATCACCACTTCTCGCGAAAAAACTCCGCATTTAGATAACCACTCGTTAGATCTTATTTTCCGAGAATCAAGAACCCACCACGCGTGGCAGAAAAAAGACGTCACCGATCACCAACTAAGGGAAATTTATGATTTGGTAAAATACGGGTCCACGAGCTCTAACACGCAGCCCGGCAGGTTAATCTTTATTCGGTCAAACGAAGCAAAAGAGAAACTTAAGCCCTGTCTTATGCCTGCTAACGTAGAGCAGACTATGATGGCACCGGTAACGGCGCTGCTTGCGTTCGATTTGGATTTTTATACTGACTTTGCCAAGCTCTACCCAGTTCGCCCGGAACTGGGGAAAAAATTCGAGGAAAATACCCAACTTGCGGAAAAATTTGCCTTTCAACAAAGCACGCTGCAAGGAGCGTATCTAATCATGGCGGTACGGGCCGTTGGACTTGATGCCGGCGGGATGGGAGGTTTTGATACCGATGCCGCCGACAAGGCCTTTCTTAACGGTAAGAATTGGAAGTCTAATTTCCTATGCAATATCGGCTATGGTGACCTTGCAGGAATAACAAGTCCAAGATTATACCGTTATGACTTCAACGAAGTGTGTGAAATTATTTAGCACAACGAACTTTCCGTCAGGCTCTTTTTCACGATCGGAACGAACCTTCAATCAGCAGGTGTCAGCGCTTTCTTTACTTTACGCTTGAGCACACGGGCCCCATCGGGAAGTTTTGTGTCGGCCGTTTCCATAAGATAGGTATCCAGCCCGCCCTTTTGTTCAATTGTCCTAATCGCCTTAACAGAAAGGCGGAGGCGCACCGTTTTACCTAATGCGTCAGATAAAAGAGACGTGTTTTGTAGGTTAGGTAAAAATCGACGGCGGGTTTTATTATGTGCGTGGCTAACATTGTTACCGGTGAGCACACCCTTTCCGGTCATAGCACATCGTCTGGACATTTTTTGTTCCTGAAAACATTACGTGTAGTTTTAATGGTATCACAAGACACTCAGAAAGCGCGAACTTGTAGTTGGCTTGACAAGCTTCGTCAAGAATTCTTGAGTAACTTTTCATTTGTTACAAACAATATCGGAAGCCCGCCTGACCATGATTAGTCGACTGGCCAACGCCATTACTAGCATTGCGAAAGCGCCGAGGAAAAATGGCCAGTCAATACCCACAGAAGCAAATACGATACCAGAAAGCGCCGGTCCGACTATCCGCCCCGATCCCGCAAATGCTTGACCCAGGCCCAATTGTGTCCCCCTATAACTGGCTTCAGCCGATTGTGAGAGTAGGCTGTTGAGCGAAGAGGTGCAGGCGGCGGTGCCCAAGATCATAAGTAATGCCGCGATATACAAACCCATTTCAAACGTCACCAGCGGCATAAGCACGCAGCCTGCGCCGAGCGAAAGAGCTCCAATTGTAATTAAGGACCGTTCCCCCAACCATTTAGCTAATGGGCCAATCAACAGCCATTGTAGAAAAACATGACACCCCCCCATCCAGGCATAAAAATAGCCGTTCTCTTCGGGTCCCCAGCCCCAGGCCCGTTCGGACCACAAAACGATCACAACTTCGATACCTGCAAAAACAAAAGGTGGTGCGAACATCAAAAAGAGTAACACCCGTGTTTGAGAATTTTGCAATGTCGCATGCCATCCGCGAAAGAATGGTCTCTCTAAAGCTTTTGATCTCTGAGAGCGCCCCACGGTTTCTTTTATCGTGGTTACGGCCAGAACAAGGGCACAGGCAGAAAATATTGCCGCTGTCAGATAAGGCAGGAAGAATGGAGAACGCCCTAACTCCACACCCGCGAGAATACCTCCGATCGCTGGACCGGCAACAAACCCCAAACCAGCGGCGGCACTCAGGCGCGCTATATTCTTTGTTCGGTCCTCGGGAGTGGTAACGTCTGCAACCAACGCATTTGCAACACCCATATTGGCAGCCATCGCGCCGCCGATAAACCGAACCAAAAAAAGCATCATTAAACTGCTGGTAAAGGCCAATAAAACGTACGCGCACAAGGTCCCACTAATTGTCAGGAGCAGCACCGGCTTCCGTCCCAACCTGTCGCTCATCCATCCCCAAAATGGGCCAAATAGAGCTTGCCCCATTGTAAAGCTTACAGCCACTAGTGTTACTAATTCCGGCGAAGCACCAAATGCCTGCGC
>CAZOHS010000275.1:0-2227 GCA_964579285.1 uncultured Rhodospirillaceae bacterium | reverse complement strand
AAAGAATGGTAAAGCATACAAAGTGAAAGGTTGTGGCCCATGCCGTAGCAATCCAAATAGGATGACTTAAAATACGTTTTTTTCTCTGCCGCCCTAATACACGTTTCAGGCCTTCGCCTGTAACAGAAACAACTATGACCGCAGCGCCGTGCAAAACACCAAAAATAAGAAACTCAACCGTAGTTCCGTGCCAAGCCCCGACTAACACGAACGTCCCAAGAACAGAAAGCCCCAGGCCAAGTCCCTGGATTGACATCGGTAAATTTCGATGCACCGCTAAATTCAACGGCATGAATACGTAATCTCGCATCCAGTGACTGAACGATAAATGCCAGCGCCCCCAAAAGTCCTGGACGTTTCGCGCCAAATAGGGTCGATTGAAATTCTCAGGCATCGTGCGCATGCCGCAAAGTTCCGCCACAGCAATAACGAGATCTGTATACCCGGAAAAATTTAGATAAAGGTATACGGGAAAGGCATATAGGACCACAGCCCCATCTATCCATGTTACGCCCGGTTCAATAAGCGACACGACATTTTTCGGCTGAAAAAATAGCGGCGCAATCAAAAGTGCCTTGAAGGCGCCGTTGAGTCCCCGATGCAGGGCCGCTAGAACGACATCCAAATTTGGCCGCCCAATTGTCTCCATACCCTTGCAAAAATCAGGATAACGTTGAATAGGGCCAGCCAAAATCGTCCAGAAGGACAAGGTGTAGGCAATATACCGCGGAAAGGTCAAAGGCAAAGCCCCGTGGCTGGCGGCCTCGATCACGAGATGTAGTTGGCGAAATAAAATATAGGAGAGGCCAACTGTCACTATCGGTTGGTTCCAAAACTGCAAACCCTCAAGTCCGGCGTAACCCTTCACCGCAACAAATACCGCAACCTGCCAAACTATGATCATTGCAAGCGGCCAATGACCGTTGAGACCCTTAGTGTTCCGTAACCAACATACTGCAAAGTATGGAGGTACTAAGAATGCCAAAAAGATCCCTGCGGATCGGAAATCAAGCCACGTCGCGAGAAAAACTAAGCTCGCAAAAACCAACCAGGCGACGAACCTATCCCGCCACGGAGACCAAGCAACCAACAACGAACCGGTCGCTAATGCCGCAAACCCCAGACTATCAATGGAAAATGGGGGGATTGCGGTGATCATCTGGTGCCAACCCAGTCACCGACAACCTTGGCAATGACTTTATGGCCCTTTGCGTTGAAATGCGCATCGTTATAAAAAACTAATTGAGGATCACCCGTCGCCCGCAACGCGTCCAAGACCTCCACAACAGATATATGTCGCGCTTCCAGAGCGCTCCTAATCGCCACGTAGGGTTGAGCCGCATCTCGAGTCATCGGTGACATGCCCATATGGGTCAGATATTTTTTAAACCGTACCGGGTAAAGATGTTGTAGATTGGGCAAAAGAATAACACCGAATGGAATCGGTCCGAGCACCTCCCGCATGTTAGCCAGCGTATCCGCCAAAGCTGCAGCCGCGACTTCCACATCACTCAGGCGCGAGACATCTGTCAACCAGGCTGGGCCCATCGGGAGTAAATCAATATCCTGCACTAAGCCTTGGTCGCGCAGATAGTCCCTTACCATGGGAATAGACACGACATACGTTTTTACAAATCCGTACGTGGCCACATTACGCAACAGCATTATTTTAACTTGTAGAAAGGGGGGTATCTTCACTCCCATCAGGTTGGACAGCTTCTTTCCCAGTTGAGCAGCAGGCAATAAGGCTGCATCGTTTATCACCAGATCCTCAACGACGGTCGGCGTTGGCGTGAAATTCATACTCAAAGCTATCATTGCGGCTTTGGGCTGATACCCCATGGCTTTCAATCGCCTGAGAACTCGCAAATTTCTCTGCGAGTTGTTGCTCAAACCGGCCAAATTTGCCGTCGGAATACCCGATTTGTTCATTAATTCCGTGTAGATATCGCTATCGTTTAGCCCCATGCCAAACGTATTTGAATCCCCGAAAACCCAAACACCGCCCAGGTCAGATTCAAAACCGTCCCGGCGGTCTCTAAACCCGAAGTTGTTTGTTGTATTGACGACATCATAGTTGGCGGGACTAAAACGCCGGATACGCAAATTTGGCAGATTAAAGTTGCCGAAGTGAGGGTTAGTGCCGGTCGTTGTCGGCAACAAACCTACCCATTCTGGAAAGAAAATCGTCCGCGTCGCGAACTCCAGAGACGCAAATCCCAGAAAG
>CAZOHS010000274.1:0-2248 GCA_964579285.1 uncultured Rhodospirillaceae bacterium | reverse complement strand
GTGCTAAGGAGCTTTGGGAGGACCTGACAGACTAATTACTTCCAATCTGAACCGGAACCATTTTTCTTTTCGCTCCTTATCTGTGGAGATATTCTGTTTTCGTAAGGACTTTGTCATTTCCTGTGGAGAATGTGAAATGGGAGACATGAAAATTGGTGTCGTAGGTGCGGCTGGAAGAATGGGTGGCTCCGTAGTGCGCCAGGTCACGGATACGGATGGATGCACTATTGTTGCAGCCAGCGAAATCTTGGGTAGTGATGCCATTGGGTGTGATGTTGGCGAGTTGGCTGGAATCGGTAGTCTAGGTTTGGAGGTTACAGATGATGCCACAGCACTCTTCGCTCAAAGCGATGCGGTAATAGAATTTTCATCCCCTCTTTCCACAGTTTCTAATGCGGAAAACGCGGCAGAAGCCCGCTGCATTCATATCATCGGCACTACTGGCCTCGACGCGGATCAAGAACAGGCTCTGGCGCTTGCGGGACAAAAAACTCCAATAATGTATGCCCCAAATATGAGCCTCGCAGTTAATATCCTATTTGCGTTGACCCGACAGGTTTCGGAAATACTTGACGAAGATTTTGATATTGAAATTTTGGAAATGCACCACCGCTACAAAGTGGATGCGCCGTCTGGTACCGCACTAGGCCTTGGCCGAGCTGCCGCGGCGGGCCGCGGTGTTTTGCTTGACGAGGCGGGCATCTTTTCGAGAGAGGGTCAAACGGGTGAACGCAAACGGGGCGACATCGGATTCGCGACATTGAGGGGTGGCGATGTCCCCGGAGATCATTCGGTTGTATTTGCCGCCGATGGGGAGCGATTGGAACTAACACATAAGGCGGGTAGTCGGCAAATTTTTGCGCGCGGTGCCGTGCGGGCAGCGCTTTGGGCGAAGGACCAAAAACCGGGTCTTTACTCCATGTTTGACGTGTTAAAATTGCCTAAGGTTTAAAGCGTTTCTGATTCTAACGCATAAGGCTTTTGTCCCAACGGTAAAGCTATATTCGCATATATGTTAAGCGGCCAGCGTGGAAATAAACAAGGCGATCGCGCGAATTTTCTTAGTATTTGTGCCCACGCCTTTCATCGTTGCGTCTTTGGCAAATACTGCGTGAAGCAGGTTATTATTGTTTTCAGCGAGATAAAATTGGTTGTTTCCGGCGGGACGGGCACATGATTCAATACGCTGTCAGATTACGCATAAACTCTAACAATTTAGATGCGAAATTTAGTAGATGTTACAAACGTAGCATTGCGAGCTCTTCTCGTAGTGTTTGTGCGAGATTGATTTTCTCGCCCGCGGTAAGAAAACTACCGATTTCTAAAATCCTTCCGTGCGACCGTAATATTAATCGGCCTCCTGGTGCAGGCTTATCATCGAGTTCAACTTGAAGCCAATATGGTTGTAAGTGCCAACTTTCTCTTTTGCCTGAAGGTGCCACACGTTCGACCGTCAATAATTTGTTTGTCAATTGGAGTGTTTCGAAACGGCGCGCATTCCAATAATTCAGTTTGAAACCTATATATACTAGAAGAACGTCAATGCCCAAAAATCCGAATACAGGCCATGCACCTGCCAAGACAAAAGCAACACCAGCACAAAAACAAATTGTTGCTATAAAAGCCATAAGCAGGAGAAAGCCATGGGGTGAAAGGCTCACGTTTGGATGAAGGGTCGCATCGAAAAGGACTTTTTCTCTATTCAATCTCTTCAAATTCTTCGGTCTTTAAAGCCATCCAATTCATCATGGTTATTAACTTACTTAGCGACCGGCTTTAGACCAAGAAGAATAAAATTTTATAATCAAGGTTAAGAACATTTTAATTTTTAGTTTAGGGGGGGTGAACGGTTTAGCTCTATACGTTATAGGTGACTAATGGGCATGAAGCGCGCTGATATCGAGACGTTCTACGAGCGGATGCAGAGTGCTAATCCTGAGCCGGTTGGCGAACTCAATTATGTTAATAATTATACGCTATTGGTGGCGGTGGTGCTGTCAGCCCAGGCAACCGACGTTGGCGTTAACAGGGCAACCAAATCCTTATTCAAGATCGTCGATACGCCTGAGGCAATGCTAAATCTCGGTGAGAAAAAACTAATCAGACATATCAAGACCATAGGGCTTTATCGTAATAAAGCTAAAAACGTTATAGGCCTCAGCAAACAACTTATTGCCCAACACGGCAGTGAAATTCCGGCCGACCGCGACGCGTTAGTCAAATTACCTGGCGTTGGTCGTAAGACGGC
>CAZOHS010000273.1:0-2283 GCA_964579285.1 uncultured Rhodospirillaceae bacterium | reverse complement strand
TTTGGCGCGTGTCCGCAACGCCCCGACATCGGATCCCGCATTCGGTTCCGTTAAAACCATTGTTGCGGTCCATTCTCCGGTAACGAGATTGGGGAGCCACTTTTCTTTCTGTTGTTTTGTTCCAAATTGTTCGAGACATTCCACGGCAGCGATCGTGAGAACGGGGCAAAGCATGAAAGCGAGGTTCGCGGAATCCCACATTTCAAATACAGGCGTTGCTACCAGCTGGGGCAAACCCTGGCCGCCTATTTCGCGGTTGACCTGTAATGCGTTCCAACCGCCGTCAACATACGCTTTATAGGCCTCCTGGAAGCCAGTTGGGGTTATTACAACGCCATTCTCAAGCCGGGAACCCTCCGTGTCCCCGGTCTTGTTTATGGGAGCTAAGATTTCACTGGCGAGTTTTCCTGCCTCGTCCAGAATGGCACGCACTACATCGGGTGTTGCATCCTCAAAACCTGGTAAAGTATTTATCTCTTCGAGCCCTATGAGCTCTTCTATGACAAATTGCATGTCTCGCACTGGCGCGCTGAATTCAGACATAAATTTACTCCTACAGTACTTTACCGGGGTTCATAATGCCCTTGGGGTCAAGGGCGGCTTTAATAGTTCGCATGACATCCATTGCGACGGGGTTCTTGTATTTTTCAAGGTCGTCCCGGCGCAGGCGGCCAATACCATGTTCCGCGCTGATTGAGCCGCCCATCTTAACTACGCGTTCATAGACAGCTGTGTGAATTATTGGTTCGAGTTTCCAAAACTCCTCGTCCGACATATCTTCTGGGCGACTTAAGTTAAAGTGGATATTTCCGTCTCCCACGTGGCCGAAAGCGCACGGTCTAATGCCTGGAACCAATAATTTTAACTCCGCTAAAGCTTCTATCAAAAAATCTGCCACACTGGAGACCGGAACAGAAATATCGTGCTTGGAACTTGCTCCCTCGTATTTTTGCGCTTCGGGTATGGTTTCGCGGATTTTCCAAAAGTCTTTTGCGTGCTGCATGCTTTCGGCCACGACTGCGTCGATTACCATTCCGTCCTCGGCACCGTTCTCTAATACGACTTCCAACATATTTCTTAGTTTACTATAGGTGGCTTCGCCAGCGGCAAGCTCAATTAGAATATAATGGTCGTATCGTGTCGGTAACGGGTCTCGGGTTCCGTCGATATGTTTTAATGCAAATTCGATGGCTTCGCGCGTTATATATTCGAACGTTACGACGGCGTCGTCGGTCGTTTGTCTCGCGTTCGCAAGTAGCTCCACGGCGGCGTGTTGATCTTTGATAGCGACAAAAGCCGTTTGTAAGTCAACCGGTTTGGGAAAAAGTTTTAGGCACGCTACGGTAATAACACCAAGTGTTCCTTCCGCACCAATAAACAATTGTTTGAGGTCATATCCTGTATTGTCTTTGCGAAGTCCGGTCAGGCCATTCAAAATATTTCCATTAGGAAGGACCGCTTCGAGCCCCAAACAAAGGTCGCGCGCAGGGCCGTAACGCAGCACCCCGGTGCCCCCAGCATTAGTGGATAAATTACCCCCAATTCGTGCGGTCCCTTCGCCACCGAGGCTGAGCGGGAAGTATCGGTTGGCTGCATCCGCTGCTGCTTGAACATCGGCAAGAATTACTCCGGCTTCCACCGTTATTGTGTAGTTCATTGCGTCGACTTCTCGGACCGAGTTCATCCGGGTCAGGGACATCAGTATCTCGCCACCGTGTTCATAGGGGGTAGCTCCACCGCACAGCCCAGTATTACCCCCCTGGGGGACAACCGGTGTTCCGGTTTCGTTACATATTGTTATTACGTTTGCTACCTCTTGGGTGTTTGCGGGCCGCACGATCAGCGGCGTTTTCCCCGTGTAGTATCCGCGTTCATCGGATAAGTAGGGCGTTTTATCTGTTTCGTCCGCAATTATACCTACGTCGCCGACAACGTTTAGTATGCGATCCAAGACGTTCTTTTTTACTTCAATTGAATTTTCATTGCTCATTATACGCCACCCAACGTTCAACCAAAGGCTTAAAACATGTTGGTCATTTGGGCAACGGGGTCAGGGTGCGATGTCCGGTGCTGCTGCTCGGCGTAGTCGGTCATTTATTGCTCGACCAATCCCAGAATCGGGAATTGGCATCACGGCGACATGATTGCTCGATTGATCTAACATACGGATCATGGAAAAGAGATTGGCTGCGGCTTCCTCTAGGTCAGCACTTGGACTGAGATTTTTCTCCCTTGTGATATTTTTTATTTTGTGCTGGCCAAAAGAAAGCAGACTTTCATGAT
>CAZOHS010000272.1:0-2292 GCA_964579285.1 uncultured Rhodospirillaceae bacterium | reverse complement strand
CCCCCGCACTTAAAACGGTCGTCGCAAGGTCATGGTGACCCTCATCCAAGCGCTTGGCCCACAACCGGACTCGGGCCACATCACGTGGGTCTCTTGGCCGAAGAGAATGTTCAGGAAAAGCGTCTTCAAGATATTCAAGAATAATACTGGATTCAGGTACTATATGTCCGTCGTGCTCCAAGGTTGGCACGACGCCTTTCGGGTTGAGCCTCAAATATTCGGGGGTTTGAGCATCACCCGCCCGCAAGTTTAAGTGCCGGCTTTCCCAGTCAAGCCCTTTTTCGGCAAGAGCCAAGCGAACCTTTTGGGAACATGACGACATTGAATTGTGATACAGCGCTAACATATTTACTAATCCAATTAGTACGGTTGAAGTCGCATTATTGAGCATAAATTGAATATCGGCTACGTGCATTTATTTATAATTACCCTGATACGCTGTAATTGCCCATTTCTCCGTAATAGGCTCTAATTGCGGGTAAAATTAGAGACGGTGGTACGCAAATTGAAATTTGGAATCAATATCGCTCCAGCTGCGGATTCCTGGAAAATCGTGCGACGTGCAGAAGAACTCGGCTTCGACTATGCGTGGTTTATTGATTCTCAGTTGATCAACGCTGACTTATTCGTGTCAATGGCTGTCACCGCCATAAAAACAGACCGGATACGGCTTGGTACCGGTGTTTTAATTCCTACTAACAGACTAGCACCAGTCGCAGCCAACGCCCTTGCAAGTTTGAACGCGCTCGCGCCCGGACGAATTGATATGGGTTATGGGACTGGTTTTACGGGGAGACGTACGATGGGGCTCGGCCCGATCAGGCTGTCCACTATGTTCGACTATATTCATGTGGTTGAAAAACTACTCGCTGGAGAGATGGTTGAAGCAAATATAGAAAACGAAATGCATCTGATACGTTTTATGAACCCAGAACTAAACCTTATAAATATTGAAGACCCAATCCCAGTTCATGTCTCAGCCCTTGGCCCACGCGGACGACGCATGGTTGCTGAAAAAGGCTACCGGTGGACCAATACAGTTGGACTTCTTGAGCGAGCCAAAGAAACATTAAACGACATGAAAACGGCCTGGACCGAGACTGGCCGTGATCTCGCCGACCTTGAGGCAAACGCGATAAGTGGCGGGGCTGTACTTAGGTCAGAAGATGATTGGGACGCCGACTATGTGCTGGCACAAGCCGGACCCCAATCCGCGATTATCCTCCATAATTTAGCTGAGGAGGCACAATTTGGCTCGATTGGTCAAAAACCGCCCCCAAAACTCCAGTCTCTGGTAACTGAGTACCTAAAGATATACCAAAAATATGAGCCCGCTGAAGCGCGTTATTTGTCAAATCACAAGAACCACCTCATGGCCGTGAGACCCGAAGAGCGCCACCTGATAACAGGAGATCTTATACGCAACACCACGGTCTCGGGGAAACCGGAGGCAATACGCGACCAAATACGGGCCCTAAAAGAAATGGGCTATACCCAGTTTAGCGTCCATGTTCGTGCCGTCTTACCGGAGATGATCGAAGCTTGGGCGGACGTGATAGAAGGGGTTTGATAGAAGGATGACAACAAATCTTCGCCCTACTTTGGCAGATGCAGCGCTTCCAGACGACATACTCATAGAGATGGAGAAATTGAATGAGGCTGCAGCTCCCCTGAATATTTGGTTGCGTACCAATGCCAACGCACCAATGCACCCCCCTTGGCATAGGCCTGACTTGCCGGCATCCAATCGCCCAGGACGCGCGCAACCAACGCTCTGGAAATGGGCGGATTTTGAACCGTATTTGCATCGTATTGCCGAAATTGCGCCGTTAGAATTTACGGAACGCCAACAGTTTTTACTTATGAACCCTGGGTTTGACGGCGCGCTTAAAGTAACCAACTCTATCCGGGTGGCGGTATCCATATACAAACCCGGGGACGACGCCGAGACACATCGCCACACTCCCAATGCAAGTCGCACAATCCTTTCTGACGGCGGCGGATATACAACTGTCGAGGGCGAACGCTGCGCCGCCAATCGTGGCGATCTAATATTGACGCCCAACGGCACGTGGCACGGCCACGGAAATGATTCAGCGGAGCCGGTAATTTGGATCGACGTGTTAGATTGGCCGCTACTTGAGTATCTCGATGCGATTTGGATTGATCACGACTTTAACAATGCGGGAAACAATTTGGAGGCCTTGAATGACGGATTGTCGGGCAAGATGTATGGCCACGGGGGTATGACGCCCCGGCTACCGCAGGTGCCCCGTGGCAATGGAATTGGGG
>CAZOHS010000271.1:0-2304 GCA_964579285.1 uncultured Rhodospirillaceae bacterium | reverse complement strand
AATGGTCGGAGCGATAGGATTTGAACCTACGACCACTTGACCCCCAGTCAAGTGCGCTACCAGACTGCGCCACGCTCCGACAACAATTTTCTGGGCTTTTTGTACGCCCACGTCAATTAAAAAGTGAAAATAGAATACTTAACTCAGATAAAAATCTAGAAACCGTATTTTCATTCACCAAACTTCTTGTTACTTTTGTAGCTCAGTCACCCCGGCCTTAATGGCCAGTGTTGTCTGCACAAACAACGTTAAACTGTAGCCTTCTGTTTTGCCCCTTATAATGCTTCCATCCCCGTAGGATAATGTTAAAAACTCTGTGTAGGTTTATGAAGGCTAGTCCATAATGCCGCGAAAAATGCACCTCGGTTATGATCTCTCGTGGACGCATCTTGAAGGACGTTGGCGCGCACCTGGCTCCTGGAGCCATACAGTTTTTCCTGATATCCGCCTCTACAAGGAAATGGCGCTAATTGCTGAGAGGGGACTACTCGATTTTATCTTTTTTGGTGATGGTTCGGGTATACCAACAACTTGGGAAGGCAAACGTGACGATGCTGTAAAATGGGCGGTGGGCTGGCCCCGCCAGGACATGAGCCCCTATATCGCTATTATGTCAGACATAACCAAACATATCGGTTTTGGGCTTACCTATTCGTCTACCTTCATGCACCCCTTCTATGTCGCAAGACTGCTCAATTCCCTGGACCACATTACAAATGGTCGAATAGCCTTCAATGTAATCGCGTCTTCACGCGCCGCGGACGCAGCAAACTATGGCTTTCGTGAATTGATGGAGCACTCAAAGCGATATGATCGTATGGAAGAGTTTATGGATGTGTGCAAGGCGCTTTGGAACAGCGTTGAACCGGACGCTTTTCTCTGGGATCGCGTATCCGGAATAGCTGCAGATCCGTCAAAAGTTCAAGCTATTGACCACGAAGGCGAGTATTTCTCTGTCGCCGGCCCCCTATCCTGCGTGCCCTCACCGCAAATCGAACCTGTAATAGTGCAAGCGGGCGCCTCCCCTCGTGGAATAAGGGCTTCAGCTCATTTTGTTGATCATGTATTCGCGGCAAGCGCGGGACTTTCCAGACAAGTCGCCCACCGTAAGGCACTTGACGAAGCGCTAGTAGCCGAAGGACGCGATCCGTCTCAAGTTGGCGTTATTTGGGATGTGGTATTGCTAGTAGAAGAAGATTCGGCTGAAGCCAAGCGAAGAAAGGACCAACTGCTGTCGGCTATCCCCGTGGAAGCGTTCGGAGCATTTATGTCCCATCAATGCGGATACGATCTGTCGCAATTACCGAACTCTTTCACACTGAACGAAATCAACGAGGTGATTATTAAGCGAAACGCTTCTCCCGTTGAATTTATGAACAATACGCACCATCTGGACCCCGAACGCGTTATGACGCGAGACGAATTTTATGACGAACTCCGAGCACATTCGGTAGCACACGACCATGCTGTTGCAGGATCCGCGGCAGAAGTCGCCGACTACATGGAGGAGGTATTTGTTGAAACCGGCGAGTGCGGCGGCTTTATGATTGCTCACCCGCCAAAAAGTCCCCGCGACCTCCTGAATATTATCGATTTTCTGGTGCCAGAATTACAACGGCGCGGCCGCTTCCGCACAGAATATTCTGGCAGAACACTTCGCGACAATCTCGCGGACCACTGACACGGATCAACATAGCGGAATTTTGTGCAATACAAACTTTCCGTTGCGATTCAAAAAGCCGCTGAGAACGATTTGTAAATAAGCCGTAAAAACCAACTTCAAACGTAAAGAAATACTGGGACTTATAAAAAGAGGGCGGGTTCAATTACCCCACCCTCTTTAAGGTATATTGTGGCTTATTTAAAGCCGTATACCGCCTTCATTTTCTTAACTAACGCAGGTGAAACGTTGAGCCCCGCATTAACAATCTTGCCCAGTTCACTGCCTGAGATTGACGCTACTGGCGCCCTGCGTTTTTTCGCATCCGCCAGAAACGCGGGATCTCTCATGGTAGCCATAAACGAATTACGAAGCGCAGCGGTTCTATCCTTCGGCACCCCTGGCGCAACCCAGAAGCCCATGCCGACCTTTTCGCAGACCTCGATAAATCTGAGCATTGCCATGCCCTCCTTGCCTTTCACGAGATCAGCCATGTGCGGCACGTTTGGAAGTTCAGGAATTTTCGGCCCGTACTGGATGATGTGCTTTAGCTTTCCAGTCTTGAGCCAGTCATTCTTAATCGTAGTCCAACCGGTCCAGTAATTCATCCGCCCATGCACCTCTTTCTGGGCGATCGCCTTGTT
>CAZOHS010000270.1:0-2307 GCA_964579285.1 uncultured Rhodospirillaceae bacterium | reverse complement strand
ACTAGTCATTTTTAGAACAAAAACGCACGCCCTATAATAGCGTTGCTGGAATAGGTACAATAACGAAATCGGACGGATAAAGCATTAGCAATTCTTGCTACTTTTATAGCGGCGTAGAAACTACGACCATGGTATTTTGACACAACCGCCAATCTCCCGAGCCACCGCATAAAAAAACAGCCCGCTTCTTTCGGCCAGAAATTGCACTGATCATAGTGTGGGGCCTGGAACTCATATTTTTAGCGTGGATGCCACCTTTTCTACACGCGTTACCGGCCTGGCTCATGATTTCATATCTACTCCTAAATATACCGTTTATGCGGGGAGAAAACATCAGCCTTAATAGGTTGCGGGCTCGTTATTGCTTTAGTTTCGTCTAAAACGTCAAGTGTCAAAAAGGTAATTAGAGATACATGGCGTGGCAGTAAAACTGTCAATAACGAGGTAATAATAGTGACAATGGCATTAATATTCGGGCGTGTGCTCGAAGCGGGTATTGGTAGTGCAGGTATTGCTAATTCATTAAGCGGACTTGCATTGCCTAGCTGGTTTGTGATCGCTTGTGTAATTGGAATAATTACGATGGCATTTCTTGTGAGAGTTCATCAATTGGTATCAATCATCGTGGTTTCAATAATTTTAATCCCGATGGAAACTGGTGTAAGCGCGATAGTCTTGCTACAGGCAACTCTTGTTGGTTGGGCATTTGCATCTATGGTAGGAATCACAGCGGTTTCAACAGCGGCCGCGAGTAACATGTTTGCGGTTCCCCGGAGTAAGTTGGCCTTCGGGCCAAACTTACGCTTCGTCTCGGTTTTTGGGGCAATGGCGGTCCTTTGTCTTTCCGCTGCAAATGCCTTTTTATTTACTTAAATGGCTTTCACGCTATGTAAGTAGTTAAATATCATCCGAGGGCGACGCAGTGGCTCCTGAGCAAACCGTTAATTCTAATACTTAAACACGCCAGGTACATATGAACTTCGAGATTCCAAGACTTATTTACCAAGAAGAGCATGAAATATTCCGGACCTCCGTTTCCAGGTTCCTTATTGAAGAAGTGCTCCCAAACTACGCGGCTTGGGAAGACGCCGGAAAAACACCAACAGAAATATGGCACCGCGCCGGCGATCTCGGAATATTAGGAACCAGTATTCCTGAAGAATACAACGGTATGGGGGGGGACTTTCTTTTTGATTCTATCGTTATTGAGGAGCTGGGACGGTATTTTATTGCGGCCCCCGCATGGGATATGCATGCGTACATCATTGTTCCGTTTCTTACGAAACACTGCTCCAGACAACAGAAAGAGGCGTGGCTGCCAAAAATGGCCTCAGGCCGAAACATCTCCGCCATTGGACTTACGGAACCAAACGGCGGCAGCGATTTAAAGGAACTCAAAACCAGCGCGATGCGCGACGAAAATAAATATATTATCGATGGTGCAAAAACATTTATTACAAATGGTCACATTGCTAATCGCATTCTCCTGGCCGCCAAAACCGCTCCCGAGTTGGGCGCGCGCGGGATAACGCTGTTTTGGGTGGATTTGGAAGCTAAGGGCGTCACAAGAGGGCGTAATTTAAAAAAAATCGGCAATAAAGCACAGGACACAGCGGAACTATTTTTTAACAGTGTCGAAGTTCCCGTCGAAAACCGGCTTGGGGAGGAAAACGACGGTTGGCGCATTCTCATGGAAGGCTTGGCACGCGAGCGCCTTGTCGTGGCAGTCCGTTCTATGGTTCTCGCTGAAGCAGCCCTTGACCAGACCATTGAATATGTGAAGGCCCGCAAAGCGTTTGGACAGACAGTTTTTGATTTCCAAAACACCAAGTTCAAACTTGCTGAAATGGTGTCAGAGATTGAGGCCATGAGGCCCTTTGTGGACCAATGTATTAAGCTTCACGTCACGGATGAGGTTAGCCCCGAGCTTGCCGCAAAAGCTAAACTAAGAACAACCGAACTTGCTGACCGTGTATTAGATGAATGTGTCCAACTCCATGGGGGCTATGGTTATATGTGGGAATATCCGGTGGGACGAGCGTGGGCAGACGCAAGAGTTCATAGAATCTACGCTGGAACCAACGAAGTAATGAAACATATTATCTCCCGAGGATTATAATTTTTATCGGGCAATCAATTAAAGATTATGAGTATTAAAAACAAAAACTCAGAAAAAGGCCCAGCCTTTTTAATAGTTCAAGCATTATATTGCTCACTTAAATTTGGAGCGGGTGATGAGATTCGAACTCACGACTTCAACCTTGGCAAGGTTGCGCTCTACCCCTGAGCTACACCCGCTTGAAACGA
>CAZOHS010000269.1:0-2308 GCA_964579285.1 uncultured Rhodospirillaceae bacterium | reverse complement strand
CTCGTTTTTGCTCTACCGCTCTATCATCCTTTGCGTTTAGTGCAAGAAATCTGCATGGTCGACCAAATTAGTAAAGGTCGATTGGAAATCGGGTTTGGCCGTGGCGCTTCTCCCATAGAAGCAGCGTATTTTGGTAATGACCACGCCGAGGCCGAAACAACCTATAGAAATAATCTAGAACGTATTCTGAAAGCGCTTTCCGACGGAAAATTGGACGGGCAGGACACATTTAACGACACCAATAATGTGCCATTGCAACTGGAGCCTTTTCAGAAACCACATCCGCCATTGTGGTATGGTGTTCATTCTGTTGAAAGCGCAGAACGCGCGGCCGCGTTGGAAAGTAACATCGTTAGCTTAGATACTGCGGAGGAAACAAGCATTTTTGCGCGAGCGTTTAGGTCTAAATGGGGAAAAATACATGGGTCATTGAATAATTTGCCACTGATTGGCCTTGGTATATTTATTTATGTCGACGATGATGAAACACGAGCCCTTGATATCGCTCGTAGGGCTTATGCAGCCTGGCACGACAGTTTTAATTGGCTATTTCGCCATCACAATATGGCTATACCAAAACACCAAAGACCATCCACGTTTGATGGCATGGCCGCGCAAGGACGCGCAATCGCTGGTACCCCTGAAAAAGTGTCAATGTTTTTGTCTGAACGTATGGCCGTCGCCAACGCAACGTATCTGGTAGGCCAGTTCGCGTTTGGAAACTTGACACCAGACGAAACAATGAGATCGGTCCGATTGTTTGGCAATGAAGTTATGCCCAAACTAAGCTAATGATCAATTAGTTACCACCGGCGCCCACAAAACGTCTTCAATCTGCTCCGCCCCCGTTGCCAACATAACTAATCGGTCAAAACCCATTGCAATACCAGAGCATTCAGGAATTCCGGCTTCCAAGGCTTTAATAAATGACTCATCTATTGGATAAAGATCCCGCCCCTGCTCTCGGCGCTGTTCCACCATTTTAACAAAGCGGCGACGCTGTTCCTTTGCGTCTATCAATTCGCCATATCCATTTGCTAATTCAAGACCACAAACGAAAATTTCGAATCTTTCTGCTACTCGCGGATCTTGTTTAGATACACGAGAAAGTGCCGCAAGCGACGTTGGATAGGAGTGCAACACTGTCGGTACCTCAAAACCCAGTTTAGGTTCAACGTGTTCGAAAAAAATTCGAAAGAAAAGATCATCCCAGGTGTCACTATCGGCAATCCTAATGCCTATCGACTCGGCCGCAACTCGTAACAGTTCGGTGCTAGGCTCCCAAGGCTCTGGGGTAGTCGCTAATAAATCAATACCTGTCGCCCTCTCAAAAGCCTCTTGCACAGATATAAACTCCCAAGGCGTGTCTAGAGAGCAAATATGTCCGGCGTGACGTGCGTGAGGGCCACAGACGTCACGAATTAAATCTACCGCTTCATTGGCTAGTTCACGCCAATTCATTCCAACAGAATACCACTCGACCAAAGTGAACTCTGGGTGATGCTTAGTTGACCATTCACCATCCCTGAAAACATGTGACACTTGGTATATTTTCCGCATGCCTGCTGCAAGTAGCTTTTTCATCGTAAATTCTGGTGAAGTATGCAAATAAAGCGGCTGTTCGGCCCCATAAATTCTTCGGATACTTGTCTGAAATGCGAGCAAGTTGGGCTCTAATCCCGGGGATATCTGAAGTGCCGGTGTTTCAACCTCAACGTATCCTCTTGTATCAAAGAACGTACGTAACCGCTTTAGAGATTCCGCTCGGAACACTAAATTATCGGCACGAGTCTCAAAACGATGTGAGCGCCACCAGCACTCTGAAAGTGATTCTTCCTTCGGGGTTTTGTTATTCGTCATGTTGATGATAATGCCGGACATGATTGAAAACGTCACCACGGCATCGACAAGACCAAAAACACTGCGCACGAGCCAGACTCCGAGCTGCGAATTTAATCTCGGAAAACGAAATCAGTGCGATAGATGCGGTCAGTGCGAAATACACCGTCGCTATACCCGAAAACATTGTATCGTTAATTGATCAAAATGATCCCTGCGACCCGATAGCGCGGCAGTTTGTCCCAAATCCTGCAGAACTGAAAGTAATGGATGATGAAGCCGAAGACCCCATTGGTGATATCACTCATTCGCCCATGCCTGGCCTCGTTCATCGTTACCCCGATAGGGTTCTCCTAAAACCGACGCTTTCATGTCCCGTCTATTGTCGATACTGCTTCCGGCGGGACCGTGTTGGAAGATCAGAAGGGGCGCCCAATCGAAAGGAACTTGATGCCGCTATTCGATACAT
>CAZOHS010000268.1:0-2334 GCA_964579285.1 uncultured Rhodospirillaceae bacterium | reverse complement strand
AAAATTTGAATTAGATGCACCACTCGTGGATTGAACACGCCTTATCAGGTTGGGTCGGCGTCTTTTGGCATTTCAAGGCTGTCTGTTCGTAATACTATTGTTTTATCAACTCTAAGCTCATCGATAGCATAAGGTATACCGGTGGTTCCTACGCCTGCTTCCCGTAATCCGGAAAATGGCATCCACTCTGTCCAGAAAGCTGTATGATCATTAATCATTACAGCCGACGCATCCAATAGATTACTTATGCTCATAGCGCTCTCTATATCCCGCGTGAAAACCGCCGCGTGGATTGCTGTTGGAAGTGAGTTAGCACGTTGTACAGCATCCTCGACATCAAACCACGGATCAATGCAAACAACGGGTCCTAGTACTTCTTCGGTCATGACCCGGCAATTGTTGGGCGCATTAAAAATAACGGTAGGGGCATAGACCGTGTCTGATAATTTTTCGCCTCCGGTCAAAACTTGGCCGCCTCCGTTCACCGCTTCTAATACCCATTCATGTATGCGATCCGTCTCTTCAGGGCGGATTAGGGGACCGATTACTGTGTCTTTATTCATCGGATCCCCAGCGATTAGACCCGCCGCCTTCATCGCCAACTGAGTTGCTAATTTTGTCGCTATCTTAGTGTGTGCAAAAATACGTTGTACGGAGACCGAAACTTGACCAGCATGATAAAAACAACCGTCCAAAAGTGCTTTTCGCACTTCGTATATATCTGAATCGCCTGTGACAATGACCGGTGCGGCCCCGCCGTGCATCAGGGTGCACCGCGTCCCGGAAGCTAACATTGAACGAAGTTTCCATCCCGTCGAGGCCCTACCCGTGAATGTGAAAAAACCGACCCGGGGGTCCGTCACCAGACTTTGGATCAAACTTTCATCCGATAAGATTAAAAGCTGCGCCCATTTGGGGTCAGTTCCAGCTTCAAGGAGCATGTTGAAAAATAAATGACAGGACAATGGTGTGTCGCGCGCGGGGACCATTATAACCGGGCATCCAGTTGCGACCGCCGGAATGACCTGCTGTACGACATTGAGTAGGGGGTGATTAAATCCGGTATGGGCGACTACTACACCAATAGGTTCCTTTTGGGTAAACGCCATCCGCTGGCTTGTCCCTTGCGTAATGCCCATGGGTATCGTTGTGCCAGAATTGGTTCTGAGCGCGGCAATGGCTGACTTTATGCATTCTTGCGCTTGCATGACTTCCGAACAAGAATCTCTGTATGGTTTTCCGCCTTCTCGGGTGGCGGTGTTCGCCAACTCGTCGAACCGCTTTTCGATTATAGTCGCTATGCGTTCTAATATATGCAGGCGCTTGAATAGTTGTGGCCACTGGGACCGGTCCCGATATACGCCGTACGCCTTATTCAGCGCTGTCTCGACATCTGATGGGCTGGATTTTGCGATAGAGTCAACGACTGATAGGTCAAAAGGATTTAGCACAGATAGGGTCCGTGATGACGAAAGATTATCTGGTGGACGGTTATTCTTTACCATTTGAGAAAGGCCGGCTCAGTGAATTTAACGGTTATTTACACATTTTTATTTAGCGGTATTCGAAAATAATGCGAGTCTTATGGATACAGCACTTTTATGCGTTTCGCGAGTGCCGTTCCTTCTCGCAGGTAGACCCAAAAAGTGTGCTGCAGGGTTAAGCTAATAAATATCTATCGGCCCGCTGTTTCTATCCAAAATATTATCGAGTTGTACGGTGGCTTGAAGGTGCCGATGACTTCTTCAACGCAGTCGCCTCCTGCTTCTCCCTTTCTGCTAGACGAGTGGCTTGTTCTTTTGCTGCTCCATACTGAATCGGCCACCTTTGAGGGTCGTGTCCGTACCAGGCTGCCGCCTCAAGAGTGAAGTGTGGGTTTGTAAGATGAGGGCGAGCGAGGGCAACCAGGTCCGCGCGGCCGGCTGCCACTATCGTATTCGCCTGATCAGCGGTCGTTATATTACCGACAGCGATTGTTGGTATCTGAACTTCGTTACGAATTTGTTCCGAAAACGGTGTTTGGAACATACGGCCATATATAGGGATAGCGTCTGGCGTCGTTTGTCCGGCTGACACATCAATGATATCGCAACCGTGTTGCTTGAATATCGATGCTATCTCTACTGCGTCATCGGCTGTGATCCCGCCCGTCGTCAGCCAATCAGTGGCCGACAGGCGAACAGATATGGGCAAGTGATCCGGCCAAACATCTCGGACCGCGTTAAGTACCCGTAAAGGAAAACGAAGCCTGTTTTCAAGACTACCGCCGTACTCGTCATTTCGATGATTGGCGACAGGCGTAATAAAACTGGACAAAAGGTATCCGTGAGCCAT
>CAZOHS010000267.1:0-2357 GCA_964579285.1 uncultured Rhodospirillaceae bacterium | reverse complement strand
CTCAAAATTATCGATCAGCATGCGCAAGGGTAATATAATGACCAACACCTGCTATAATCGATTATTAATGTTGGTATTTCGAGAGCCAAGGTCCTTGTATCGTAATAATTTGATAGTGGCCGCGCTGACCGGTTTTATTGTGGCAGGCGGAGCGCTCGCAGAGCCGAAACCGCTGGATCTCACCTGGGCCAAACTTATCCCCGAAAGCAGCGGTGGCCCTGACTATACGCAAGTCTCACCAGTCTTGCAGATCATCAAGGGTCTGATGTCCGACGAGGCCAAGACGCCGTCGGTAGTCGCTTCGCTCGACGGCCGCCGCGTACGTTTATCGGGCTATGTTGTGCCACTCAAACACAAGGGAATCCGGGTCAGCGAGTTCCTACTCGTACCCTATGTTGGCGCCTGCATACATGTGCCAGCGCCGCCCTGGAACCAGATCATCTATGTGACCGCCAAAAACCCGGTCAAAGTCAAAAAGCTCTTCGCCGCAGTCACCGTCACCGGCATCATGAGGACCCAGTCTTCCACCACCAAACTGGCCGAGACCGGCTATCGCATCAACGATGGCGACGTCCGGCCCTACAAGCTATACACACGTGTCCGCGAGTTGCGGGATCACGCACCGAACGATTGAACCGCTTTTCTCCGTCCAAATCGCGTCTCATCTAACTCTTGCTTAAATCCGAATACCCATGCGTTTGCTAGAGGTGAATATTCATACCGTCCATAAGCGACTGCCGATAGGCCCGATAGGCTGGGATTGCACCCAGCGCCAAGCCGGAAAAAAATAAAACGGCTAGAATAAAAATTTCATGGCTAGATAAAGTTTGAATAGACAAAAAGAGACCAAAGTCAGCCTCTATAATAGCTTGGGCAAAATATAAAGTTGAATACATCATAAGCAAACCCAGCAAAATGCCGAAGAGAACAATCAACCCGGCTTCAACGATCAACAGAAAGAAGATGTGAGACAGACCCGCACCGACTGATCTCAATATCGCCATTTCTCTGCGCCGTTCGTTTAGGGAAGAGAACAACATTGTCAGCATTACCAATAAACTTACGATGACAACGAAAATTGAGATTAAACCAAGAGCCGCTTCCGCTACACTCATTAAATCCCAGAGTTCTTGCAGCGCAACGCCGGGTAGAATAGCTAACAAAGGCTCTCCCCGAAATTGGTTGATGCGTCGTTGAATTTTAAAAATGGACAATTTTGATTTCAGCCCAACTAGGAGGGCCGTAATCGATTTCGGTTGTAGTTCAAGTTGCCTGACTTCTTTGGCGCTTACGCTCATACCAGGGATGGGTGCCCCGCTGCGCCAGTCAATATGAATTGCTTCAATACCTTTTAGGCTAACGTGTATAGTACGATCGACAGGTGTACCTGTTTTGGCCAACACACCCGCAATACGAAACGGTTTGTCCGCGTGCTCAGCACCGGTAATTTCCCCGATACCATGTGACAACACTATTTGATCATTTAATTTGTACCCCAAACGGTTAGCAACTTCCTGTCCGAGAACGGCGTCGAACACATCTTCAAACGGTTTACCGGTTTTAAAGCCCAAATGTTTCTTTGATCCATAGCGATAATGTTTGAAGTAGTCATTGGTGGTTCCGAGGACGCGAAAACCGCGATGAGAGTCACCAAGAGAAATAGGTATTGTCCAAGCAATATCTTTCGAATTTGAGATTGCCTGATAATTTTTCCAGGAAACATTATTGGTTGCATTGCCGATACGAAAAACAGAATAAAGAAGCAGTTGGATACTTCCACTGCGCGCGCCGACAACTAAATCGGTACCAGAGATTGTGTTAGCGAAACTTGCCTTGGCTTCTGTTCGTATTTTTTCCACTCCTAATAAGAGAAAAACGCTAAAACTGATCGCAAATACTGTAAGCCCGACGGTCAGGAGGCGATTTGCAAGGCTTTTGCTGGCAAGGGAGAGCAAGGTGGAGATCATAAGATTAAACCTTGACTGCTTGATTGATCTCTCGAAGACAGACCTCTCTGTCAAATCGTGCCCCCAACTCACTATCATGGCTAACAAAAACTAAAGTAGAGCCGGCGGTTCTGACCTCTTCAAAGAGCAAATCTAGAAAAGCACACTTTGTATCCGCATCCAACGAAGACGTGGGCTCATCAGCAACCACTAACTCTGGACTACCCAGTAAAGCTCGAGCGGCAGCCACCCGTTGCTGTTGCCCCGTACTAAGCAGCTTTACCGAACGTTGGCCTATTGCGTCTGTGTCCAACCCCATTCGGGAGAGAAGCCTGCGAGCTTCCCGTTCGACATTGCCACTCTTCTCGATCGCCCTCTTTCTGCGTTGCAAAGAAAACCGGCAAGGTAGCG
>CAZOHS010000266.1:1199-2360 GCA_964579285.1 uncultured Rhodospirillaceae bacterium | reverse complement strand
TAGTTGGGGATAATAAGGTGGGCGAAAAATGTGGCTGACACTCACCCCAGTAAATACTGACAACCGACCTGTCGTTACTAAAAACCGTACAAATACTCTACCAATGCCCGCTAGCCAGCCCATCAGGCAATAACTTTTTCATATCGACGCTGGTATCTCGCTCCTAAAGAGGTCAAAATTTCGTATCCAATTGTGCCGGCCTCTGCCGCGAGGTCATCTATTGTGTGTTCTGGAGATATTAATTCTATTTCATCCCCCGGACTGATTTGGTTGGCGGGCACTTTGGTCACGTCAAATGTCGTTAAATCCATAGAAATCCGCCCTACAACGGGTACTTTAACTCCTGCAGCGTAGCCGTACCCACGATTACCTAAAGACCTTAAATAACCGTCTGCGTAGCCAGCTGCGACAGTAGCTAAACGTGAGTTAGCGGGAACTTTAACGGATCCACCGTAACCAACGGCAGATTCTGAGTCAACGTTTCTAATTTGTATAATTTTAGCTTTTAAACCAATGACTTGGCGTAGTTTCACTGTTGAATAATTTTTTGAAGAAATTCCAAATAAAGCGGCTCCGGGGCGTACTAAATCGTAATGAAACGACGAGTTGAGAAAGATACCTGCCGAATTTGAAAGAGAGGCCCGAAGAGGTGGAAAGTTGGAACGAATATTATCAAAAAGTGCTTTTTGCTCCGCGTTCATCCCATTTTCTGGTTCATCCGCGCACGCTAGGTGACTCATGACAAAATTTATTTTGATACCATCAAGATAATGAGTTTTATCAGCGAGTTTTATGGCTTCGTCGGGAGATAAACCGAGGCGGTTCATGCCCGTATCGAAACAAAGAACTCCGCTTCGGCCACCTTTGTCTTGCCCATGAGTTGACCAAAGAAGAATATCGTCAATAGTATTAAGCACTGGCACGAGCGAATTTTGTTCAAATTCGGTGATCGCTCCTTTAGCCCCAACCCCATTAAAAATGTATATTTTTGAATTTGTACCAAGAGATTTTCTGAGGTTGATGCCTTCGTTTATACTAGCAACGAAAAAATGACTACAGCCTGCTCGCTCCAGACACCTTCCAACTTCGGCACTCCCAACCCCATAACCATCTGCTTTAACTACTGCTCCGCACTCGGAATCCCCAATATAACTAGAGAGC
>CAZOHS010000266.1:0-1189 GCA_964579285.1 uncultured Rhodospirillaceae bacterium | reverse complement strand
TTATTTTCATCATCTTCCAAATTGTCGAATTTTGTCGCTTCTGGATAAAAACGAAGATTAATTGTGCCGGTGGGCCCGTGCCGTTGTTTGGCTATAATCACCTCTGCCCGGCCACGTGCTTGGCTCATCGCCTCTTCCCAAATCATATAACGGTCATTATATTTTTCGTTAGTCTCGTCAGCGCGACGCGAGGGTTCGGCGCGATGCAAATAATACTCGTCTCGGTATATAAACATTACCACATCGGCATCTTGTTCGATGGTCCCTGATTCGCGTAGGTCCGCTAACTGGGGCCGTTTTTCTTCACGCTGCTCTACAGCTCTACTCAATTGTGATAGAGCAAGAACTGGTACATCAAGCTCTTTCGCTAACGTTTTGAGACCTCGAGTAATTTCGGATATCTCTTGGACACGGTTTTGTTCTCGCCTCGACATGCTGGCTTGTAGTAGTTGCAAGTAGTCAACGACGATCAACCCGAGCCCATGCTGCCGCTTCAAACGGCGTGCCCGCGTTCTTAGAGCGGAAACCGATACTGCCGGGGTGTCGTCGATGTAAAGTGGGGCATTTTGTAGCCGCTGACTTGTTTGGACAAGGCGGTCAAACTCGTTCTGATTCAATTCGCCTTTCCGGATTTTATCAGATGGTATTTGCGCGCCCTCGGCAAGAATGCGGCTCGCTAACTGCTCTGCAGACATTTCAAGTGAAAAAAAGCCGACCACGGGGTCGTCAATTAGCGTTTCCTTGCCGCTCTCATCGACTAAGGTATCTGACAAGTTTGCCACATTAAACGCAATATTTGTCGCGAGTGCGGTTTTACCCATGGCCGGTCGTCCAGCAAGGATTACGAGGTCGGATTTATGTAATCCGCCCAAAAGCAGATCGAGTTGGCGAAATTTGGTCGGGACGCCTCCAAGAGCACCCTCTCTATTAAACGCGACAGCTGCGAGTTCTACCGCGTCCTTAATTGATGCTGCAAAACTTTGAAAACCACCTTCGTGATTTCCCGTTGTTGCAAGGTCATAGAGATTTTGTTCTGCGCTCTCGATCTGCTTTAGACCGCTATCTTCGGGTTCGTGAGAAAAGGCTTCATTAACGACATCAGTGCCGAGCTCAATCAATTGACGTCGAATATAAAGGTCATAAATCAGACGACCGTAATCCAAAGTATTTATAACTGAAAAAGTAGCAT
>CAZOHS010000265.1:0-2362 GCA_964579285.1 uncultured Rhodospirillaceae bacterium | reverse complement strand
TTCGATTACCTCTTACAGGTTGGCGCCAAGGTGTCTAACGGGGTTGCGTATAAATCAGCAAAGGCATTGCACCAGAATAAAAAAGCGCTGATTGCCGCACATGGTATCTTCCGCGGCTTTAAAACTAAATTAATCGCGAAGCAGGGGTTAGGTGTTGCGTACCACCCAGGCGCGATTAAGTATTATCGAGAAGCGGGCCTTCTCTAAGTTTAAGGTGTGTCAACGGTGTTGGACACCCAAACGGCTGCAGACCGGCTCAGTTCACCGGTCTGCAGCATAGGTTCTGTACTGGCGGGTACCCTGACCTTGGCGGCACTTGGTTGGGCAGCGGATTTGTATCCGAAGGTAGGTTTAGTCCTTTACACTGAACAATTCCTCGCGGGCATGATAGCGATTGTTTTGCCTCTAGCTTACCTAACCGTTCCGATGACTAAGGCGGTTGTCGGAAGATTGCCGTGGTACGATGCCGCTGCTGCAATTATTGGTTTTTGTTCGGCGGGTTACGTTGCCGTCTATTACCCACAGCTCGCGGAAGAAATTGCCTATCAACCTCCGCGAGTTATACTTGTTAGCGTTTTACTGTTGTTACTCATTTTTGAGGCGGTTCGGCGGACTGCCGGTCCTGTCTTAGTTATTATTCTTCTAGCGTTCTTTGTGTATGCGATGTGGGGACACCATTTGCCTGGCGAGTTAGAGGGACGAAACGTTGGCGTGGAGGACCTGATAATTGGTTTGGCGCTTGATGCTCAGGCTTTGCTTGGCGTGCCAATGAAGATAGGAACAACTGTAGTTCTTAGCTTTCTTTTTCTTGGACAGGTCTTGTTCGAGTCAGGTGGGTCGAGTTTTTTCACTGGCTTGGCCACGGCCACTATGGGTCGGTATCGTGGGGGCTCAGCAAAGATTGCGGTCGTCGCATCGAGCCTATTCGGGACAATATCAGGGAGTGCTGTATCGAATGTAGTTTCGACGGGCGTAATTACAATTCCGTTGATGCGGGACTCGGGTTATACAGCCGAATCTGCTGGTGCAATCGAAGCTGTTGCGTCGACCGGCGGACAATTGATGCCCCCTTTGATGGGAGCTTCGGCTTTCGTTATGGCTGAATTTTTGGAAGTCCCTTATACCGATGTCGTCCTCGCAGCACTGATACCTGCATGTCTTTACTATTTTGCTCTGTTCATATTGACAGACCTTGAGGCGGCGCGGACTGGCATAACGCGTATAGCAGCGGATAAAATTCCACTTATTGTTCCCGTTCTCCGGGCGGGTTGGTTTTTTCCCTTACCGTTTGGCGTCCTAGTTTATGCGCTTTTCGGAGCGCATTTGCAGCCTGAGACAGGAGCACTTTACGCCGTTGCTGTGCTTCTCTTTTGTGCTTTTGTGTTTGGCTATGATGGTAAACGCGCTGGTATTTTTATGATCTGGCGTGCGCTTCGAGAAACTGGGTATTCATGTATTGAACTTTTACTGATTGTAGCAGTGGCGGGTTTTATGATCGGTCTTTTGAACACGTCGGGTCTTGGCTTCGCGTTAACGTATTCGCTGGTAAAGATTGGCGGTGGTAACGTTGCAATCCTTTTATTTCTCTCCGCCATTATATGTATTGTCCTTGGAATGGGAATGCCAACCCTTGGGGTTTACGTGCTGGTTGCTGCTTTGGTTGCTCCAACGCTCGTGGAAGTTGGTATAGATATAATGGCAGCTCACTTATTCGCGTTATACTTCGGTATGATGTCAATGATCACTCCACCGGTTGCAATTGCCGCTTTTGCAGCCGCTAGTTTGACACGTGCTGACGCGATGAGAACCGGCTTTGCTGCGGTTCGGTTTGGGTGGCTTGCATATGTTATTCCTTTTTTGTTCGTAATCTCACCGAGCTTATTAATGAGTGGGCCCGTAGAGGGGGTGGTTTTTGCGGTTATTACTGCAATGATAGGCGTAGCGTTATTCTCTGTCGGACTGATGGGGTTTTATGTTCGCCCTTTGCCTTGGGTCTTGCGTCTTGGATTTCTGATTACTGGTATAGCTACCCTTATACCAGTCGACGCATTTGAAGGTGCAATCATATTCAATATTACGGGTGGAGTGTCTGGCGTAATACTTGTTATTTTTGAGCGCACCAAGGGTGTTCGCAGAGTTACGAAAAATAGCGAATAGGTTCTGTTTAACACTGAGATCTATCCGAATGATCGAAATTAAATCAAAGTTTAAAGATTTTAATAAACGCTAGATTAAGGTATTGACGATTTTATTCTGCAAGGTGATAGAGATACGCCTTGTATATAGCTATCTATAGTTTTCTCGGTTAATAAATATTTTCTTAAATGGTGGTAAAACCCAATGGCACAATGCTTAAGCGAAG
>CAZOHS010000264.1:0-2382 GCA_964579285.1 uncultured Rhodospirillaceae bacterium | reverse complement strand
TGACCAATCAAGTTCCATGCCTGCTCCGTTAAATCTTATCTAACCCGTCGAAGTCATCTGCTTGGGCACTCCTGGTGCGAAGCTCCCCTTCGGGATCGGGGTTGCTAATGTAGAGCACCAATCGATTTATAAATGCGAGCCCTAGAAACGCACTACCAAGGGGTACCACCACGTAGGGATAAATTCGGGGAATGTTCCATATTCTTCCGACCCGCACGTCGTTCTGCGCATACTCAATGGCCGCAATCCCCGTTCGCCAAGCCAGTATCACGCAGGCAATCAACCCAATGAGAGATACCACGACTCCAATCAACCGCTGCCACCGAGGACCGAGGACGTCGATCAAGATCTCTATCCGGACATGACCATCACGCAACAAAATCCACGGCGCGGCGAGAAATGTCATCCATACCAGTGAATATTCCGAGAGATCAAATGCCCAGGGAGAAGCCCAATTGAATAGGCCCCGCGTTATCACATCGTAGGTTATCCAAAAGCACATAGACAGGATTAGAAAAGCAGCAATATAAGCACACCACTTTGCCGACCGTTCAACCAACCTGTTCATACGGAGTGCAAGATTACCCACGGCGAACCCCATATGGGTCCGCCGTGGGTATACTTGGTTTTGGCATGACCTTTAGAGAGACGCGAATTTTTTCTGCAACATTGCGCCGTTCTTTGGCGATTGTTTAAGGATCTTCGCCCATAGTTTCTCTTCGGTGAGATCCACAAACTTTTTCGCATCGGCAGGCGGTAGCTTAATAATTTCCACGCCATGCTTGCCCATTTGCGCGTGCTCGGTATCACGCTGTTTTTTAGCCCAAGCAGCGCCAATCTTATCCGCCGAACGTGATGCTTTCATCAGGACGCCCTGCAATTCCTTAGGAAGTCGCTTGAACGAGTTTGGATTAAGCAAATGAGTGGTTCGGAGAGTGTAAAAAGTTGGAGAGACAATATATTTGGCGTGCTCATAAAATTTAAAGTCCAACAGTCCGATATCTGGCCATCCCAAACCGTCGACGACGCCCCGTTCCATCGAGGTATACGCCTCTGACGGCGACGTTTTTACCGGAACGGCGCCCAATGCTTCTAGAATTGGGTCATAAAGTGGAATGGACCGGATTTTTTTACCCTTAAAGGTCGACAGGTTTGTGGGCTTGAAACGCACTTGAAAGACATAGCCAACACCACTTAATGGAGTGCCGAGGAGCATGACGCCCCGCTTTTGCATCAAGACATCCGCATAAGCGTCAAGCACACCTGTCTCGCGAAGACGGTCTATCGACGCGTTGCCGCTTGCCAACGAGATGGACGAAGGCATAGCGCCGGCAAAATAGGCGTTTGCCGAATGGCTGATATCAAAGATACCTTTAGCAATAGCCTCAGGTGCATCAAATCCACCGACAACTTCGGATCCTCCAACATACTGGATCTTCAATTCTCCACCGGACATCCTATCCACTTCTTGAGCAAGGAAAAAATATGGCTTTCCCCAAACTGTGTTCTTATTGATCATCGCGATGTACTTGAGTTTCCTTTTGGGGGCGCCGATCGCTGGGAAACCTGTAATTGCAGCGCCTGTTCCTATTGCGGCAGCCGCGGTGTTTTTCACAAATTTACGCCTCGAAATTGGCTGTACTTTTTTTTCGGTCATATTATCCTCCTATCATTATCACCATTACTTGCTCTGCATCGCCATCGGAAGTGCGATCGCACCAAGTGTTGTCTTTAGATTATGCCGTTTGGCCTTTGTTTTCAGGAAGTTCGACAAAGGCCGGGCAAGATTTTGCCCCAACGTTAGTGGTACATTCGCTGGGAGCTTTCTAATCTAACCACTATAGATTGATTCAATCAACCAAAGGCCGTGTACGTTTGGTGGGGTTTTTGTTGGCTCAGAATTACGTCGGACATTTGGTATCCACAACGCTCAAATTTACTAGCTCATAGCACCAAAGTACGGATTACTCGATGGATTGCGCAGTTCGGTCTAAGCGCGAGAAATCATTAGACCTACTCAGGCATGTACATACGTACCTAAACACTTTTTCATATGGTTGAATGTAACAGGATCAAGATCATAGCGGGGCAGTGGGTCCGGATCCCAATTGCCATAACGATCTTCACCACGCACGAGAAGTGCACTGCGCCGCACGCTTGTAGACCGGACAGAGGTAGGAATATAAAAAAGAGACAAACCCACCCGACGCCGGTTTGACATATTAGGCCGTGAGCTGTGAGCCGTCCTTTCATGATGAAGCGAGAACTCTCCAGGAGACAGTTCGGCATCAACACCTAAATTATCATCTATACCTTGGATCCGCTGGCCAAAAACAAGAAGGTTGTCGTCACCCTTTCGCTCAATATGGCTCATGTCGTCAC
>CAZOHS010000263.1:0-2433 GCA_964579285.1 uncultured Rhodospirillaceae bacterium | reverse complement strand
TCAAAAATACTAGGCCGACGTTGTTTAGAAAAGATAAACGTTCGCTAATAACTTTTAAAATGCTGTTCGCGATCTCATTTTCTTTAGAAGTTAAATGTTCGGAAAGACCTTTAAACCAGACATCAGCCTCGCCAATTGAATAATTAGCGATTTCGCTAATATGTTTATTGGTAATTTTTACCGCGAGGGCCTCTGGCCTTAATCGTGCCCCAACACATTGTTCACATTTTGAAACGGACTGAAATTTTGACAGTTCCTCTCGGGTCCAACTAGAGTCTGTTTCTCGAAACCGTCGTTCCATATTTGGCAGGACACCTTCAAACGGTCGGTCGATGGTGTATGACCGCTTGTCATCCGTATAAATCATCTGAACCGACCTTTTACCAGACCCAAACAGGACAATTTTCTGGTTTTTTTCTGAAAGATCCTTGAAGGGTGTCGTCGTCGAAAACTTGAACGTTCTTCCTAGTGATTCGAGGGTTTGTTGGTAATAGCTTGAGGAGGAACCCGCCCATGGTACAACCGCGCCTTCTTTTAAAGAGAGAGTTCTATCCGCAATCACTAAATCTTGATCAAAATGCATTTTGGTACCTAACCCATCGCAGGCGGGGCAGGCGCCCTGTGGGCTATTGAATGAAAATAGCCTCGGTTCAATTTCATCGATTGTGAAGCCGGATACTGGACAAGAGAATTTAGCGGAAAAAAGTACCCGTTCACCCGTATCTGAGTCTTCGGCAACGGCGATACCGTCGGTTAATTCTAGCGCTGTTTCTAGAGAATCGGCGATCCGGTTTCCCAAATTAGGGCGCGTTACAATTCTGTCGACGACTACTTCTATGTTGTGTTTTAAATTTTTGTTTAAAGGAGGAATTTCTTGAATATCATGCATTTCACCGTCGACACGGACACGCAGAAACCCTTTTTTGCTTAATTCCAAAAATTCTTTTTTGTATTCCCCTTTTCGACCTCTAACGATAGGCGCTAGCAAGAGCAATCTTCGTCCTTCCTCCTCTTCCAATATTCTGTCTACCATTTGGGATACCGTTTGGCTCTTTATGGGTAAACCGGTAGTCGGTGAATAGGGTGTTCCTACTCGGGCGAATAGCAAACGCATATAATCATAAATTTCGGTAACCGTTCCAACGGTTGATCGAGGGTTCCTGGATGTTGTCTTTTGCTCGATTGAAATCGCGGGAGAGAGACCCTCAATAGAGTCTACTTCTGGTTTTTCCATTAGTTCGAGAAATTGGCGCGCGTATGCCGATAAACTCTCTACATACCTTCGTTGCCCCTCCGCGTATATCGTATCAAACGCTAAGGTCGATTTTCCAGAACCTGAGAGCCCGGTAATAACGACAAGCGAATTACGTGGAATATCGACATCGACGTTTTTTAGATTATGTTCGCGAGCACCGCGAACGACGATCTTTGATTGCATCTTTGGAATTAACAGCGAATAAAGGTGTTTTGACCACATCATTTTAAGCGCTTAATTCCACTAAGGCGATTAAATAAGCGCAACAAGTAGGGGCTAAAGAGAAATAAAATGAAAAAACTTGCTATTTTGGACGATTATCAGAGTGTCGCTTTAGAAATGGCTGACTGGTCGCCAATTCTTGGGGACGTTGAGATAACGGTTTTTAATGACCACCTATCTGATGAGGATGATGTTGCAGATCGTTTAAAAAACTATGAAATTGTTATGTTGATGCGTGAAAGAACACCCTTTCGGCGTTCTTTGATCGAAAAACTCCCTAAACTTGAACATATAGTTAGCAGTGGCATGCGCAATCTCGGCATAGATGTTGCGGCGGCCTCGGAATGCGGTGTGGTTTGCACCGGTACACCGTCTCTTGGTTACCCCACATCGGAACTTACCTGGGGATTAATTCACTCGCTTGCACGCCAAATTCATGTTGAGGACCGGGAGACGCGCGGTGGGGCATGGCAAAAAACGGTGGGTATCGGGCTCCGTGACAAAGTGTTAGGCGTGATGGGCTTGGGTCGTATTGGAATTGATGTGGCGCGCGTTGGGGTTGCATTTGGCATGAAGGTTATTGCTTGGTCTGAAAACCTCACAGAGGCTCGATGCAAGGAGGTAGGCGCGGTACTCGTGAGTAAAGAGGAAATTTTAAGATCATCAGACTTTTTAACTATTCATCTTTTGCTGAGTGAGCGTACACGAGGGATTGTTCAAGCTGAGGATTTGTCGCTCATGAAGCCTGAAGCTTTCCTCATAAATACTTCTCGTGGACCAATTATTGATGAGGGTGCACTAATAACGGCGCTTGAAAATAGAAATATTGCCGGAGCGGGTCTGGATGTTTTTGATGTTGAACCGCTACCTTTAGATCATCCACTTCGTAAACTAACAAACACTGTTATTATTCCTCATTTGGGGTATGTAACCGTTGAGAATTACCATAATTGGTT
>CAZOHS010000262.1:0-2492 GCA_964579285.1 uncultured Rhodospirillaceae bacterium | reverse complement strand
TTGGAAATGGCCATATCGGGATTTGGGCGGACCGCAGTGAATGGAATACGCAACCGCTCTATGAAGCGAAGGACCGGCTGAGTGATGAGTACGGAGCAAAAAGGGTCAAGTGGATGCTTGGCCGCGCCCGAAATCTTGTTGTTTTCCCCAATATGCTACTTAACGACCTCGCGGGATCACACCTTAGGACCTACCGCCCCCTGGGGCCCGAAAAAACCGAAATTACAGTTTGGTGCATAGCACCGGTAGGTGAAAGCCGAGAGGCGCGACGCGCCCGTATTCGTAAGTTTGAGGATTTTTTCATGCCGACTGGAATGGCAACACCAGACGACCTCGCTGCTCTAATATCAGCCCAAACCGGCAGCCACGGTGTTGACAGTCGTTGGAACGACTTCTCGCGTGGAATTGCCACCGTAACCAACGGCCCAGACGATGCCGCTGACGACCTTGGCCTCTCCCCAGTAAACAGCAATAGTACCAGCTGGACCCAAGAAACTGTTTTTCACGGCGTATACCGAGAGTGGTTGCGTTTAATGACCTTGGAACAACCATCGTGACTGACCCCGAACTCGAACTCGCCGTTCAACGGTTCCTTTTCGACGAGGCCCTGTGCCTTGATGATCGACGCTGGTCCGATTGGTTGGCACACTATGCCGAGGACGCGGTTTTTATCATGCCTACATGGGCTAACAATTCTCAACTCACCACCGATCCGGACGAGGAAGTACAACTTATTTACCTCGCTAGTAGGGCGGAGATGGAAGACCGGGTGTTTCGGATTGAATCGGGTACGTCGATGGCATCGACACCGGCGGCACGAACCTGCCACTTGGTGACTAATGTGATGACTACGCAGATTGAAACTTTCAGTATAAAGGCTCGAGCCAATTGGACGGTGCACACCTTGACTCAAGCAAAACGTTACCTTCGAAGCGGTTACTATAACTACATACTCAGGCGCGAGGGGGATCAACTCCAAATTATCCACAAGCACGTGACCCTTTTAGACCACCGTATAGAGGGACCAATTGACATTTATAACGTCTAACTTTTCACGGGCCTAAAGACTGTTCTTAAATAATTTTGGTTGCCCCAATAATTTGATTAAGCTTCCAATACGCTAGCTTCATCAGCAATGGTCACACGGCGCAACAAGCGCCTTTGTTCTCGCGGAAAATCTGTGCGCGCATGCAACAAGCAGCGGTTATCCCACATTATAAAATCTCCAACCCTCCACTCGTGCGAATAGATAAACTTCTTTTGACATTGCAGCGAATATATTTCTCGAAGCAGTTCGTCGCCCTCTGTTTCATCCATATCAATGATTTCTTCCGTCATAAGCGGACACACATACACCGCTATCCGTCCGGTTTCTGGATGCTTTCTAAAAACAGGATGAGGATAATGCGGAACCTTATCGCGTTCGTATTTATCGAAGTTTTTCACCGTTGTACCAAACTCATAACAATTCATGGCTTTTTTGCCGGTGAGAGCTTTCCTCACGTCTGTCGATAGCTCTTCAAAAACCTTGTACTGATTAGAAAATCGGGTATTACCGCCAATGGTTGGGATTTCAACCGCATAGAGTGTTGTAGCCTTGTGAGGATTGCGGACATAGGGCGTGTCGGTGTGCCACATCATTTCGCCATCTGGGTGGGCGCCAATTACACGCCCGTCTTCGCGGACGTTAGAAACTAGCATGATTTCATCGTTCGCATATTTTGGATGCTGTCTGCTCTTGGGTCTATTGTATTCACCAATTTTCCCAAAATTTTTGCAGAATTCTTTTTGCTCGGTGGGAGTCAAATTATCCTGGGCTCGAATCACAATAACCAAATGATCAAGCCAGGCTTGGTATATTGTTGCCGCGTCTTCGCGCGACAAAGTTTTTTTCATATCAACGCCGGTAATCTCGGCACCACAGGCCTCAGATAATGGGCTTATAATAATAGACATCGCGTGTCCTTCACTTCGCATTGTCCTAAACCTAAGTCACCGCAACAATATCCGCTTGTCAATCCGTAAATGATCCGCCTATCACTTACCTATTTTAGGCTATACATTGCCTCGGGTTATCACTCGATAATCCGGCCAGAAATTGGGTCAGTAACGCCTAACTCCGGGGAGATTTCTTCGAGTAAATGTCTCCACTGGTCTAAATATTTTATTAAATTGGACCGCGCGGCAACTAACGCATCTTCGTTTTCCCAAACAATTGTTGTTTGAAACCTTCCGTCACCGATATCAATGATCTGATGTGATACCGCACCCGGGAAGTCTTTCGTATCAAATGTCTTCAATGCATCTGTGAATGCCGCTTTATTACCATCCCTAACCTTAGCCCGGACGCTGCTCGCAAATTTTGTCATTGTAAGTTTCCTAGGAAAGTTTGATCATACGGTTTATCTGGCGGACAGGGTGGGATTCGAACCCACGGTACCCAGAAGGCACAACGGTTTTCGAGACCGCCCGATTCAACCACTCTCGCACCT
>CAZOHS010000261.1:1548-2536 GCA_964579285.1 uncultured Rhodospirillaceae bacterium | reverse complement strand
GAGCGACGCCGCGTAATTAAAGCTTAATTTGTGTCTCCCACGACGCTACCTTGCTCGAGGACTACGGGGTCTCTGCCTGGCTCCTTTTCCATTCCATAGTTAGCACCTTTCGGTCTAACTTCCCTCGTTCATTTTTGGGTAACTTATCCACAAAAAAGACGCTTTTCGGAGTTTTGAATGGCGCTAATAACCCTCCGCAATGCTTGATAACAGACCTTTCTGAAAGTTCGCTGCCCTCACGAAGGACGACAAAACAGATAACCTCTTCGCCATAGATTTTGTCGGGTATGCCGCATGCTGCTGCATCTATGATATCGGCATGGCGGGAGAGAATATTATCGATTTCAACGGGCGAGATATTGACGCCACCGCGAATTATTAAATCCTTTAATCTTCCAACAATGGTTAAATGGCCGTCTTCATCAATTAGTCCAAGGTCACCAGTCCAATGTTCCAGCGGTAGTTTCTCAATTTGGCCGTTAGGATGGAGATACCCCCATGATTTTTGTTGTCCAGATACTACGATTTGGCCGGCCTTCCCTTTGGCAACTTCGTTATCGTCTGCGTCGAGTAGCCTAATATTCTGATATTTTAATGGAAAACCAATAGTGCCAATCTTACGATCAATACCGCGATGGCTAGACATAAGACCCCCCTCAGAACAACCCGCAGACTGACAAATGCGGATGCCATACTGTCTCTCAAATTTAGCCCAGTTCTCAGGGAGCATCGGCGCGGAAGACGTCATAAGGAACCGGAGATGCGGCATCTCCTTTCCGTGAATATCGACGGGCCTATTTAGAAACATATTGAGGATGGTGGGCACGACGACACCAATGGTCGCGTGGTATTTTTTTACCCAATTGAAGTACCTGCCGCGTGAAAATTTCTTCGCCATATAAACCGTGGCACCGCGGGCCAGGGGCCCGCCGAGGCTCATATTTTGCGAAGATAACCAGGTGTAAGAACGGCAATCAACGAGGCGGCT
>CAZOHS010000261.1:0-1538 GCA_964579285.1 uncultured Rhodospirillaceae bacterium | reverse complement strand
AAAGATTATAGCAATATCATTAGGCCCACAGACCTCATCTATGTCGTCTTCGTCGGGATATGTCGACAACACGTCGAAGAAACCAGTGGATTGTCCGGCCTCATTCCAAACCCCAAGTGGGATCCATTCTGACGTCATACTGGGATCCCGGAGCTTTTCTAAGCCAAGCCCTTCTTGAACTAGAACGATTGCGGGATTGACGGCGTGCAGTATTTCGCCAATGTGGGCACTGTTCATCTCGATATTAGCAGTGGCAATAGTAGCGCCGTAGCGTTGCACACCAAGAAAAGCCGCGATAAATTCGATAGAGTTTTCCGACAGCATTAAGACGCGGTCATTTGCCTTTAAGCAACGAGCAGCGAAGAGGTGAGCCATGCGGTTACTCAGCCGATATAGTGCGTCAAAGCTCAGCACTTTTTCGTCCTGATCTATAGAAACCATGTATGGCTTGTCGCCGAACTTTGCAGCCTGATCAGCCAGCACCGTTCGGATTGATTTATATTGTGTTATTTGAGCTCCCTGCATACCAAAAACTTTATCACGCCGAGCGGGAGCGATACAAACTTGGGTTAGGTGCTACCGAACTCTTTTTTCCAATTTTCTTGAAGAAGTAGGCGATTCATTTTGCCGCGTTCTGTTTTGGGAAGCTCATCTTGGACAATTATTTGTTTGGGCATTCGAAATTCGGGCAGCCTGTCGCCACAATGTGCGAGAATATCTTTCGGGGTGAGGTGCAGATTGGGTTTTGGTGAGACATAGCAGACCACTTCTTCGCCATAAATCCTATCAGGCACACCAATTGTCGCTGCTTCTGCGACGGAAGGAATTTGCAGAAGTATATTGTCGACTTCTGCGGGCGAAATATTTACGCCGCCGCGTATAATAAGGTCCTTTGCTCGGCCAGTGACTTGGATGCTGCCATCTTCGAGCATGACGCCGAGATCGCCGGTCCGAAGACGATTCTCGGCATGAATGTTTTCATCGCCGTTCTCATCGAGATAGCGGTAGGCGTTTTTATTGAACCCACCAAGTTCAATTTCGCCGATTTCGCCATGGGGCACCTCAATACCGTCATCATCAACGACAGCGAGTTTGTGATAGGTTAGCGGTTTCCCTACCGTCCCAAATTTCCGGGTAAACTCATTGGAGACAGCAATCCAACCGATTTCGCTGCAGCCATATCCCTGCGCTACGGGTACACCATATTTTTCTTCGAACTGTTTCCATGTCTCTGGCAGGAGGGGTGCAGAAGACGACGTCATGAACCGAAGGTGCGGAATGCTGTCATGATGAATGTCTATAGGCCTATTCAGAAACATTGCTAACCCTGTCGGATTGCAGACGCCAATGGTAACTTTATGCTCCTTTACCCATTCGAAATACTGGCTTTGGGAGAATTTGCGGGCGAGAATGATGGTAGCACCTTTGGAGAGGGGGCTGAGGCCACTAAGGACCTGTGCTGAAATCCAATTAAAGGCACGAAATTCTAGAATGCGATCGGTTTCAGTCAGCGCCAGACCGTCAGCGGTTGGCGGTGT
>CAZOHS010000260.1:0-2583 GCA_964579285.1 uncultured Rhodospirillaceae bacterium | reverse complement strand
TCCAGAGACACCACAAGGATGCCGTCAAGCGGTCTCAAGGCATCGCGACCCATTTAACTTCCCTTCTAATAACTTTTAGGCATCCCCAATACGTGCTCACCCACAAACGAAAGAACGAGGTTGTTGGAGACCGGAGCAATCCGATAGAGGCGAGTTTCTCTAAACTTACGTTCGACATCGTACTCTTCTGCAAACGCAAAACCTCCGAATGTTTGCATACACATGTCCGCCGCCTTCCAAGATGCTTCCGAAGCAAGATATTTAGCCATGTTTGCCTCTGCACCGGCCCTTTCGCCCGCCTCATATTTTTTAGCTGCTTCTTGGACCATCAAATCAGCAGCTTCAGTTTGCATATAAGCCTCGGCAATCGGGAATTGTATACCCTGGTTCTTCCCAATTTCTCTGTCGAACACCTGCCGTTCGTTAGCATAGTCGGTCGCCTTTTGTATAAACCACCGAGCATCACCAATACATTCAGCAGCTATCAAAATACGCTCGGCATTCATTCCATCAAGAATATACCGAAATCCTTTTCCCTCCTCACCTACAAGCGCGTCTGCAGGTATGTGGAGGTCGTCAAAAAATATCTCAGTGGTCGCATGATTAATCATTGTTCGGATGGGCTTAATTTCCAAACCCTTGCCAATAGCCTCTCGCATATCGACAATGAAGACGGATAATCCCTCGGTACGTTTTTTTACTTCTTCCTTTGGCGTTGTGCGAGCTAAAAGAAGCATCAGATCAGAGTGTTCCGCACGCGAAGTCCAGATCTTCTGGCCGTTCACCACATAACCGGCATTCCCATCCCTGACAGCTGTGGTGCGCAAGCTTAAGGTATCGGTTCCACTTGAGGGTTCCGTAACACCAAATGCCTGCATGCGTAGGTCTCCAGATGCAATTGCAGGGAGATATTTTTGTTTTTGCTCATCGGAACCGTGTCGCAGCACCGTACCCATCGTATACATCTGTGCGTGACACGCCCCGCCGTTGCAACCTGACTTTTGGATTTCTTCCATAATTACGGATGCTGCCGTAATACCAAGGCCGGACCCGCCATACTGCTCAGGGATTAACACGGACAGGTAACCGGCTTCTGTGAGAGCCCTTACAAAATCTGTTGGATAAGCGCGTTGGGTGTCTAGTTCGCGCCAATATTCACCGGGGTACTGAGAACATAGTTTTTTAACCTGCTCCCGAATTTCTATATATTCGTCACTCATCATTATCGCCTTGATAGAATAAACGTGTGATTTTACACATAGGTAAAAGAACCCTTGTTAGGTGGCAAGACACACCATGCTATAAACATAAAATAGATAAAGGGAATTAACGTATGGCGATCAACAATCGAATAGCTGAATTTACCTCTGAGATGACAGAATGGCGGCAACATATACACCGACATCCTGAAACTGCTTTTGAGGAACATAATACATCTGATTACGTGGCAATGAGGCTGCATGAGTTCGGAATTGAGGTTCACCGGGGCCTCGCAGGAACGGGAGTGGTCGGCACCCTTAAAGGAAGTAGAGGTGACGGCCCCGCGATTGGGTTACGCGCAGATATGGATGCATTAGACATCGAAGAAAAAAATGAAATAGATTATAAATCGGAAAATCCGGGAAAAATGCATGCGTGTGGACACGATGGGCACTCCGCCATGTTGCTCGGCGCAGCAAAATATCTTGCCGAGACACGAAATTTTTCCGGGACAGTCCACTTTATCTTTCAGCCTGCCGAAGAAAACGAAGCCGGGGGGCGGGTTATGGTAGAAGAAGGGCTATTTGATAAATTCCCTGTGGAATCTGTCTATGGAATGCACAATATGCCAGGCATTCCAGTGGGTGAATTTGCAATCCGGCCCGGACCTATAATGGCATCGTCAGATATTTTTGAAATAACGCTTACCGGCATCGGTACCCACGCCGCTTTACCTCAACTGGGACGAGATCCCGTTATTGCGGCGTCACAGCTTGTCTCCGCACTCCAAGCTATAACCAGCCGCACAGTGAGCCCGCTAGACGCTGCCGTTGTGTCGGTTACACAACTGCACATGGGCGACACATGGAATGTAATCCCGGAAGAAGCCGTTATCAGAGGGACAACACGTGCATTCAAACCCGAAGTCCAAGACCACTTAGAAGCAGAACTCTCCCGCGTTACAAACGGAATTGCCGCAGCCTTCAGTATTGAGGCGCGGGTCAACTACGAACGGCGCTACCCTCCAACAATCAATGAACCTTTGGAAACCATTTTAACCGCAGACGTTGCGCGCGAAATTGCTGGGAAAGACATGGTGTCGCTGGACAAAGATCCAATGATGGGTGCGGAAGATTTTGCTTTCATGTTAAATGAGAAGCCAGGTGCCTATATGTGGATTGGAAACGGACCTGGGGACGGCGGTTGCATGCTCCACAACCCGCGCTACGATTTTAACGACAATATTCTTGCTTTGGGGGCCAGCTATTGGGCCAAATTAGCCGAAACGCGACTATCTCCATAGTTCTTAGGCGAACTAACAATCAATGTTTAAACTTCAGGAAAAACTAGAAAAGAGAAACTATGAGCTCTCGTGAAGTCACT
>CAZOHS010000259.1:0-2609 GCA_964579285.1 uncultured Rhodospirillaceae bacterium | reverse complement strand
GCAGCGAAAGGAACCTATTTTGTCGTGTTATATCCTAACACCTTTTTTGCGATAACTTTTGACTGTATGTGGTGGATCCAGGCGATACCTAAAACCGCCGAGACTTGTGAAATAATTATTGGGTCATGCTTTCCCAAAGAGACGATTGCTCGGCCAGATTTTGACGAAATTGTGGGAGACTACTATCGCCGATGGGATAAAGCTCTGCCAGAGGACAATGATATTTCTGAGGAGCAACAAATTGGGTTGGGATCTAAGTTTTCAAAAATAGGCAGGTTTTCATGGCGTGAACCAGTTGTCCATTTAATGGATAATTGGATATTGGACGAGATCCAGGGGCTACGAAAATAACCACACAACAAACAATAATCTTTTGATTGTATTAAAGTTAGTAGGCAAATGGACCCTTCAGTAGTTTTTCCAATAAAATTGCACATTCACAATTCTACAGACCTGGGACCTGTCTTTCAGGTGACCAAAGAACGTTGGCGTGGATCTGTAAAAAAATTTCCAGAGATTAAAGAAAGGTTAGTGGTAACGTTCAGTGAAGACGATGAAGAATTAGATAAATATTTGCCCCAAGCAGACGTCCTTTTCTGTTGGGATTTTGATAAAAAGGACTTCAAGAAACGAGCGCCGAATTTAAAATGGATCCACATTCACGGCGCTGGCGTAAGCCATTTGCGGCCTTTCGATTGGCTTTCAGAGGGAATAATTCTCACTAATAGTAGGGGCGTTCACGGCGAGAGAGCAGCTGAATATGTAATGATGGCAGTTCTGATGTTAAACAACCGAATTCCCGAGATGGTTAACAACCAAATGGATTCGAATTGGGAGCAATTATTTAATACATCCGTGGTAGGGAAGACGCTTCTAATTTTTGGTGTGGGGTCGGTCGGCGGATCCGCAGCAAAATTGGCCAAGCAATTCGAAATGACAGTACTGGGTATACGCCGAAGTGGAGCGGGGGCGGACTGCGTAGACGCAATGCACAAACCTGGCGAATTGAAGCGCCTTCTGCCCGAGGCTGATTTTGTATTGATTACGGCGCCGTATACAACGGAAACCGATCAAATCTTTGGCGCCGTCGAGATAGACTTGTTAAAATCCGGAGCCGGCTTGATTAATTACAGTCGTGCCGGTTTGGTTGATTATAATGCGCTGCAGAAAAGACTAATAAAACGAGAAATTACAGCGGTTCTTGATGTGTTTGATCCAGAACCGTTGCCACAGGATTCTACCCTCTGGAGTACCCCCAATCTTATAATTACACCCCACTGTTCATCCGATGACCGTGAGCTCTACACGCCCAAAACATTGGATCTCGTGTTAAGTAATCTTTCGAATTGGATTAACGGAAAAGAAATTATCAACCGGGTTAATATAGAACGGGAATATTAAGAAGTTTTAGAACTTTGTTAAATATTCGCCGATTTCCCAATCAGAAACGTGATTATGATAGGCCCACCATTCTTTGGACTTAATCTCAAAGAACGATCGTGATAGGTCTGCGCCCATTACCGCCGTTGCCAGTGGATCACTCTTAAACGCGTCGACTGCCTCTAAAAGAGTTCTCGGGAGTACTTTTACCTCTCGTTGATCTAGATCTTCGTCGCTTAATTCATACATGTTGCCGTGGTTTGGATCACCTGGGTCCAGGTTTCGTTCGATGCCGTCGAGTTGAGCCCCTAATATCATTGCCGCGGCGAGGTACGGGTTCATGCTCGGGTCCGCGGCTCGGCACTCGATACGAGCCGATGACAAATTAATATCACCGTCAGTCGCCTTGGCGTCCTCTATGTGTGGTCGTAGTTTCGGTACCCGTAGCATGTGAGTACGATTATTGGCGCCGTATGATATAAATATTGGCGCCCAGGTGTATCCGGTCATTGAGCCTGTTTTAACCAAGCGCTTATAGGAATTGACTGTCGGACACGTCGTCGCAACAATTGCCGGCGCGTGTTCTAGTATGCCTGCGATGCATTGGTACGCTAATTTCGAGAGGCCGCACCCTCTTTTATCATTCGGATCACCAAACAGGTTTTTTCCGTCTTCAATGGATTCGATGGAGAGGTTAAAATGGGCACCACTTCCGGTCCGGTCATTATAAGGTTTAGGCATAAACGTCGCGTCAAAGCCGTGCTGCCGAGAAATTTCTTTCATCATTAAACGCCAAAGGACAAAACGGTCCGCTGTTTTCAATATATCAGCGTACGCAAAGTCAAATTCAAACTGGCTGTTCGCGTCCTCATGATCGAAAGAATGAACCTCCCAACCAAGGGCATTCATGTGAGATACTACCTCTGTTAACCATTCAAAATTCTCCAGCAATCCGACTACGTCGTAGGCCGCTTTCGGGAGAATATCTTTGGGGTTAGCAGGTATTACGCGTCCATTGTCGTATTTTACTAAAAATATTTCACACTCGATCCCAAGGTTAACCCGGTAACCCAATTTTTTCGCTCTTTGCACTTGATTGGTCAGTATGGTTCTCGAGCACATGGGCCAAGGATCTTCGTGGAATTTCAAATTGCCTGGTGCCCAAGCTACATTAGTTTTCCAGGGTAGGACGGTAATAGCGTTTGGGTCTGGAAATAATGCTAATTCAT
>CAZOHS010000258.1:0-2673 GCA_964579285.1 uncultured Rhodospirillaceae bacterium | reverse complement strand
CGCCCCGCGGTTGTAGGCCCAAACGATCCGGACGCATATCCCGCGGGGGTCTTTGCGGGGCCCGCATAGTAGATAGCGTGGTTTCGAAAATGATCCGGCATGGTTCCACCTGAATCAAGCCGCTCTTTGATCTTTGCGTGGGCTGCATCTCGGGCGACAATCATGGGTCCAGTTAGGGACAGACGGGTCTTAACACTGTGAGAACTTAAAATTTCTCTAATTTCATCCATCGGTTTTGATAGATCTACTGCTATTACCTCTTGTTCCAGCTCCTTTTCTTCTACTTCAGGAAGGTATTTTGCGGGATTCATCTCCAATTGTTCGAGGAAGACACCGTCACGTGTTATTTTGCCTAGTGCTTGCCGATCAGCGGAGCATGAAACGCCGAGCCCGATAGGAACGCTTGCACCATGACGGGGTAATCTTATCACGCGGACATCATGACAGAAGTACTTGCCGCCGAATTGGGCGCCGATGCCCATGGTCTGGGTAAGAGAAAGAATTTCTTCTTCCATCTCTATATCGCGAAATGCTTGGCCGTGGTTTCCGCCCATTTTGGGCAATCCGTCGAGGTAACGTGTACTCGCAAGTTTGACCGTTTTAAGGGTGAGTTCCGCGGAAGTACCCCCAATAACAACTGCAAGGTGATATGGTGGGCAGGCCGCAGTTCCTAAGGTGCGGATTTTTTCATCCAGAAACGTTATAAGTTTATCTTTGCTTAAGACCGCAGGGGTTTGTTGATATAAAAATGTTTTGTTTGCGGATCCGCCACCTTTGGCAATAAATAGGAAATTGTACGTGCCCCCCGTCGTTGCATAGAGGTCGATTTGTGCTGGCAGATTGTCACCAGTATTGACTTCCTGAAACATAGATAAAGGTGAGACATTGGAATAACGAAGATTACGTTCCTTATAAGTTTTTAGAACGCCCTCTGATATCGCCTTACTGTCATCGCCATTGACCCAAACTCTTTGCCCTTTTTTTCCAATGATTATTGCCGTCCCGGTGTCTTGGCACATCGGAAGCACGCCACCAGCTGCGATGTTCGCGTTTTTCAAAAGGTCGAGGGCAACAAACTGATCGTTATCGGATGCTTCGGGGTCTTCCAATATGTTGCGTAGTTGTTCAAGGTGCCCGGGCCGCAGAAAGTGCGCAATATCGGCAAAGGCTTCTGAAGTAAGCGTTTGAATTGCTTCTGGTTCGATAACCAAAATTTCCGTTCCATTGAAGTCCGCAGTTGATACATGCTTGGCCTCCAATTTCCGATATTTAGTCTTGTCTTCCCCGAGCGGAAACATCTCGTGAAAGGTTTTGTCGGCCATCAAAAGGGCTCCACTACTTGTTAATTTTTATTTTTGCGGAAGGCGTCCAATGCGACGACTTCCCCAGATATTTTTTCTTCATACTGGCCAATCTCGTCCACAGACGGGTTTATCGATCCAGTTTCCTTTTCTTCTAGTTCTTCGTCTGACCTGAACTCATTGTCGTCTGGCGGTTCATGGCTCATGATGTTCCCTTGAGCAGCTTTAAAGTGAAGTCCAAAATTGACTGACGGGTCGGCAAATCCCAGTATGGCTTCGAATGGTATTGTTAAATGTTCGCTCTTGCCGGAAAAGCTAAGAGTTATAAAGAAATAATCCTCCGTAATTTCCAAGTCCCAGAATTGGTGTTGCAGGACAATCGTCATTTCTTCTGGGTACTGCGCCATCAAGCGGTCCGCAATTACAACTTCGGTGTGTGTAGTTTGAAAGGTAATGTAGAGGTGATGGTCGCCCGGCAGCCCCGATTCTGCCACCTTCAATAGAACTTCTCGCACGACGTTTTTCATGGCGCGTTCAACAAGTTCTTGATAATTCATCAAATCGTTTGACATCGCTTTGGACTCATATGCCATGGCTGCTGTAATCGCAAGCTGAACCTTTCTCTCTAGCTTAGAAAACGTAAGTCCGTGGGGAGCTTCTGTTGCCCGGCGCTCCCCGAACCGCGCTTACCTATAAACTAGGCAGCGAGGGCCAAATCGTTATCATTGGCACTTGTAAAACGGCCCGCTAACGGCGGAACCATACCGGGTAAAAAGCAAGTCTTTACACGGGTGTCGATCCTATATCGCCCCCATAAGAGACCTTTACGGGCCAGATGCGCCATAAAGACGAATAACTGGTGGAGGCGCCGGGTACTGCCCCCGGGTCCACTCCGCTTATTACACAAGCCGTTTATCACCATAGCCAGCAAGCTGGCCCTTTTAATATAAAGTGATTCCCTTTTAAATTAAAGTAGGGTCTTGCTAAGTTTTAACAGAACAAAGGATAGCGCACCGGGGCAATGCAACAATATCTTGATCTTAAAGGGCACGTCCGGGAAAACGGCGTGTGGAAGCAAGACCGAACGGGCACCGGAACATATAGTGTGTTTGGTTATCAAATGAGATTTGATCTATCGGAGGGTTTTCCACTCGTTACCACCAAAAAAATTCATACAAAATCGGTAATACATGAACTGCTTTGGTTTTTGAAAGGTAGCACTAACATCGCGTACCTTAACGATAATGGTGTCTCGATTTGGGACGAATGGGCGGATAGTAATGGAGACCTTGGTCCAGTATATGGAGCACAATGGCGGTCTTGGGCCGTGGGAGCCGGAAATACGATAGCACAGATTTCGCAGGTTGTGGAT
>CAZOHS010000257.1:0-2707 GCA_964579285.1 uncultured Rhodospirillaceae bacterium | reverse complement strand
GGTAGAGACAGGGCGCGCGACTTGCGAGGGCTCTCATATGGAAACAGCCATATACAGGACGGCATAAAACATGAATTATATTGGAAAACCAATCCCCCGTGAAGAGGACCTGCGTCTCCTTCAAGGCCGTGGGCGTTATACCCAAGACGTAAATGCGCTTAATCAGGCACAAGCATATGTACTCCGCTCACCCGCGGCGCATGCCAACATTCAATCGATCGGAACCACCGCAGCAAAAATGGCACCCGGCGTATTGGGAATCTTTACTGGGGATGACATCTATAAAAGTGGCCTTGGAAGACTTAAACCTGCAGCGCCCGGAAAACGCAGCGACGGCTCCCCTGGTTTCGTCTGCACCCAACCCTTACTTGCCGAGAAAAGAGTTCGTTATACAGGCGAAGCGGTCGCCTTTATTGTTGCGGAATCTTTAAATCAGGCTAGGGATGCCGCGGAGCTAATTGAAGTCAACTTCGAACAACTACCAGTAGTTACCTCGGTCGACTATGCGCTTGAACCGGGAGCACCAATTCTTTGGGACGAAAACCCGGGTAACGAGGCCTATACTTTTGAGAAAGGAGATTCCGCAGCAGTAGAGGCGGCATTTTCTAATGCTGCTCATATTGTCAAACATCGAGTTTGTGTTAATAGGGTCACCGGCAATCCTATGGAAAATCGCGGTTGTATAGCAGAATACGACCCTTTTGAAGACCGCTACACTCTGCGAGCAACTGTTCAGTCGGTCCACGGAATTCGTCAGCAAATAGCTGGACAAATTCTCAATATACCGCAAACCAAACTTAGAGTAATTTGCGATAATATGGGTGGTGGTTTCGGAACTCGCGGCGGATGCCATCCTGAATATAGCTTAGCACTTTGGGCATCAAAGCTTATTGGTCGGCCTATAAAATGGGCTGCCGAACGCACCGAGGCAATGTTGAGTGACGAGCAGGCGCGGGGCGGGCTCGTTGACAGTGTTTTAGCCCTTGATACTGAATATAAATTTTTAGCCCTAAAAACCCACACTAAAGTTCCAATTGGCGCTTACTTTGGAAACGACCGAAACCTTAGAACTGCGACGGGCGGATTGGGCGGTCTTGCTGGAGTTTATGGTATACCGGCGATCTACGCCAAGGTGACGGGGGCCCTTACAAACATGATCGGCAACGCACAATATCGTGGCGGCGCCAAACCCGAACCTGTTTATGTATTGGAGGTTATGGTCGATGTTGCCGCCCGCCAACTAGGAATTGACCCTGTTGAATTAAGACGCCTTAACACAGTTGGCCCCGAGCAAATGCCCTTCACGACTTCTTTCGGTGATGTATACGATTGCGGTGACTTTGTTAGAAATTTCGAAGATTGCCTTGAAGCCGGCGACTACGCGAATATTGAAGAGCGCCGAGAAAACAGCAGAGCACGCGGGAAATTACACGGCGTTGGGTCATCCAATTCTGTGACCGGCGTTGCGAGTACAAATTTCGAGCATGTCGAAATTCGTTTCGACCCATCCGGAAATTTAACACTATTGTGTGGCGCTATGGATCACGGGCAAGGCCATGGCACTACCTTCAAACAAGTTCTCGCAGATAGTCTTGGGATTAAACCAGACGGTATAGAGTATCGGTTTGGCGACACCGACAAGGTTACTCATGGTATCGGAACCTTCAATGCCCGATGTGCCGTATTTGTTAGCGCAGCAGTAATTAACGCAGCAGACAAAATTATTCAGAAGGGGCGGCGGATCGCAGCCCACCTACTTGAAGCCGCAGATTCTGATATAGAGTATGAGGCTGGCACCTTTACCGTAGCAGGAACAGACAGAGAAATTGCTCTTCAAGACGTTGCTAAGGCCGCCTTTCAAAATCAAAAGTTACCGCCCGATATAGAACCAGGTTTTTATGAGCATGGAGAATTCGGGATGGGACAAGGACAGGCGCCTACCTACCCCAATGGCGTCCATCTTGCGGAGGTCGAAATCGATGTAGAGACCGGAAAAGTCGAACTTGTTAGATATACTGCCGTAGACGACGCAGGGACGATCCTTAATCCGATGCTTTTCGATGGACAAGTACATGGTGGAATTGTTCAAGGTGCGGGACAAATTTTAATGGAGAATATTCACTACGACTCCGAAAGCGGACAACTTCTGTCAGGTTCATTTATGGACTATTGCATGCCGCGCGCTGATGACTTCTGCGCTTTTGACATCGCCGCTAACGAAGTGCCAACCGCGAGAAATCCGTTGGGTGTTAAAGGGGTAGGTGAAGCTGGTACTGTCGGGGCCATGCCCGCCATTATGAATGCAATCAACGATTCATTGCATCGGTTCGGGGCACCCACAATCGAAATGCCGGCTACTCAGGAAAAGGTATGGCGTTCTTTGCAAGCGGCCCAAATTCCTATGGGTGAATCTTAATCGGCGTTCCAGCATCCACCATTTGCCAAATTTCGTCCATCTGACTATTAGTGACAGCGATACAGCCTTGTGTCCAATCAATAAAAGTATGCCCTACTCGTTCGGCAGACATTGTGTTCGGAAGCCCATGAATCATAATCCTCCCGCCCGCTTCCTTGCCCATCGCACGCGCATAAGCAATGTCTCGAGCATTTGGGTAGTTAATTCTAATTGCCCGATAAAAATGACTGTCTTCAAGTTTAGAGTCTAGAAGATACTCCCCCTCCGGGGTTCGAGCATCTCCCTCAAATT
>CAZOHS010000256.1:0-2723 GCA_964579285.1 uncultured Rhodospirillaceae bacterium | reverse complement strand
GCATGAGAAAAACTTGTGGTGTCACTACGCCACGTTGCTTAAGGCTATCGGATAGGCGCTCTAGGTAATTCTGCATAATTGGACCAACGTATGCATCTATCACGGTTGTTGATTGGCGCGGGTATTCACGAATAGTAGGTAACACCTTTGACGACAGGGAAATCCGACAATCTTCTGTCTCCTCGCGCAGAATTTCGGCCGCTCGGGTTTCATGATCTGCATTTTTAAAGCTGAATAAAAAACATACAGCCACAGATTCCACCCCTTGTTTTTTCAGGGCCTTGGCCGCGACGCTGACCGCCTCCTCGTCTAGAGCTGTTAGCTCGTTACCCTGGTAGTCAACACGACCGGGAATACCGTGGGTAAGCGCCTGCGGAACAATGAGAGGAGGTTTACGATAAAAAGGATCCGTCAAATCCACCGCACTCGGTCGCGACCAGCCGCGCGCTTCGTACACAGCACGGAAGCCATCCGTAATCAACAATCCAGTTTTTACACCCTTGTTTTCGAGAATTGAGTTTGTCGCAACGGTTGTACCATGCACTAGAGATCCAATTTCACTGGCCGTGACCCCAGTCGATATCAGTTCTTCCAAAGCTGCCATTACCGCTTTGGACGGGTCAGAGGGGTCAGATGAAACCTTTGCCACCCTCAATTCGCCGCTATTAACTTCGAAAGCTATGAGGTCAGTAAAGGTCCCGCCGGTGTCTATACCGACCATCCAGGATGTCACGCTCTCGTTCCTTTAAGTGGTAGATGTGGCGTCGATGTGAACGTGCACGGCTTCTTCACCGTCAATAATCTCTCGGCCCAATACCTTTACCGCCTTTTCAGCCTGATCGACGGGGTAGTGATGGGTACACAGCTTTGCTAGCATGTCTCCTTTACGCCTGATTATATCAATTGATTTTTCGACGGCGGACCAACTCGACGACAGGACGCCCAACATAGCTATCTCCTTGGTTATGAGCTTATCAGAGATAAAATTTGGGATCGGCTTGAAGCTTTTCAGCCCCGCGACGACAATTTTTCCGCCTGGACGGACCATCTCGATTGCATCCGTTATAGGTTCTGTCGCAAATGCCGAAACATCAACCACGACGTCTGCTAGCTTTCCATCGGTCGCATCAATTACACGTTGCACGGGGTCGTCATCGTCAACCACTATAGTTTCATCGGCACCCAACTCGCGCGCAAGTTGAAGGCGCAGGGTGTCTTTCGCGGTGCCCGTAACAATAATTTTTCCAGCCCCCGCCTCACGCGCTGCTACAACGGAGAGGAGACCGCGCTGCCCCGGCCCTTCAATTACTATTGTGTCACCAATTCCAGTCTCAGGTCGTTCTACGGCCCAGCGAACCGCATTCGACATCGGGTTAAAAAGGCTCATAACATCTGTAGAAACACCATCTGGCGCCTTATGTAATGTTGCGCCAGGGTGCAGATACATATGTGTTGCATAGCCGCCCCACAAATGCGGAGGATTATTAAATCCCACGCGCAAGCCATAACCCATACCATTTTTGCACAGAACCGCTCGCCCAACTTGGCACTGAAAGCATTGCCCACACGGTATTGACGCCTCTACCGTCACCCGGTCGCCTTCCTTAACGTCCCATTTCTTAGACGCATCAGAGCCAACTTTATCAATCCAACCGAGTATTTCATGACCTGGTATTACCGGGCGCACAGCCCACGGTGTGTCGTCCAGATGACCGAGAAATTGTTCCCAATCCGTGCCGCAAAGGCCCGCCGCTTCGACCCTGAGAATACCCTCATCGGGCCCAATTTCAGGAATGTCGACCTCCCTATAATCAAACGTTCGTGGGTCTGTAAGCACCGCGACTTTCGCCTGGTTTGGCATGGATAAACCTCCCTGTCGTTGTTTTGCTTATTAGTAAGTTTGCCATCGCCGTTGTAGTGACGCAAATTAACCCGCCGGTGTTGGTCAGGTAGTTTTCAATCTGCCGATATTACGGGCGCAACGCATTCGGCGTCATTATTTTTCACATTATTTACTCGCGAGGAAACCCTGTAGTAAATCATCTCCTCGGATGGATAGGGTTGCCCAAGCATACGAGTTTCTTTTGGCTCTCCGTTGAGCCACAAATCAAAGTTCGAGGGTGACACAATAACCGGCATGCGATGATGAATCGGTGTCAGCTTCTGATTTGCCTGGGTTGTTAATATTGTAAATGTCTCCAACACTTCTTCCACGCCCCCCGGACCGGCAGGCTTCCTCCAAGCCTCCCATAGGCCCGCAAACGCGAATGCTTTACCCTCTTGGAGCCCTATTCGGAAGGCTTGTTTGACCCCGTGTTCGGATCGCCACTCGTAAAACCCGTCCGCTGGCACTAAACATCGCCGCGATCCATACGCAGCCCGAAATGAGGGCTTTTCAGGGGCTGTTTCAAACCTTGCGTTGATGAGCTTTGAGGCAATGGTCGCGTCTTTTGCCCACGGAGGTATTAGCCCCCAGCGAAGCATAACCAATTGGGATGAGCCTTCCTTTACCCTAAGCACGGGTGCATCCTGGGTCGGTGCAACGTTAAAGAGAGGCGGAGTATTTAAGGCGGTCTTCACTTGAGTGAGTTCCCGCACTTTAACGGGCGGAGTGGTAAGAGTGTATCTGCCACACATCGTTAAAATATAGCCCAAAAAAGCATTTACGACTTTATTCTCTTAAATCCGAGCGTTAACTATAGGACAATATCATAAGAGTGGTT
>CAZOHS010000255.1:0-2741 GCA_964579285.1 uncultured Rhodospirillaceae bacterium | reverse complement strand
GCTGTTCCGTAATCGGGTGATGGCCGAGAACATTGCTTCTTCTGGAAGCTCTATTGATCAAGACGCCATTGTTGACGCGGTGGCAGCACGTGATCTCGACAAGGCAGCGACCTACGTACCCGATGAGGCCATTGAAGCCTTCGGCGTTGCAGGCACCGTCGCAGACTGTAAAAAATGTCTCGACGCCTATGTCGCGACCGGGCTGGATGAGCCGGTGATCCAGGTCGCTGGTGATCAGGCAGCCAAGACCCTAGCTCTGCAGGTGATCAGAGAATTCACCGGGTGAAGAAAAACCCCGGCTTGTCGGTCGGAACTGTGTGGGTATATATAACTGTTTCACAGCCAAATTTTTATTGAATTAATTAATATCAATCAACCGAGGGCCTAGCTACCCGACCTACTACCCCTGCTTGTGCATTGTCGGGTTTTTCGACACACTTCTCACAAATAAAACGTGCAAACAAAAACACCCAAAGGCGCACAACAGGGAGAATTAACATGGTTGGTGTAGTTGACGCGGATACTCACATTGCTGAGTCCGCGGGTATCTGGGAATTTATCGATCAGGAAATGTATCCAAGACGGCCTGTCAGGGTCTCTGTGCCGGAAGATACACTTTACGGTACCTCGGACGTCTTTTGGCTGATCGATGGCAATATTTTCCCTAAACCATCTGGTATGGGCGGTTTCCGCCTTGTGACCCCGTCGGAAGCGAGGTCGCAATCTTCGCGCGGCGATATTACCATTGCCAGCCGTGAAATTACCGATCCCAAAATTCGGTTGGCGGATATGGATCGGCTTGGCATTCAAATTCAGGTGATCTACCCCACCCTGTTCCTGGTTTATCTTACTGACGATCCGGTACTGGAAGTGTCGCTTTGCCGGGCCTACAACAAATGGCTAGCGCAAGGCTGGCAGGCTGATGAAGAACGGCTGCGCTGGGTTGCGGTTCTGCCGCTGAGGTCGATTGAGGCCTCGATTGAGGAATTGCGCGTCGCCAAGGAAAACGGTGCAACCGGGGTTTTTTTTCGAGGGATGGAAGGTGACCTCACCCTCGATAATCCTTATTTTTTCCCGATCTATCAGGAAGCTGAAAAGCTGAACCTGCCCATTTGTATTCATACCGGTTCGGGCGCGCCTACGCTAATCGACCTTTATAATCTGGAACGAAATCATTCCTTTGCGCATGGCCGGGTGCTTCCGCTTTTTGCCTTCAGGGACCTTGTCCACAACAGCATTCCCGAAATGTTCCCGAAATTACGCTTTGGTTTCGTCGAGGCATCTGCCGGTTGGGCGCCGTTTATTGTCCATATTCTACGGCGCTTGCTGGCGAAGAACTGGAAATTCTCGAACAGTCAGGACCTGTTCCAGGAATATAGAATGTTCATTGCTTGCGAGGCGGACGAAGACATTCCGTACCTCGCCGATTTTATTGGTAACGATAATTTGATCATCGGCTCTGATTATGGACATAATGACCCGTCCGCCGAACCAATGCTTTTGGAATCACTGGCGTCAAGGGGAGATTTGTCAGTCGAACTCCAGGATAGTATTCTGAAAACCAACCCGCGGGTTCTCTACGGCATCTAAATCATTACCCAATCCGGTAGAGCGTATCAGTATCGGTGATATTTGAGAGTAATTCGGCCCCGGTTTTAGTGACCGTAACCATGTCTTTGAGCTGCAGCCCAAACCCGTGGCCGGTTTGATAAACCAGTGGCTCGATACCGAGAACCATACCGGCTTTTAGTAAGTAATCATGATACTTCCCGAGATAAGGTTCCTCGTGCAGATGTAGTCCGATGCCGTGTCCAACAAACGAGATTGGCGGTAACCCTAATTCGCTAAATTTGTCTATGAATATTTCATAAATCCTTTTGGCACTCGCACCGGGCTTGATCGCGTCAAGTATTCGATACTTGCATTCCACCAAATATTTCCATATCTCGACAGCCTTCTCAGGCGGACTTCCAACTGAGGCGGTACGGCAAACCCCGGCATGGTAGCCATCGATGATAGAAAAAATTTCCACACGGCATATGTCGCCAGTCTCAAGAGTACGTTTTGTAGGACCGACGTTGGGTAATTCAGAACGCGGTCCTGTTGCAATGATCATGAGCTTGAAGTCTTCAGCCCCTTCTTCATATAGGGAACGTGTCATGACTGTAGCCATATCCATCTCCGTCATTCCAGGCTTCACGGCATCGAAAGAGGCAGAAATGGCTTTATCAGAGATACGGGAAAGACGACGGAGTAGGTTAATTTCATCCGGCGTTTTGATTTGACGAAGGTCGTCAAATACCTCATCGGCCGCTATAAAAACCGCATCGGGTAATAAGGCCACTAGCTGCTCATAATCTGCAGCGGGGAGATAACCCATCTCGATACCAATTTTTCCTTTTACGCAACCGAGATCGGCAATAAGTTGTTTGAGTATAGTCATCGGCTTGTCGGTGAATTCACCCCAGATACGAATGTCTGTGTCCGGCAATTGATCCCGCACGGTGGTTTCTTCCATGTCGACCGCGATGATGCTGGGTGTTCCGTCTGCAGTTATAACACATATCGCGTGTCGCCAGCGCATAATCGGTTGTGATGGGACAACAAACCCCGTGGTATAGGCGAAGTTTTCAGGCGAAATTGCTATCAGTAAATCAAGTCCTAATTCCGCCATCACCTTTGTTTGTTTTTTGATAACATCTTGCCTCATTTGAGCATCTCCTTTCGGTACATTATTAATT
>CAZOHS010000254.1:0-2763 GCA_964579285.1 uncultured Rhodospirillaceae bacterium | reverse complement strand
CAAATCGTTTTCTTCCGCGCGGTTTTGGGCTCTGCATTTATGCTTCCCTGGCTTTATTCTGCTGGTTTACGTGCCTTACATACCAAGAGAATAGGGGTCTATCTTTGGCGTATGTTATTTAGCTATGTCGGAGCGTTAGCGTGGATGTATGGAATTGCTGGGATGCCGTTAGCTGATGCCAATGCTTTACTTTTCACGATGCCCCTTTTCACGGTGATCATGGCCGCTATTTGGTTATCCGAACGGCCAGGTTTCCAGAGATGGGCTGCGGTCGTTTTGGGTTTTGTAGGGGTCTTGATGGTACTCAGACCAGGGATGGTAGAGGTTTCGTCGGCCGCCGTCGCGACACTTGTCGCCGCTGCAACATTTTCCGCGGCGTTTATTGTGACCTAAATGTTAACGAATTCATAAAACCCGTATGCGATGTTCTTTTATCTTTATACTCTTATGATTCCTCCCGCAGCTATCGGCGCTGCTTTCGGCTGGGTGAACCCTGATTTAAGTGACATACCGCTCCTTCTTGGTTTGGGGCTATGCACGGTCGGAGCGCAACAGTGCCAAACTCGTTCATTCCGCGCAGCACCGGCAAGTTTAGTTATCATCGTCACTTACATCCAGTTGCCGATAATAGCACTTTTCGGTTGGTGGATATTTGGGCAGTCGACGGACCTCTGGACCTGGGCGGGAGCTGCAGTGATTTGCGTTAGTACATATTATGTGAGTTACCGAGAGGGACGGGGTGCGCGTCGAGCGTCTAATTAAAGGGGCTTATCCAGAAGTCTAATAATAAGAAGGGAGTTATTGAGTGGGAAAGGGACACGAAGACAAAGTGGCCGTAATCACGGGCGCTGCAACCGGAATCGGCCAAAGGTATGCTAAGCGACTAGCAGAGGAAGGAGTGAACATCGCTGTTGCTGATATTTCTGATACTGAAGAAACCGTGTCTTTGGTGTCCGAAACAGGACAACAGGGTTGTGGATACCAGTGTGACGTCACGCAAGTTGCGGATGTCGCAGCTCTGGCAAAGGGTGTTTTTTCAGATTTTGGTCGATGCGATATTTTAATAAATAACGCGGGTATCTACCCCAATGTTTCTTTTGCAAACATTACCTTTGAAGATTGGCGTCGAGTGATGGCGGTAAATTTGGATGCGCTCTTCTTGACTGCTAAAGCTTTTACTCCCGGAATGCAGGAAAGCGGATGGGGAAGAATAGTAAATGTATCGTCAAGTACATTTTCCACTCCCGTGACGGGGTATGTTCACTACGTTTCCAGTAAAGGTGGCGTTGTTGGCTTTACCCGCGCTCTAGCGACTGACCTTGCGTCGTTTGGGATTACCGTGAATGCTATATCCCCAAGCTTGGTTCCAACGACGGGCACACTGAAAACAGAACCGCGCACGCAGGAAAGATTTGAGTCGGTGGCTAATTTGCAGGCCATAAAGCGCGTTTTGCAGCCCGACGACCTTGTCGGCACCATTGCGTTTTTGACCAGTGATGATGCGGCGTTTATTACCGGTCAGACTATATACGTAGACGGCGGCTGGGTGCGAACGTGAATAAAGTATTATGCTATCTATTCCTATAACCTGGCGCCGGATTATCCTGGTTTTGAATATTAAACTATGGATTCCATCCTTTGATTGCGACTGCTTAGCGTTACGTGCAACGAACTAAAACGGGAGTGCTCCATGGCATATGACTCACTTCGTCCTTGGCTTCAGGTTCTGGAGCAGCAGGGTATGTTTAACTGGGTAGATAAGCCTGTCGACAAAGATTGGGAAATAGGGTCGGTGTTCCGGATGATCTTTCGCGGTATGGAGGAGGAAAATCGGTATGGTATAGGCTTCCGGAACATTAAGGGATACGAGGGAGGCAGGGTAGTCGGAGGCGTCGTCGCTTCGTCCCGCAAAATGATCGCTACGGCATTAGGTTGTGATGCTTCGCTCGACGCAATACACGACAAGGTCACAAGTGGTATGGAAAACCCGATCGAGCCCATTGTTGTAGAAACGGGACCGTGTAAAGAAATAATTATCAGAGGCGATGATATTGATCTAACAAAATTGCCGGTACCTATTTGGACCCCTGAAAAAGATGCGGGTCCGTATTTGACCCCACTTTGGGTTACGAAGGACCCGGACACGGGACGCCGTAATATTGGTATTCGGCGTTGTCAGATAAAGAGTAAGGATACGACGGGCATCCTTTTTGGCGCGCCCGACCGAGGTGGGGCGATACACCATGAAAAGTATAAAAAACGCGGCGAACACATGCCCGCCGCGATCTTCATAGGAGGGGACCCTGTCCAGTACCTCGTTGCTCCAGCCCGTTATGGAGCAGACGAACTTGCTGTCGCTGGCGGTATCCGGGGCGAACCAATAGAATTGGTAAAATGTGAGACTGTAGACCTTGAGGTTCCCGCGCAGGCTGAGATCATCATTGAGGGTGAGATTTTAATTGACCACACCGAACCGGAGGGGCCGTTTGGTGAGTTTACAGGGTATATGGCCGGCGGCCGTGAGGGCCCCGTCTTCAAGGTAAAGTGCATAACCCATCGTCGCGATCCCATCGTAATGGGTGTGATAAGCCAGTTTCCCCCGTCTGAATCGTCAATGATCAAGCGGGCCTTACTTGAAGCAGGGCTAAAAAAACATTTGGCGGTAGACTTGAACTTACCAGGTATACACGATGTTCACGCTCTGGAGGCCGGAGGCGGTACGGCGACACTTTGGATCAGCGCAAAGAAAATGTATTCGGGTCA
>CAZOHS010000253.1:0-2794 GCA_964579285.1 uncultured Rhodospirillaceae bacterium | reverse complement strand
TTTGGAGGGGAAATTTACAAAACGTGGGGCGGTCCACACGGCTTAGGGCTCTCAGTTGTCAACGCATTGTCATCTGAAATGCATGTGTAAATAGCCCGAGAGAAAGTACTGTGGACCCAAACATACAAAAAAGGACGACCGCAGGCAAAATTGAAAAATGCAGGGCAAGCTAAAAACCAACGTGGAACAAAAATTTGGTTCAAGCCTGATGCAGAAATTTTCGGTGAAACGTTAAAGTTCCGGGCGGAAACCCTTTATAATATGGCTAAAGCTAAAGCGTACCTGTTCAAAGGTATAGAAATTAGGTGGTCATATATTCCTTCCGATAAAGATGCGAAAAAGGATGTCCCTGAGAAAGAAACATTATGTTTTCCGGGCGGCCTCTCAGATTATCTAGAAACAGCCCTTCATGGACGCGAAACAATCGCCGGCCTCCCCTTCAGTGGTGAAGCAAAGTTGAACGGCGGCGGCGGGAGGGCAGAATGGTCGATCGCTTGGACCGCAGAAGGTCCCGCATTCCTATCGTCGTACTGCAATACGATTGCCACACCAAACGGAGGCACGCACGAAACTGGGCTTCGCTCTTCGCTTGCTCGTGGATTTAAAGCTTTCGGCGAAATGTCCGGGAAAAAACGTGCTAATATTATTACCGCCGATGATGTAATTGGCAGTGCTACGGGTATTCTATCTGTATTCATCCCTGAACCTGAATTCCAGGGGCAGACAAAAGAAAAGTTATCATCCCCTAGCGTTGTTAAATTGGTAGAAACTTCAATAAAGGACCATTTTGAGCATTTTCTGACGGGAAACCCCGAAGCGGCGCACGTTCTGCTCGATCACGTCTTAGAACGAGCTGAAATGCGTTTACAACGACGAAAAGAAAAAGAATTTGAACGCAAATCGCCTACTAGAAAAACACGCTTACCGGGAAAACTCGCCGATTGCGCAGTCGGCTCGGCCGAGGGCACCGAGATATTTATTGTGGAAGGTGATTCTGCCGGCGGTTCAGCAAAGCAGGCGCGAGACCGGAAAACACAGGCTATCCTGCCCTTAAGAGGAAAAATTTTAAACGTAGCGAGCGCCACCCAGGATAAAATGCGGGCTAATCAAGAAATCCGTGACCTTGTTCAAGCACTTGGTTGTAGTTACGGCGATAATTTTGATTTTTCAAAATTACGATATGAGCGTATTGTGATCATGACCGATGCGGATGTTGATGGTGCCCACATCGCTTCACTTTTGATGACTTTCTTTTTCTGCGAAATGCCCCAACTAATCGAAAGAGGAAACATCTACCTCGCCATGCCACCACTTTATCGTATCTCACAAGGTGGAACTATCGCGTATGCCCGCGATGATGAACACAAAAACGAAATGTTAGAGACGCTATTCACTGGGCGAGGAAAAATCGAAATTAGCCGTTTTAAAGGATTGGGCGAGATGCCACCCCATCAACTCAGAGAAACAACAATGAACCCAAAATCTCGCAAACTTCTAAAAGTAGTCCTACCGCCAGGCGAATCAATATCGACAAGCCAGAAAGTTAACGGGAAACGCGTCCTACCATCGAGCCCGACCGGGAATTTAGTCGAGGAACTAATGGGAAAACGACCCGAACTACGATTAAAATTTATACAACAAAATGCCGGGAACGTAGAATATATTGATATTTAGTTTTTAGAATTGTGGACGTCCAGCGCCAGTTGATGCCGTCCCTAAATTCACTATATGCCAATTGCGGAGCTGTTTATTTAATCAATTTACAACGTGTGCTATAGTTATCATCAATTTTAATTTAGAGTGAGTTTTTAAGGAAATTAAGTGAGTCTGATTTGTACGTTATTTGTCTATAGTTATGAGTTTTTCTAATCTTGGGTTAAGTCCCGAAGTATTAAACGCTATCCAAGATGCGGGTTATGTCAGTCCGACACCCATCCAAGAAAAAGCTATTCCCTACGTGTTGATGGCACGTGACCTTCTTGGTTGCGCACAAACAGGTACGGGAAAGACGGCATCCTTCACCTTACCCATGATCGAAATATTGTCGAGCGGACGTGCAAGAGCGCGTATGCCACGTTCCTTAATTCTTACGCCCACACGAGAACTTGCAGCGCAGATAGCAGAGAATTTCGAAATATACGGAAAATATAATAAATTGACGATGGCATTATTGATTGGAGGAGTATCGATAGAAGAACAATTTAAAAAACTCGACCGCGGTGTCGATGTTCTAATAGCGACACCTGGGCGCCTCCTCGACCATTTTGATCGTGGCCGAATTTTGCTAAATGGTATCAAGATTTTGGTGATAGACGAAGCTGACCGCATGCTCGACATGGGCTTCATACCCTCTGGTGAAAAAATTGTTTCTTTACTTCCCAAAACCCGGCAAACGCTTTTCTTTTCTGCAACACTGCCCGTCGAAATAAGAAAGCTTTCCGAAGCGTTCCTATCCAACCCCAAAGAAATAGCTGTCGCACCCCAGTCCAAACCCGCGGCCGCAACCGTTACACAAGAACTTGCTATAGTCGACAAACGTGAAAAAAGAGAAGCCCTTAGGCGCATCATATATGCGAAAAATATTAAGACAGCACTGATATTCTGCAATCGAAAACGTGATGTAGACATTTTGGGAAAATCCCTGCGCAAGCACGGATTCAATGCAGCAACACTGCACGGTGACATGCCCCAAACCAGCCGTTTAGACACATTAGTAAGTTTTAAAGAAAACAAAGTAAATTTTCTTGTGGCAAGCGACGTCGCGGCCCGCGGGCTCGATATTGATGATCTACCC
>CAZOHS010000252.1:0-2822 GCA_964579285.1 uncultured Rhodospirillaceae bacterium | reverse complement strand
ACCAAGCGCCGGGTTAAAGAGTTGCGGGAACGGGGTGTTGAGGCTATATATGCGCGCGTTCTGCATGATTTGAAGGAACGTGACGCACGTGATCGGTCGCGTCGTGTGGCTCCCTTGCTCCCTGCGAACGATGCGTATTTGCTCGACACTACCAACCTCGATGCGGATGCCACGTTTGCCAAGGCGCTTGAATTTATCAAATCGCGGAACTCGTCCGACGCGTAGAAGCCGCGTAGTGGGTCAGGGGATTACAATACTCCGCCCAAAGTGTTAATGGGGTATTAACAAGTCGTCGTTGACTTGATAAAGGATAGAGACAGGTTAGGAATACGTATGGCAACCGAAACAGCAGCTTCCGGAGATACAGCAGCAGCATCAGATGAAAATTTTGTTGCAATGCTTGAAGAAACCTTCAGTGAAGGTGAACTCTCCGAAGGGTCCGTGGTCAAGGGAACTATAATCGCGGTAGAGAGTGATACCGTGTTGATCGATGTAGGATTAAAATCAGAAGGTCGGGTAGGTCTGAAGGAATTCACAAACCCTTCTGGAAATGTTGAAATTGGCATTGGGGACCTTGTTGATGTGTATCTGGAACGCATGGAAGACCGGCATGGCGAGGCTGTTCTATCGCGGGAAAAGGCAAGGCGTGAAGAAGCTTGGACCATGTTGGAAAAAGCGTTCAACGATAACGAACGGGTGACTGGTTCCATTTTTGGTCGAGTCAAAGGTGGATTCACAGTGGATTTGTCAGGGGCGGTTGCGTTCTTGCCCGGCAGCCAAGTAGATGTTCGACCAGTTCGCGATATCGCTCCGCTAATGGGTACGCCACAACCGTTTCAAATCCTCAAAATGGACCGTCGGCGTGGAAATATTGTGGTATCAAGGAGAGCGGTCCTTGAAGAATCACGCGCCGAACAACGGGCCGAGCTATTAGCTGGCCTCGAGGAAGGTCAGGTCGCTGAAGGTATTGTCAAAAACTTGACTGATTACGGTGCGTTTGTTGATTTGGGTGGTGTGGACGGTCTGCTTCACGTGACAGATATCGCGTGGCGGCGCATCAATCATCCCAGTGAAGTTTTAACTGTAGGACAATCAGTACAGGTCCAAATCATTCGCTTTAATTCGGAGACACAGCGTATCTCGCTCGGCATGAAACAGCTCGAAGTTGATCCTTGGGATGGCGTCGAGTCAAAGTATCCTCTCGGCGCACGCTACACTGGACGCGTGAGTAATATAACTGACTATGGTGCTTTCGTGGAGTTGGAGCCGGGTGTTGAAGGGTTAGTTCACGTCTCCGAAATGAGTTGGACAAAAAAGAATGTCCATCCTGGTAAAATAATTTCAACTAGCCAGGAGGTCGAGGTCGTGGTGCTCGACGTGGATTCGCAAAAACGGCGGATTTCCCTCGGCATCAAACAAACTGAAGAGAATCCGTGGACAGAATTCGCAACAAATTACCCCGTGGGGACGGAACTAGAAGGAGAAATTAAGAATATTACAGAGTTTGGACTTTTCATCGGGCTTCCTGGTGATATAGACGGGATGGTCCATTTGTCTGACCTCGCGTGGGAAAAATCCGGAGAAGAGGCGTTAAAAGACTTTATCAAAGGCGATGCTATCAAAGCTAAGGTGATTGATATCGATATTGATAAAGAACGCATCGGCCTCGGCGTAAAACAGCTAACTGACGATCCGTTTAAATCCGCGGCGGATGGCCTTAAAAAGGGCGATGCTGTTACCTGCACAGTGTCCAAAATTCTCGATAATGGTATTGAAGTCACGGTTTCAGGATCCGTTCCTGGATTTATCAGACGCGGTGATTTATCACGCGAACGAAGTGAACAAAGGCCTGATCGCTTTGCTGAAGGAGACCGCATTGATGCAGTTATCACAAATATCGACCGCCGGGACCACAAGTTGACACTTTCGATTAAAGCGCACGAAATTCAGGAGGAAAAACAAGCGATGGCCGACTATGGGTCATCCGATTCCGGCGCGAGCTTAGGCGATATTTTGGGTGCCGCGATGCGTAAAGCAGAGGATGAAAATGAGACAGCGGCAACCACGGATAGTACCATGGCAGAGAAACCCGAAGTAGAACCAGAACCAGAAATATCAGCAGAAGGTGATAAAGTTGAGGAATAGGACATTTTGACGGGCGGTATTAGCGCGTACCGTCGCAATTGAGCAGCTATTGTCTTGGACGCTGATTATTTAATCGATCGGAACCGTCTCAAAAAGAGGCTCACATTCTGGCGGGTTGGAGCAATCGTCTTGGGCGTGATTTCGGTTGGGATAGCGTTAGGTCGGTTTGTGGATCCATCGGCCAAACCGTATATTGCACGGCTCCAAATCGATCAAATAATTATAAATGACCGGGACCGCTTAAAAGCGTTAGAGGCGCTCTTGGATAATTCGAACATCAAAGCATTGATGGTCAATATTAACTCGCCGGGCGGGACAGTGGTTGGCGGCGAAGCACTACATCACGCGTTGATTAAAGTGAGCGAGAAAATACCCGTCGTTGCAGTAATGGGAGATCTGGCGACTTCGGCAGGATACATGATCGCCATAGCTACAGATTGGATTGTCGCTCGAAAAGCGACAATAACGGGTTCAATCGGTGTTTTGTACCAAACTGCAGAAATTACGGAATTATTATCCAAGTTAGGGATTACCGTTGAAGCTATTAAAAGTAGCCCGCTTAAAGCTGAGCCCTCCCCAGTCACTAAATTGACTCCGAAGGTGAGACGCGTGACGCAACGCCTAGTTGACGATATTTACAACATGTTTGTTTCAATGGTGGCAAAAAACCGGAATAT
>CAZOHS010000251.1:0-2866 GCA_964579285.1 uncultured Rhodospirillaceae bacterium | reverse complement strand
TTGGCTCATCGTCGGTTTTTGAGACCAAGCGTCTGGGATCATCAGACATTTTACCATCGGTGCGGAACGACCACTGCGAACCAAAATCTCAAAAGCGTTGTCCAGAGAAGCCGAATCGGAATTTCCTGGTTCTATGATCGGTTTAACGTCGACAATGTACTTTCCGAATACCTCACTTTGAAGTCGGGTTTCATGGCTTCGCATCCAGTTAACGTTTCCAGATAAAGTATTTATCTCACCGTTATGGGCAAGCATTCGAAAAGGCTGAGCCAGTCGCCATGTTGGAAAAGTATTAGTCGAATACCGTTGATGATATAATGCAAAACGGGAGACGAAACGTTGATCCAACAAATCCGGATAAAAGGCGGATAATTGTTCAGCGAGAAACATTCCTTTGTAGATCAAAGACCGGCAACTGAGAGAACAAATGTAAAAGTCTTGAATGTTTTCTTGGCGGGCGCGGTTTTCTATTCTTTTTCGTATTATGAATAAATCACGTTCTAACTTCTCCATATCTGCATTGGCCGTACCCTCTATCATGATCTGCTCGATTTCTGGGCGCGTAGCGCTTGCTTTTTCGCCTAGTGCAGACAAATTAATTGGCACCTGACGCCAACCGTATATAGGATAACCAAACTTCAAGATTTCAGATTCCGCTATAAATCGGCACCGCTCCTGCGCCTCGAGATCTGTGCGCGGTAAAAATGTCATGCCAACGGCGATTGGCCCTTCACTTGCCGTATGCCCGGTACGCCCGACATGATCTCTGAAGAAATCTTGAGGAATTTCAACTAAAATTCCAGCACCATCGCCGGTCATACCATCAGCGTCCACAGCCCCTCTATGCCAGAGTGCTTTTAGCGCTTCGATTCCCGCCTCTACAACTTGTCGACTAGCCTTTCCGTCTATGGCCGCTACGAGTCCAACTCCGCAAGCGTCGCGGTCAACGACATTAATACCCGCCTCTCGTGTAAGGCGTTCAGCTTCATCTGGATAACGATCTATAAAACGACCAATATTTGTGGTTTGGTTTTCCATTTTCTACTCCGCTGCTACGGTCGCATTAGATCCTAGCTGTGTTTGAATATAAGAGTGTATTCCGTCCGCGGCTTGTCGGCCGTCTCGGATTCCCCAAACTACTAATGATGCCCCCCGGACAATGTCCCCAGCAGCAAATACACCGTTAAGGTTAGTCATCATGGTTCGATAATTAATTTGCAATGTTCCCCATTTGCTGGTTGGCAGTTCTGGCGTATTAAAAAGTGTTGGTAAGTCCTCCGGATCAAACCCAAGCGCTTTGATGACGAGATCAGCCTCTACATTAAAGCTGGTGCCTTCTAATAGCTCTGGAGTTTGGCGGCCCGAAGCATCTGGTGTTCCCAAATGTATTTTTTGGGCGCGTACGGCAGATAATGAGCTATCGCCAAGGAATGCTTCCGGCACAGCGAGCCATTCAAATATAACACCTTCTTCCTCGGCATATTGAACTTCTCTGCGAGATCCAGGCATATTTATTCGATCACGTCGATACAAACACTTTACTGAAGTTGCACCTTGACGCACTGCTGTACGGACACAATCCATTGCAGTGTCTCCGCCACCTATAACCACTGTTTTCTTTTCCTTCGCATTTAGCTCCCCTGAATCAAACTGTGGAACCTTGTCCCCAAGGCTCTTGCGGTTAGATGCAACTAAAAAGTCTAGTGCCGGTACTATGTTCTCCAATCCCACCCCAGGGAGATTTATATCGCGCGCTTTATAAACGCCCGTAGCGATGAGAACAGCATCGTGCTTATCCCGCATATCTTGCAGAGAGGCATCTCGCCCAACTTCAAAATTTGGGAAAAACTTGACCCCACCCAATTTGAGTAGGTCAACCCGGCGCTGGACAATTTGTTTTTCCAGTTTGAAGTTTGGTATCCCGTATATTAATAATCCGCCAATTCGGTCATGACGGTCATAAACGTGTACTTGATAACCTTGGCGGCGGAGTTGCTCTGCCGCGGCTAAACCGGCCGGGCCGGATCCTATAACACCAATACATTGTTTTAATTCAGACGTTGGTGACACTGGCTTCACCCACCCACGTTCAAAAGCGGTGTCTGTTATATATTTTTCAACTGAACCAATTGTTACAGTACCGTGTCCCGATTGTTCAATAACACAATTTCCTTCGCACAGGCGATCCTGTGGACATATGCGCCCACAGATTTCTGGAAGATTATTTGTCGCTGATGAAACCTCATAGGCTTCTTCCAGCCTTCCCGCCGCAGTTAACATTAACCAATCTGGTATATTGTTATGCACGGGACAGTGCACTTGACAGAAAGGCACGCCGCATTGAGAACATCTACTAGCCTGCTCGCTCGCTGCAGACGTATTATATTTTGTGTATATTTCCTGAAAGTCAGTCCGCCGGGTATGGGCTTCCCGCTTTTCCGGAGTTGTTTGAGGAACATCAACAAATTTTAACATTCTACTGGACATACTATCCCCCTATGGTCTCACGTTTTTGTGAGACAAGCGCCGCACCGGTGTTTTCGAGGTTGTGATATATATCACCAACTTTTATAGCAAACAGGACAAGAAATCAATAAATAGGTCAACAATAATTACATAATTAGTTTTTTTTATTGTTGAACTTTTGTTCTCATACCTTGTGTCACATCGTTATCTTATACATAGTACCATGATGCGACCAATTAATCTGCTTTGAGATGTAAAATATGATATTGTACAAATATATGTTTTACCTTGCAAAAAGTCGGAGAATTCATTGAGCCTTCTTCAATTAACAATAATTGCTGCAATCCAGGGCGTCACAGAGTTTTTGCCAATTAGTTCCTCCGGCCATTTAGTACTAATT
>CAZOHS010000250.1:0-2904 GCA_964579285.1 uncultured Rhodospirillaceae bacterium | reverse complement strand
TCAGGATTGTCCAACGTGTATGAAGATTAAGACGGCTCTGTCACCGTTCGCCGTCATCGATAAACATTTTGCAGATACTGACCTACCGGAAAATTGGGTCAATATGAGTCATTTAATCGAGGCCGACCCCGGGCGCTTAACCCACAGTTTGTACTAAAAAACACTTAATTTTGGAATAATCGAGACACATTTCGTGGAAATTGTAAGCGTCGTTGCGCACACGACGGCTATTGATACGTTCGCAAAGGGCATCGGAGTACCCTTACGCCCACTTCCAATACCCCAGAATGGAGATCCATCCAATTACAAACCAGCCGAAGCTCGACAGCATCAAGCCTGGGCACCAAATATTGCATGGGATGAATTCGGCCCGAATGAAGCAGATTACTTTGTCGGTCCCGAAGCTAATATCCGCCGTGCGCTAACGCTCGTGCCCGACGAAGCACGGAGTTTCTTCGATATTGTTCGTGCGCAATATTTAGCTGGCCCACAAATGCGGGATTTTAGTCAGGAGTTCCGGGCAATCACCCATCTACAGATAGAACTCCTGGCAGCGAGAGTTTCGGCACTGAACCAGTGTACCTATTGAACACCCAGCCATTCGGCACTGCTCCGTGCGAGCAGCGAATTTACGGGAGACACTCTGAGTTATAGTGCTATCACGGGCGGGCAAGACGCAGGTGACTCCGGAATTTAACTCGGGAAACACATGATAGAGTGTGCCGAGGCAAGCTTATGCGACGATTAAGGACGCCTTGATGCTGCTCGAGAGGCAATTCTAACTTCCATGGGCTCCGATGCCGTCGTCGATTCCGCAGGGGTTGCGGGCTTGTTTAATGCTATTGATCGGATTGCAGACGCCACAGGCGCACCTTTAGAGAAAGACAAAGAGGAAATGACTGCCGAAATGCGAGAGGCAATAGGAATTAATGAGTTTGCCGCAACAAAAAAGGCGCTTGAAGAAGACAAAATACCCTCAGCGGCACAATAAATAACCACACAAAACTTTTTGGGGTGCCACAAGCATTCCCATTGCTTTGCGGCTAATGTGTCTTCATATTCTCTAAAATAGGATAGCAGACCGTCCTAATTAAAATACTTGAAGGAAAATTTATGTCCGAAAAGTTAGGTATAGGAACGCCGTTCCCCGACGTTACAATTAATCTCGTAAGCGGCGGAACAATGAATCTACCAGGTGATCTTGATACAAAATATAAGATTGTTCTTTTCTATCGAGGTCACTGGTGACCATTCTGTCGCCGGCAGTTAGTCGGCTTCGAAGAAAAGAAAGCAGAACTTGAAAAACTTGGTATATCGGTCGTAGCAGCGAGCGTTGACCCAGCAGACAAAGCTCAGGAAGTAGCAACTGAAGTGTCTTTCCCTGTTGGCATGGAAGTCGGCCGCGAAATAGCGGACGCGTTAGGGTCCTGGTGGGAGGATCGTCGACAAATCATTCAACCTTCAGAATTCATACTTGGTGAGGATAACAAAGTTCTTGCCTCAAGTTATGCCGACGGCCCCCTTGGCCGAATGCAGGCGGGCGACGTTATCCAGCTGATCAACTTCTACGAATCTCGTTAAATTGGAAAATCGTATAGGGTTTAAACGGGCGCTCATACGGCGCCCGTTTTTCGTCCAGTCCAAAAACCAGACTAGGCGGGCTCAAAACAAAAATAATCTTGTTCGTCTGTTATTGTCTCAAACGCTACTTTAACGGGCATACCCACCGAAATAGTAGCTGCCGAGACATTTATTAGATTAGCCAGAATACGTACACCCTCTTCGAGCTCTACCATCGCCAACAAATAGGGTGTCCGTTCCTCGAAGCCTGCGATCGGCACGTACGTTTCTGTAAAAGAATAAATAGTACCAACGCCCGATGCCTCTCTCCACACGAGATTGCGTCTTCCTGTCTTGACGCTGCCCGCTCTTGGATAAAATTGGTAAACGTTTTCGTCGGGATCGTATTGTAGCATTAATTTTCCAGCCTCTATCCCATCCCAGAAAGGTTGTGTGGTTTTGGTGGAAATTGGGATTGCCCTTTGTTTTCTATTTTCTGCCATTTTAATGCTCCAAGGTCATCGCGTTACTGACCTTCCAACTTCGACCATAGGTTATGACACCAATCCCGGTAACCAACGCGTTCGCGGGATCTTTTACCTGTCTTTCGCCGGCTTCACCCCGCATTTGGCGCACGGCTTCTACAAGATTTGTCATTCCAGACGCCAAGCCGATCTGACCAGCGGATATTTGGCCGCCCCCGGTATTTATGGGCAGTGTACCTCGGAAACTAACATCAGTTTCCAGAAGAAAGTCGGACCCTTCACCGCGAGCACACCAACCTGTTTGCTCAATTTGCATCAATTCAGCAATTAAGAAATCATCGTAAGGATGGAACATACGAACGTCACCCGGTGACATACCGGCTTTCTCCAGAACTTCCGGACCAACTACAGAAAAACCTGTCTCCGTGATATCCGGTATTTGCTCGGCACAATCAAAATTTACAATCTCACTATAAGCGCTGGGGAATATGACGTTCTGGGCAGAAAGTTTCTTGGCACGTTCGCGGCTCGTGAGTAGAACACCGGCGGCACCATCAGCAAACATCACACAATCAAGCAAACGCACAGGTGTCGAAATTACGCGGGATTCGAGGTAGTCATCCACCGTGATTGGTTTTCGGAATTTTTCGTAAGCGTTTTCGTTTAGCACCGCTCCTTCCCGTTGAGCCACGGCGAGTTTTCCTAGCGCTTCCGGTTTCAAATCATACTGCGTCATATAACGGTTCATGAGTAATCCGAACCCACCGGGAGGGCCCTGAATCCCTGTCGGGTCCCAAAATTCGCCCCTGTAACACCCGTTCGCCGCTTACCACGATGTAGATGGGGCGTCAGCACACAA
>CAZOHS010000249.1:0-2915 GCA_964579285.1 uncultured Rhodospirillaceae bacterium | reverse complement strand
CGTTCATCGTTGTTGCATTAACGGCGTATAGTTTATGGCAATCATGGTGGTTTGCGACAGGATGGATGGTTGCAGGCGCATTGCTAGTTTTTTCTAACCAAAAGGAAGCTTCAGACAAAATTAAGGAAGAAATATGAGGGAAAAGCGTATTTTAGCTAAAAACTCCCGTCAGGCTATTTGCCCCGCAAACGGTAGCCTTCCGAAGCACCTATCTTATTTGCAGATTTTTGACCTTAAGTGTTATATCAGAAGTAGCGGTTATTAATAACATTGACGTGAGGGTAACGGTGTCTGACGCTAATATAACAACTGGAGTGCCTCCAAAACTCGGTATTATTGGTGGTAGTGGGCTCTACGAAATAGACGGCTTAGAAGACGTTCAGACAAGACAAATAGAATCTTCTTTTGGCGTTCCAAGCGCGCCATTAATTGTTGGTCGCTTAAACGACCTAGAAATAGTTTTTTTGCCAAGGCACGGGCGCGGTCACACGATACCGCCGTCGGGCCTTAACTTTCGGGCAAATATAGAGGTTCTGAAACGCGTTGGATGCACAGAAATTGTTTCTTTGTCGGCTGTCGGGTCGTTAAAGGCTGAGCTTCCACCGGGCACTTTTGTTATAATTGACCAGTTTATAGATCGAACTTTTGCACGTGATAAAAGTTTCTTTGGAGAAGGGCTTGTCGCTCACGTGTCGATGGCAGATCCAGTGTGCTCACGTCTTGGTGATCTCATCGAGAAAGCAGGGTCTGACCTCTCGGTCCCGATGGTGCGTGGAGGAACCTACTTGGTGATGGAAGGCCCACAATTCTCAACGCGGGCGGAAAGTGAACTCTACCGTAGTTGGGGTTGTGATGTGATTGGAATGACCAACATGCCTGAAGCTAAACTCGCCCGCGAGGCTGAGATGTGCTACGCAACGGTTGCTATGGTGACCGACTATGATTGCTGGCACGAGGACCACGATGACGTGACCGTGGATACAGTCTTAGAGGTGCTACTTGGAAATGCGGCCGAAGCAAAAACCCTAGTGAAGTCAATTGCTCCCCTCATCGGTGATCGTCAGGTTGCTTGTCACGCTGGGTGTCATACTGCCTTAGATGCGGCGATCATCACTTCTCCAGAAGCACGTGACGCAAATTTGGCAAAAAAATTGTCGTCAGTTGCCGGCCGTATTCTGAAGGGATGATCGGTGCAAGTTAACGGGCGCGCCTATCGAACAATTTGGTTTGAGGATGCCAGCGAGACGGTTGGGATAATTGACCAAACCAAGCTGCCCCATGAATTTGTCACGGTTTCCCTTAGAACGCTGGACGATGCAGCAAATGCCATTAGTGCAATGCTTGTGCGAGGTGCTCCGCTAATCGGGGCTGCTGCTGCCTGGGGCGTTTATCTTGCCATGAAGGAAGACGCTTCGGATACGGCTCTGGAAAATGCGCTTGTTGTGCTGCTGGCAACTCGACCGACGGCCGTTAATTTACAGTGGGCTCTTGAACAAGTGCGAGGGGCTTTATTTACGCAATCACCTAACACTCGTGTAGAAACAGCGAAGGAGCTTGCGGAAAAGATTTGTAATGATGATGTTAAAATGTGCCAGGCAATTGGCAAAAGCGGCGTCGGTTTAATACGTGATAAGTGGAAAGAAACTGGAAAAACGCGCGCCATAAATATTATGACTCACTGCAATGCGGGCTGGCTGGCAACGGTAGACTGGGGAACCGCAACCGCTCCGATATATACCGCGCATGAAGAGGGTATTCCTGTACATGTATGGGTAGATGAAACTCGGCCACGCAACCAAGGTGCTAGCCTCACAGCATGGGAACTCTGCGGGCATGGTATCAATCACACCCTTATCGCGGATAATGCTGGCGGCCATCTAATGAATACAGGTCAGGTGGACATTCTAATTACGGGAACAGACCGAACGGCTGCCAATGGTGACGTTGCAAATAAAATAGGAACTTATCTCAAGGCACTAGCGGCATTTGACAATAATATTCCTTTTTACGTCGGGCTGCCGGGGTCTACTATCGATTGGTCGTGCGATGACGGGACCAAAATTCCTATTGAAGAGAGAGGTGCCGAAGAGGTTCTACAATTAAGGGGTCGGACCCCTGCGGGAAATATTGAGACCATATCGATCGCGCCAGAGGGTTCGCCAGCAGCTAATCCCGCTTTTGATGTGACCCCGGCGCGACTTGTCACTGGCCTTATAACTGAACGCGGAATTTGTGAAGCATCGAACGATGGATTAACAAGCCTTTATCCGGAAAAAAAATAGAATACGAAACGGCATGAAAAATCGTTGGTCTGATAGTGAGCTTTCTAAAATTGAGAAACGATACGCGCAAGATAAAACAAACTTGGATATTGCCCGCCGGGTGTATACGTCCCGCCTTTTAGGTAGTGACGAGAAACTTGTTAGACATGGAGGGGGAAACACCTCCGTAAAAACGGTACTACCTGACGTGCTTGGCCGCCAAACCGAGGTGTTATGTATTAAAGGAAGTGGATTTGATCTCGGGAGTATAGATCCAACCGGATTTCCAGCAGTTAAACTGGGGCCCCTTCAGAAGCTAATACCTTTCGAGGTGTTCACTGATGAAGAAATGTTAAATTTCCTACGCACAAACCTTGTCGATGCGGCCTCTAGTAATCCTTCTGTTGAGACGCTTCTGCACGCGTTCTTGCCGCATAAATTTGTAGATCATACGCATGCAAATGCAATTCTTACGCTAACGGATCAAGTGGGCGGTGAAAAGTTGTGCCGAGAGGTTTTCGGTGAGCGCATGGGTTTTGTTCCCTATATTATGCCTGGCTTTGGGCTCGCGAAAAAAGCTAAAGAGATATATGACGCGGCACCGGAAGTTGAAGGCCTAATTCTGTTTCGACACGGCATAGTAAGCTTCGGAGA
>CAZOHS010000248.1:0-2946 GCA_964579285.1 uncultured Rhodospirillaceae bacterium | reverse complement strand
ACACAACGAGCGGGGAGGAGACTATGAACGCGATTGCTAAGATGCCAAAAACTGCACTCGACCGAGGTAAGGTGGCGCCAGCGAAATTGGCTCATGTTGTGTTAAGGACGCCGCCCGAACGGGCTCACCTAGTGCTGGATTGGTATAAAGTCGTCCTAGAGGGCGAGGCAATGTTTGAAACCGATTTCGGTGGGTTTGTGACCTACGATAATGAGCATCATCGAGTAGCCGTTCTGGGTTTTCCAGGTATCAAAGAACACGTGGACGGCTATGCGGGCTTGCATCATTTCGCCTTTACCTATGCCAATCTTGGAGATCTTCTCCACACCTACGAGCGTCTCAAAGCTGAGCATCAAATTACTCCAGAATTTACTATTAACCACGGCCCAACCACGTCAATGTATTATTTTGACCCTGATAAAAATCAGGTTGAGCTTCAGTGTGATAACGTGCCCGAAGAGAAGTTCGCAGAGTATTTCGAAAATGGGGAATTCACTGCAAATCCGCTTGGAATAAGGTTTGATCCGGAAGAGCTGCTAGCACGCTTTAAGTCGGGAGAACCCGAAGACCAACTGCTTCAAAGACCGGACGGGGTTCCTCCAGACTTGACAGAGTTTCCAGCAAATTAAATCAGAATTGTAGAGTTGCGTCCTGCTGCGTAAAGGCACCTAATCGCTTAATTAGGGTGATATTCCCTAATCCTACCCAGATTGTTTAGGTCAGGATTGGGATCCTTGTAGGAATGCACTAGTATATTTGACGAACGTCTCCAGGATCATGGTTTTGTTGATGCACGGGTTAATTGATCAGTAATTTAGAGGGCGCAGTCATGGAATTTGGCATTTTTTCGAACGGTTTTCGGCCGCACACATCGGCGGCGGAAACCTATGAAGAAGATCTTCAAGAGATTGTACTTGCCGACGAACTGGGTTTTAAAGACGCCTACATAAGTGAACACCACGGCGAACCCCCGTATATAGACCGGGTGGACACCATACCAATACCGGAACTCTTAATGTGCAAGGCCGCAGGCTTAACCAAACAAATTCGCATGGGGTCCGCGGTAAAGCTTCTCCACATACATCACCCTTTGGATGTCGCTATTCAAGCGGCAACAACTGAGCATTTAATAGGGGCTGGGCGTTTTATATTTGGGTTTGGAACTGGTTTTCCGTCGCCGCTATTTTCCGAAGAACGCGGATTAACCTTTGATGACCGTCACGAGCGCCTTAAGGAATCACTGGCCTTCGTTCTTAAATGCTGGTCCAGCAAAGAAGTATTTGATTGGAACGGGTCACATTGGAGGGGAAAGGGAGTTGTGGCACTACCGAAGCCTTTGTCCGCACCTCATATGGCTATGGCAACCGCAACAGATACCGAGGATATCATAAAATTGTCTGCTGAGAGAGGTTACACTTTGTTATCCGCGTTCATCGAGAAGGCCGACCGTTTGCGTCTCAAAGCCGATCGTTACGTAGACTACGCGAATGCCGCGGGAATAGTGAACCCCAGGAAGAACATCACCGCGTCACGTATCGTGTATGTCGCGGATACTTACAGCGAGGCACTAGAGGATCTCCGAGAGGCGGTAACTTACGAAGTGGGCGTACAAGCTGAGCGAGGGTTTTTGAAGATGCTTAAAAATGCGTTCGACGTTGACGTACCGAACGGGGAGGGGGCAATAGAGGCACTTGTAGACGCCGGATTTTATATATTAGGGGACCCTGACCAAGTTGCAGAAGGGGTGCGTGATTTTTATGAGGCGTCGGGTGGATTTGGAACTTTCCTGATTGTGACTGGAAAGGCCTGGGCGACGAAGGAAAAAAGAGCACGGTCAATGATACGCTTCATGGAGGAAGTTGCTCCCCAAGTCCGGAACCTAGTTCCGTGGGAGACTAGAGTTTCGACCCAGTAGGTGGTCGATGTGGGGATATTGAGGTCAAAGTTTGGTAACGACTAGGGCGGGTTTGTTGCTTCGGCAATTTGGAACCTTTAGTCTCGTAACACCGAGAATAAATAAATCAATGGTTCTGCGTTAAATTAGGAGGAAACATACATGGATCACGGACTTCCAGTATTTGACGGCGACGGTCACGTGCTCGAAAACGAGAAAGAAATAGAGACATATTATGAAGGGGAATTTGCGGGAAACCGGCGCCTCGAGGGTATGACGATCTTTCCCAGCCTCGATGGGTGGTCGCGGAGTACTATTGTTAGAGAGGGTGACGAGGGGCGTAAGTATTGGCATACCGATGCTGATCTTTGGGGGGAAATGCTGGGTGTTATTGGAGCGGAAGGGAGTGTTCTGTATCCAACGTCCGCCCTGGCATACGGTCTAATGCAAAGTCATGAATTTCAAACCGCTACCTGTGTGGCCTACAACAATTGGCTTGAGGGAGAATACACGGCCAAAGATGAGAGGCTATTTGGTGTTGGGATAACACCCTTTAACGATGTCGAAGCGGGAAAAAAAGAGATAATTCGTTGCGCTACATCGCGGAAGAATTTTGTCGCGATGCTCCTGCCCACCGTTACCGCGAACGGGAAACACTTTGGTGATGAATCCTATTGGCCCTTATATGAAGAGGCGGAACGCCAAAACATACCTATGACTTTTCACGGAGCAGTGAGTAAAGGTTTTGGGCTCGATCTGCTGCAACCTTTTGTTAAGGTCCACACATTAGAACATCCGTTTCCGTTAATGATTCAACTTACCGATATGATGTTCTCTGGTGTTTTTGAGACTTTCCCTAAACTAAAATTTGCCTTTCTTGAGGGCGGGTGCTCATGGGTTCCATTTATGATGGATCGGATGGATTATGAGTTTGACTCCGTATTTGGGGTCCCTGTTCGGAAATTTATGAAAAAGAAACCATCGGATATCTTCCGTGACACCGAAAGCATATGGGTAAGTTGCGAGGTTGGTGAGAAGTCGATTAAACAGGT
>CAZOHS010000247.1:0-2996 GCA_964579285.1 uncultured Rhodospirillaceae bacterium | reverse complement strand
CTTGTTGATACGCTACGCGATAAATGTGGTCTTACCGGTACGCACATTGGATGTGAACACGGGGTGTGCGGGGCGTGTACGGTTCTCGTCGATGACGTGCCCGTTCGCTCTTGTTTGATTTTTGCAGTCCAAGCCGAAGATAAAAAAATACGAACGGTTGAAGGGCTCGCGGATAACGGACACTTTAGTTTGGTTCAGCAGGCGTTTCACGATTACCACGCGCTTCAATGTGGCTTTTGCACACCGGGTATGTTGATGCTGGCGACGTGGCTGGTTGAACGCGATGCAGCCGTAGATGATGAAGAATTACGTGAGGTTATTGCATCAAATTTGTGCCGTTGCACGGGGTATCAAAATATCCTCAGAGCGGTTCGCGCAGTCCTCGATGGAAAAAACCCATGAGCGTGATTGGTCAACCCGTTAAGCGGCTGGAGGATCGTGACCTTCTTCTTGGCGAGGGCCAGTTCGCTGCGGATTATACATTCCCTAATCAGTTGTACATGAGGGTTGTTCGCTCAACAATCGCGCACGGTATTCTTGGAGAAATAGACGTGAGCGAGGCCAAAATTCTGGATGGCGTTGTGGAGGTGTGGACTGGCAAAGATATAGCTCATCTACCACCAATTGATTTCCGACTTCACAAGCTCCAAAACCTTCCCCTCTGTCGCCAGCACGTGTTGGCACAGGATAAGGTAAGATATGTTGGGGACCCGGTCGCTGTAGTTTTCGCCGAAGATCCCTATGTTGCTGAGGACGCAGCCGATCTCGTGTACGCGGAGGTAGAGCCCTTAGAAGCACTTATGGACGCAACGGGGCCGCCCGGTGAATTTGCGCCCGGTGTCAGTACGGAACCGGCGGTGGTTGAAAAAAGTTACGGTGATGTTGACGCGGCACTTGATAAAGCAGCGCACGTTTTCGAATTTGAGTTTCATGTTGGACGCCACACGGGGAACGCGCTCGAAACGCGAGGCGCCAACGTGCTCTACAACGAGGAGCTTGATCGATTAGAGTTCTTTGGGGCCGCAAAGGTACCCCATTTCAATCGTGCAGCAATTGCCGAAATGCTTGGATTAAACCGAGAGCAAATTCAACTGTTTGAAGGACACGTCGGCGGTGGATTTGGGGTGCGGGGTGAGTTGTATCCCGAGGACGTGCTCTGTTCATATGCTGCCCTAAAAATGAAACGACCTGTTAAATGGATTGAAGATCGCTTTGAAAATCTCATGGCAGCTAATCATTCTAGAGAGCAGGTGTTTCGCCTTCGCGTTGGCGTCGATGAGACGGGTTTCATTCTTGGTCTGGAAAATGAATTTTTTACAAGTCAGGGTGCGTATATCAGGACCCACGGCGCGACGGTAACGGATTTAGCTGCGGCGATGCTACCGGGCCCATATTTAGTTCCTTCGTACCGGACCCAGGGCCGGGTTCGTCTAACAAACAAAACTCCCTGCGGTACTTACAGGTCGCCGGGGCGATATGAATCGACTTTTGCCCGCGAACGTCTTCTAGACTTAATTGCTAACCGATTGGGCCTTGACCCAATAGAAGTTCGCCGCCGAAACTTTATCGCGTCAAATCTAATGCCCTATAGCAGAGGAATAGTGAACCACGGTACCCCGCTTGTGTACGATTCCGGCGACTACGCCCTATTACTTAAAAAGGTTTTAGATCACATTGCCTATGAAGACCTCCAAAAAACTTTGGAAGAAAGGAGGGCGGCAGGTGAAATGGTGGGCCTGGGTGCCGCGTATTTTGTCGAAAAAAGTGGTCTTGGTCCCTACGACGATGTTCGAATTGAGATGGATCGAGATGCTCGTATAGAAATAATTACGGGCGTTGCCTCTATTGGCCAAGGTGTCGAGACCGTGATGGCCCAAATTTGTGCTGACGGTCTTGGTGTTGATTATGGAACAATCCGGGTTACACATGGCCAGACTGATCGGATTGAACGTGGAATGGGCGCCTTTGCGTCACGCGTTACCGTTATGACGGGGTCCGCAGTTGCCGAGGCTGCAGCCAAGCTGAGAGAGCGGTTAGTTGAGACTGCTGCCGAACGTCTGCAGTTACCTGCTAGTGAGTTAAGTATAAGCGAGGGGAATATCACTGCGAATGGTGATCTAGAAGGTCCCTCTATGCCTGTCGTGGATGCCGTTTCTGCTACTCTGGATGGGGTTGGTGGTGATGTCGTTTCAGTTGAGACCACTTTCGAAGCTACACATATGACCTACCCATATGGTGTTCATATTGCGATCGTAAAAGTTGACCCAGCAACAGCCGGAGTGGAAATAGAACGCTACATCGTCGCTTACGACATCGGAAAGAGTGTAAATCCCATGTTGGTTGAAGGACAAATCGCCGGAGGAATGGCTCAGGGTATTGGCGGCGCGTTGTACGAAGAGTTTCTCTACAGTGACGAAGGTCAGCCATTATCAGCTACCTTTGCTGATTATCTATGGCCAACAGCAAAAGAGGTTCCCGACGTTGAGACTTTGGTTACGGAGGATGCACCCAGCGGCACAAATCCTTTGGGACTGAAAGGTGCGGGCGAGGGAGGTATAAACGCGAGTGGCGCCGCTATCGCTTCAGCAGTCGGACAGGCGATCGGCGACCCTGAAGCCATTATTAGGCTTCCAATAACACCACTTCGCCTGCACGAAATTATCAAAAAATTACACGGTGAGTAAAGTTACTCCCACACTGAGAATGCCCTTGCTGATCTTACTTTTGGGACCCCGTATGTATTATCCTTGGGGCGGTCCGATCGGCGTCAATGAGAACGGGATATGTTCTTCAACATAAGTTTCGGTCATTTTTTGAAAACCTGGATCGGTCATCATTGCGCCCATCGCTTCCATGTCCACATTAAATAGCGTAACAAGAGCCGTTTTTTCGCCTGCTTGACCAACTAGTGTGCGTGTTTCGTCGCACATTGTTGAGCGACGTTCCCCGTCACCGGCGAAAATTTCATGCCAGTCTTCATAACTCGATTTTAATTT
>CAZOHS010000246.1:0-2997 GCA_964579285.1 uncultured Rhodospirillaceae bacterium | reverse complement strand
TTAATCATTACCAACACTTTTCGAACAAATGGAGAAGTTGGTGACCATAAGAGTTTCATGGTTTTAGCCTAAAATTTATCTTTTCTGGAACGGACTTCCGCGAAGACGTCGACAGACGAACTTCTCTCCATTCCTAATACAGCGGCAAATTCAGGTTGATCAGCGCGCAGAAACGGATTGGTCTTACGCTCAACACCCATTAGGGAGGGCACCGTTGAGACCCCAGCATTTCTCCGGTTCTCAATTTGTTTAGCATAAGCTTGAAGATCCTTGTTATCGGGATCCACATGCAGGGCAAATTTGGCGTTAGCCATAGTATATTCATGGGCACAGTAAACCCAGGTTTCGTCCGGCACCTCATTAAATTTAGAAATTGAATGATACATTTGCTCGAAGGTCCCCTCAAATACCCTACCGCACCCTAGAGCGAACAAAGTGTCGCCGCAGAACAATGCACGACTTTCTGAAAACCAATACGCGATGTGGCCGGCTGTATGACCTGGAACATCCCAAACCTTGGCCGAAGCTTCAAAGAGCGTGTATGTATCGCCATCTGCAACCTCAACATCGATCATTGGGATTCGATCACGGTCAGCCTTAGGGCCAACCACCATGCAACCTGTCGCGGCTTTAATTTCGGGAACGCCGCCAACGTGATCATCATGATGATGCGTTGCCAATACGTGGGTTAAGTTCCATCCGAACATTTCCAAGGTCTCGAGCACGGGTGTCGCGTCCGAAGGATCCACCACAGCAGCATTGCCTGAGGAGCTTTCGCGTAAAAGATAAACATAGTTATCTGACCGCGTAGGAATTTGATGTATTTCAAGTGTAGACATTCTTAGTCACCTTCCAACAGATTGCTTTTACTGTGAGCAAAAACTATCAAAAGCACAGAAGACCGCCAAGCACCACGGTAGATTATCTTCCTCTCCCAGCTATTCAAGCCCATAATAGGGTATGTACAACGACGTTATCGACTTACGTGATTTTTATGATACCCCAATGGGTCATGCCGCCCAAAGTATAACCCGCCGACATATTCGTAATATATGGCCAAGCGCTGCCGGTTTGAACGTCGCGGGGATAGGATACGCCACCCCCTACTTACTACCTTTTCTCGGTGAGGCTGAAAGAGTTTTTGCTTTGATGCCAGCTCAGCAAGGCGTTATTCGCTGGCCCCCGGACACCCACAACCAAATTCGGAACGTCGTTTCCCTCGTACTTGAAGACAGCCTACCTCTGCCCGACCTGTCCATCGACCGGGTTATGCTAGTTCATTCCCTAGAATGTTCTGAACAATCACATAAATTGTTGCGCGAGGTGTGGAGAGTCCTCACTGAAGGCGGAAGACTTTTAATTATTGTTCCTAACCGACGTGGTATATGGGCACGTATTGATCACACACCCTTTGGGCATGGGCGACCGTACACCATTGGCCAAGTATCAAGGTTATTGCGAGATACTATGTTTCAACCGGGGGAGTCGGTTGCTGGTCTTTTTGTCCCGCCGACCCGCTCGAGAGTGGTATTAGCCTCTGCCCGAGCAATTGAAAAAATTGGCATTCAATGGTTTAAAACAGTGGGGGGACTGCTTTTTGTTGAAGCTCAAAAAGAAATTTATGCGGGATCGTCCGCCTCAACAGCAGCTGTGAGACAAAAATCATACGTACACCTCGCCGATGGCACCAAACGATTAGCTGTAACTATCACTTAATAAGCTTTAATCACGGGTAAGCAAAAAAATTGCCTCCTCACCAAATACATTGGCTATTACCCCTGTATAGTTCAACTCCCGAACAGAACCCGAACGGGACAAAGAAAGTGCTCTTTGCACCTGCAGGCCCAGCTGGTCACACATCGTTGCAAAATCTCGAATCGTACACACGCGAATATTTGAAGTGTCATACCATGAGTGCCCATCGTCTCCGACAACAGGCGTACGTCCGGTCAGGAGTGTTTTGAGTCGAAGCCGCCAATGGCCGAAGTTTTCGAAAGAAATTATAGCGTGACGGCCAATTCGAACTAAGCTTTTAACCACTTCAAGTGGATTTTTCGTCGCTTGGAGAGTGCGCATTAAAATTACGTAATCGAAAGCATCCTGCCGATAGTGTTCTAAATCTGTATCCGCGTCACCTTGTATAACTGAGAGTCCATTAGCAACGCAGGCATTAACACCAGACTGGCTTAACTCGATTCCACGCCCGTCAACATCTTTGGTGCGGCCGAGATAATCTAGGAGAGCACCATTGCCGCACCCTATGTCGAGCACACGACTCCCCGCGACAACCATGTCTGAAATAATCTGCAAATCCCGACGCGTCAACTCGTCTATAGGAACAATTTTTTTATCCCTTTCCAAGGTGACGCTCATATTAAATTAAACCACGATGCTCAGCCGCACCGTCTAAAAACCCCGAAACAGTGCGAGCAAATTCTGGTTCGTCTAGCAGAAACGCATCGTGTCCTTTATCAGTATCAATTTCTACAAAACTAACGTTTGCGGTTACAGCGTTCAAAGCGCGAACAATTTCTCGGCTTTCTTCTGTTGGAAATAACCAGTCACTTGTAAAAGAAATTAAACAAAATCGTACGGGGGTACCCTCAAAAGCATTTGCCAATATACCGTTGTGCTCTTCTGCAATATCAAAATAGTCCATCGCACGGGTGATATAAAGATAAGAATTTGCATCAAATCTCTCAACGAAAGTGCTTCCTTGGTGCCGCAGATAACTCTCAACTTCATAGATATCATCAAAGGTAAAGCTCACCGCATCCCGTGCTTGAAGGCGACGTCCAAATTTTCTGTGCAGCGCTGTTTCCGACATATAGGTAATGTGTGCGGCCATTCGGGCCACAGACAATCCACCCTTTGGCGTAGTCTTTTCCTGAATATAATTGCCTTTATGCCACAGTGGATCATTCATTATTGCTTGACGCCCAACTTCATGAAATGCAATGTTTTGTGCAGAATGTTTAAGTGCACCTGCAATATGTA
>CAZOHS010000245.1:0-3019 GCA_964579285.1 uncultured Rhodospirillaceae bacterium | reverse complement strand
TATCGAAAGCGATAACTACTTCCACAATATCTCGACCCGGTATCTCGCTGCCGGCGATGAAATCCGTGTTAACATCAAGAATGACGAGGGTTCATGGTCAAAGCGCCGGTACAATTTTTAGCAACCGTGTGATCCATGTCCGGCGCCTGTCGTAGATATAGTGAAGTCGCTGACACCTCGACTTCATTTCTCTACGGACCAGCACACCTGACGTGCAGTCCGAACATTTAATACCGGATCAGTGAGATTCCCCTCTTGATCTGATCCGGTATTATTGTTCTATCTTGACCTTGCATATTACGGAGAACAAACATAGTACGATAAAAGAGGCAAGTCTCGAGGCATTCAAAGTAGTCATACGCCAACGCATCAATATGCTGCGTCTGGAAGTTGTCTGTGGAGGCGATCGGGGGGAGGCAAGAACGATAGTAATACGCGGGCTACGCGAGATAACCGGCGAAATCGAAACTGAAGGAAAAAAGCCATAGGTGCGGTGGGATCCGAAGCTGAAGATACCACTTATGAATACCGACTAGAGGCGACCTAAGTATCAGTCAAACAGACGTGTAAAACCCGCGACACCGGCCTAGTCCGAACTAGCGCAGCACCGTGCCGCCATCGACCTGGATGATCTGACTATTCACATAGCTGGCGCCGGCGCTGCACAGAAAGGCGATCACTTGCGCCACCTCCTCCGGCTGGCCCAAACGCCCGAGCACCGTCCCGTCAGTGACGTAATTTCCGCGCTGTTGAATCAGCTCCGTCGTCATACGGGTCACGACAATGCCTGGCGCGACCGCGTTGACCAGAACATCCGGTGAGAACTTCTTAGCCAGCGACCGGACCAGCCCGTGCAGGCCCGCTTTAGCAGTGCTGTAGGCCGCGTAGTCGGGCGAACCGCGGCCCGCCGTAATCGAGGTCGTGAACACCACGCGGCCTTCCGCGCCCTATCCCCGTGCTTGATCGAAAGCGACGGCCATATCGTATGCAGATTTCAGATTGACCTGGGTCGCGCGATCCCAGACGTCCTGCACCGCCGGCCGCGAGCAGCTTGCCGCATTCTACCCCGATGTCGCCGGCACCACCCGTCACCACGATTTTTCCCTGAAATCCGTATCGGTTCATCAGTTGCCTCACTCCCCGTGCGACGGGCACACTGGGCACCCGTCAGTGGCCTGTCGAAACGGCATCGTTAATCCCGCAAAATGCGGGATTTTGCCAATATACTGCGAAACTGATTTCGCGCCTCCCATCGGGCAACCGTTTCAGCCGTAAGGCGCTCTTTGGGGTACCGAAAATTCAGTGCCTTAATGGCCATTGGCCACTGAGCCTTTATTGTAATAATTTTAAAACGAAACAATTAATTGCGATAGCTCGATAAATGGCTGTTTTCCCTGATGATATAGAGTTTAACGAGTCCGGAGACGGACCCACTGTTCTCTTTTTACCTGGTAGTTTTGGGACAGGTGCTGGATGGAAACCTATCATTAATGAACTTGGCGATCGTTTCCGCTTTGTGACAACGAGCTTGTTAGGTTATGGAGCCACAACTGAACGTCGGGATAATAATGAAAATACAACACGGCAGCAGATACACGTCATTGATAAATTATTTCAGAGAATTGCCGAACCAGTGAACATTGTCGCCCATTCTTATGGCGGCCTCTGTGCGCTAGCTCACGCGATAGAAGGATCTATAAAACCCGTAAGTCTGACACTGATAGAAGCAAATCCACTAGAAATTTTAAAATCTTCTGGCGAATACGGTTTGTACGCTAACTTTAGCAATCTTACCCGGAATTATTTTAAAGCGTTTGAGTCAGGAGACCAGGACGCTGCACGTCATGTTATTGATTTCTACGGTGGCAAAGGCTCTTTTGACGCCTTTCCTGCCAGAGTTCGTGACTACATCAAATTGACTACTCCAACCAATATTCTAGATTGGTCATCAGGGACGTCTTTTAGGCCGCCACTCTCTGACTATAAAAATATAACTGCCAGCACTTACGTGATACGAGGCGGAAAGAGCCACCCAGCCATGATGCGCATAGCCGAGCTACTTGCAGAAAATATTCACAATTCGTGCATTAAAACTATTGATAGTGGAAGCCATTTCTTGCCAGCAACACATCCCATCGAACTTGCCAACCTAATCAACTGCCACATACGAGAGCTTAACCCTACAATCTCATAGCGAGTATCAGCTACACCAATATTTTCACATGCCAAGGAAGCAGCCCTACATACGCGCCTTAAAATGGACATTAATTTTATGGGTGCGAGCGACCTAGTGAGCTTTGTTCATTTAGGGTGGCGCCAAAGTGGCGGGAGTGACGGGACCGAACCCGCGGCCTCCGGCGTGACAGGCCGAATAAAAATGACGAATAGTCTCCATTTTCAGGCGCCTAAAGTTCATAACAATTCATGACGCATCTCGACGTTTCATAACGTTTCACTTGGCAAGATTCCGACCCTTCTACCGTCCTAAGCCCAAATCTTCAGAAACGCATACCCCCTACTAAATGCAATCGGAACTACTCTAAAATAGTATATTGGTGGAGGTGTGCTATTTTGACGTTCATATGTTTATCGTTGGCCCAGTTGTGTGGCACACCATTTCGAAATGGTATCGTGAACGCATAGACGGTATTTATCCGATGGCTTGTATTTTTGGCATCATGACTGCGGGTTTAACCGCCGGTCCGTTTTATGTGCCTCTTTGCGACGCCACGTTTTAAGTACAAAGCAAACGAAGGAGAATACTCTTGAAGAAGTTTATGCTTGGAATTGTTGCACTGTCGTTACTAATTGTAGCGGCTCCAATGGCGGCGCAAGCTGGATCGGGTTACGCAATGTACAAACCTGGCCTCATCAAGTCGGCCATAGCCAACGGTGAAACTGTCCTTCTTGCTTATTTATCGTCCTGGTGAGGAACCTGCGCGCGCCAAGATGGCGTGCTGAAAAAGCTCCGTGCGAGCTATCCGGAATACGATAAATCTATAACTTTCGTTCTTATTGA
>CAZOHS010000244.1:0-3038 GCA_964579285.1 uncultured Rhodospirillaceae bacterium | reverse complement strand
CGTAGTCCGCTTCTGTACTGCCAAGGTCTATCGCGTACGTTATTCGAGTGCGCACCCCCCGTTCGACCGACCGGGGCGTAACCGAACCCGCTGCCTTCGCGGCTACCAGAACTGGATCGTATTCAATCCTGAGATTGCGCAGAGCCGGCGTCTGGGCTGGATCTGCGGTACGCAGTTCCAGCCTACATGGCATATTGCTTATCGGCTCTATGCCTTCGTACAAGCTATTTGCGAGATAGGTCCGACGGTCTTCCCCAACTCGAAGATATACCTCTGTTTCGTCGGGCTGATCGACAGACCATAGCAGTCTGCCGACATTTACTTGTCCGGGTAGTTCAAAGTTGAATTCTATGGCACCATTTCGAACATATCCTCGCCCGTAAGCTTCTATATCCCCAATCGAAATCCAGTTAGAACGATCCTCTTTGGTGATCGTCAGACGAATGTAACGTATAACTTCCGAGATAGGTGACCCGCTATCATCGACCCGGACCCAAGTATTGTCTGCACTTGAATCGATATCAAGCTTATCGTTATTGTTGGCAACCGCCAGTTCATACCATAATTCCGGCCTGTCAGCCGACGCCCCTTCAATTCGATAACCCCGGATATAATACTCTGGGATTCGCAATGCTGTTTCACCAGCCCGAACTTTGACTCTTGAAATCTCGCGGTTGACCCCAAGGTCTAAAGTAAACTGGGTCCCATATACATTCGGCGTGCTCGACAACCACTCGGACGGACTGTTCAGCGAATCACCAAGCGCAATACTACCATCCGCAAGCGGTACACTACGACCGTACTGGTTCTGCACCTGGGAACCTAGCGCCAAATTCTCATGTGAATCGATAGTATCTAACACCACATTCCCAGCGTCAGTGTAATGCAAGCGTGATAACTCATAGGCATTGGCATCAATCTGAATATCTCCAAATGTTCCTACTCTGAGTTCCGCATCTATCGCACAATGGCAAAAAAGAAAGAAAAGACCAAGGAATTTATGCAATTGCTATCCGCTAGAATAATACCTTTTGCGTAAGGCTTGTGACTACAGCCAGCGTAATTGCCTCTTCAAGTTCCCTCGAGTTAAATATCATATTGAGACTGATACTGAACGGTAGCATTGGTACGACTTTGCCAGTCGCCAGATCCTTGATGGAAAGTTCCAATACCACACTGCTCGTCTTTAACGTGAACTTCTTTTTAACCCGTTCGGATTTTATCAATATATTTCCGGAAATCTCCAATTGCGCTTCCGGATCCTCTGGCGAAACCAAGATGTACGGATTCTCCACTACCTGGACATCTTTTATCTCAGTGATCGCCTCATCACCTACCACCAGCGTGCGAATTTCGTCTTTGCGCAATTCACGGAGAACACTCCCAGAGAGATCCTCAATTCGCGAAGGTCGGGAAATCTCTATCAGCGCCCTGCCCTGATTTGCCAATTCGTTGGTGGAACGGCCTCCGCTCTGGTATTCGCCACTACCAACCGAGGCTTGCGCAACAACAATTGCTGCCTTACTCGTAACAGGTAACTGTTTCAAGTAAACCTTAACTCTACTCTTTGGCGGATTCTCTACCGAAGTACGATTCAGAGCAGCATATTTCAACCCACCGCATGCACAAAACATAGCACACAGCAACATTGCAATAACTTGCTTCATCGGCATTCTTCCCTCCAAGCCCGGAATTACTGAATCACTCGACAAATTGGACTCCATGATCAACCGAGAAGGTAAAGGACATATCTGTAAATTCTATCGGATTTCCGTAACCTACCGCAAAGCGATCAAAAGCGAGAATGAAACCATCAACTCGGAGCGTCATGCTCCGCGCATCTTTCGGGAGCGGAGGAAAAGTCAACATCCCACCGTACTTGCCACCTTTTTTAATCGGCTTTTCCCGTAAAAATTCGGTCCGACGCCAAATATCGTTACGATCAAAATTCGCAAAATAGGCCGTATTGCCGTCTCGGCCACTCCAGCGGACATAGCTGTAATCAAAAAACTCTTCCGACGCGTACCAAACCCCAGCACCCTGCCGACTATAGTAGACTTCTCCTGTATCGAACTCGAGAGTCGTACTGGTCGGATCAAGCTCCACGCGTTCACGAGTCCGATTGATGATAGTCACGTGAAAAACCGTCCACAGAGGCGGTGTATACCCTAATTCGGGATGGATCCAATCGCCGAAAGTATATGGATTTACCTTCGGGTCGAATTGCTCATTCAATGCTTTATCATCAAGGTGGCGAATCTTTACCACCACACCCCCCTTACTCCAAACCATCGAGCTGTCTACAGGATCGACATAGTAGGAGGGCGCGTCTTCCCAGATCTGAGGCTGCGCATTAACAAAGTATTCGCGGTGTTTGGGTTTCGGAATGAGACCGCAACCAACGATACAGGTCAGGGAAAGCATCCCCAGTAGTGAAAATGTTCGAATTTGCATAAGCTGCCTTAGTCTGACGATTAAAACGGTGACATCAGTTCGACAAAGAGCACACTGCGATCTATCCGAGGCTGGCTTCCATTCGGAAATACCTTTTTGGACTTCTGGTATCCTATGAATATGGAGTTATCCGGAATGCCGAAATATTCACGCTGAATGTTGAACATGATCAGATAGTCATGGGAATCGTACGAATTGACCGAATGCCGCCAGTCCACATGTTTGAACGGCAGCAGGGGCAAACCCTGTACTCCCAGCATGATGCGAGAATTAGCCGTGAGTTCATGCCCGGCAGTCAGCACCGGAATGAAGTCGGAGGTCGAAACTCTGGTCGCCACTTCGGTATCCAGAGGCCAACTCCAATCCGTGCGCACGGGAATAGAATCGCTCGTCTCATGACGCAGACGGTGTTTAAACCTCGGACGGAAATTCCATCCGAAAATTTTATACGAACCTTCAATTTTGTTTACGACGGCGACACGAGTATGTGTATCTGCCAGCTGCCCAGCGCCACTATCGGCCACTCCTTCTATAGCAGCCATCCTATTCTGGTAAAACAGAACCGTATTAAAAAGAGACCATTT
>CAZOHS010000243.1:0-3071 GCA_964579285.1 uncultured Rhodospirillaceae bacterium | reverse complement strand
CCTTCGATCTGGCGCGGAATTTTACCTAATTGTGCCGCAGGATAAACTTTAACCTTAAGCCGTCCATTGGACTTTTCTTCAAGATATTTTTTCTGCCAGTTTGCCAAAAGATGATTTGAATCGTTAATCGTAACGAAGCCAATTTTCATCGTATAAGTTTTTGCAACGGCACTCCCGGCCAGGCACAAAGTGCCCGCCAAAAGCGCAGCTACTGGTGTTAAAATTCGTTTCACAGTGTCTCTCCCTATTTGCACTTGGTAAACAAAAAGTTCGGGAATTATTCCCTCACTTACAATAAAGCTCTGTTAAACTAACATAGGCACTAAGTTTCCTGCAAACGAGCTTTTTCAGCTCTTTTTTTGCATTACTCTATCGTCTTTTTATACTCAATCTCTAACACCCTTACCTCGCTATCGGAAACATTGACCGCATTGTGTTCAACCGGTGCGGACCACGCTACGGCTCGACCATTTTCATATTCCACTCGGGTTTCTGTGCTATCCGACCCTTGAAGTAATAGTGTTCCGCCAGACTGTTGAATTGTGACATAGTCCCATTCATGTTTGTGCCAGCCGGTTTGGTTCCCAGGGGCGAACGTCCATCGAGTTATTCTAGTGTGTTCGTTTTCAAGAAGCGTTTCATGATCAGCGAGCTCAGCATTGGGCAGCTCAGCAGCAGTTTTACGGTCAAGGTGTTCAGACATTTGACATTCCTCTTTGTTATTCTAGCCAAAAGAACAAGGCACCGTCTAGAATTCAATAATGTATCCGTTTTCTAACCACACTTTTATTACATTGGTATTTGATCGACGATTTCGGGCGATTTTCCTATTTGGTATGGCAAGCGGTCTACCGTCGTCTTTGGTATTTGCCACACTGTCAATATGGCTTCGCGAAGAGGGAATATCGCGGACGTCCATAGGTCTGATAGGAGCTGTTGCGACACCCTACGCCATAAATTTCCTATGGGCGCCATTATTGGATCGCTTCCGTTGGGGGAAGTTGACCGGAAAGTTGGGGCAACGGCGCTCCTGGATACTCATTTGCCAAATCATTTTAGTGCCTAGCGTGGTTGTAATGGGTTTTTGTGATCCAAAGCATGCGCTAATGACGCTTGGCGCTTGTGCCTTCCTCGTTTCTTTCGTTTCGGCGACGCAAGATGTGGCGATTGATGCCTATCGTATTGAAATCTTGAGACCTGATGAATATGGCGCAGGAGCGGCGACTGCTATTTATGGATGGCACACCGGAGCATTTTTAACAGGTGCGGGCGCACTTTATATTGCCGCGTATGGGGGCTGGATGACCGCTTATATTGTGGCGGGGTGTATAATTGGCGTCGTCGCTGTGGGTACCTTTTTAGTACAGGAACCCGAGCATCCAAAAGAAATGAACGAAGTACCTTCAGGTGTCCGAAATTGGTTTATAACGGCAGTTATTTCGCCGATAGGCGAGGTATTCTCCCGTTTGGGTTGGATGGTAATACTCGTGTTCGGCCTCATTGTTTTTTATAAATTTGGCGATGCGATGTTAGGCAGGATGGCTGGTGTTTTTTATGTTGATCTTGGTTTTAGCAAAATAGAAATAGCCAATTACAGTAAGTCTATTGGACTGTTTGCAACGTTGTTAGGAGTTGGCGTGGGTGGGTGGGTTTGCACCCGGGTCGGAGTTATCAGGGCAATGTATTTAGGCGCTGCACTAATGATGGTTACCAATTTATCGTTTGGGTTGCTTGCGCACACGGGCAAGGATTTTGGTTTTTTAGCGGGTGTCGTTTTTTTTGATAATTTGACGGGTGGCGCCGCAACGACAGCATTTGTCGCTTACCTCTCGGGCCTGTGTAATGTTGCGTTTACCGCAACACAATATGCTCTATTTGCATCCCTCGGAAACTTTGCCCGTATTCAGTTGGGATCAATTTCAGGTTGGGCTGTTGATATCCTCTCAGGTGAATGGTCACTTTTTTTCGTATTAGTTGCGGTGACGTCTCTTCCCTCAATCTTTCTGCTTTGGTTCCTCACAAAACGACAAACACAAAATTTCAACAGAAACCAATCACGGTAATAATTTTTCAAGGCTCTCGCGTACTACTGTTTCAGGTATAAGGGACATTTTGTCTCCGCCGAAATCTTGGGCGCGGATAATTTTTAGCTGTGATGTGCTTGGCGCAAATTTTTCTGGGGAAGTAGGGCCAAATAACGAAACAAGTGGCGTATCGGCGGCTGCCAATATATGGCCAACACCGGCATCGTTAGCGACAGCCGCACTCAAATGCCGCGCAATTGCAATCGATAGAATTGGCGACTTTAAATATCCAGCGTTTAGTTCTTCTTCAGGCACGATAGCGTCTGGGATAGCGGAACTAATCTCTTTCGCAAGTGCGGCCTCGCCTGGCCCTAGAATGACCACTGGGGTTTGCCCCCGGGCGGCGACCGACTGACCCACAGATATGTATCGATCGAGCGGCCACCGTTTTTGTTGTCCGCCCGCGCCTGGCGCTAAACCAACATAAACGCGGCCGGGCGGCAGTATTTTAATTGCTTTATGCTCCGCATCGTTGTTCTTGGCGAGCGCTGGCCCCGACGGGGGCATATCACCATAAGCCAACGACACCAATTCCATTAACTGTGCGACCATCCCTTTGGGGCGGGTCCAGGGCTTGGCAGGTTTTACATCGGATAATAAAAAATTTGCGGTTCCGGAGACAAACACGTTATGGCGAATGCGACGGACTAAAAGACTACGCCCGACGCCACGTTGCGTGTCTATCAGAAGGTCGAAATGTCGCCCTTCGAGCGGTGCGGAGAGCAGGTGTTGAAAGACTGAGTAAAGGCCCGCTTCCTCTATAGTTTCGTCGATTAGTCCAGCAACCAATGGCGCAAGTTCATGAGCGAAAGCTGTTTTATGGATCCCCGCTATCCATGTCACCTGTGCGGCTGGCCAAGCTCCTCTCAGTGCCCGGACGAACGGTAGCTTCATAATTGCATCACCAATTAAGTCGCCGCCCACATACACGGCGATAGTTTTGGGTGTCGAAATAATTGTCATGGTTAAATTATGATAGGGGATTCC
>CAZOHS010000242.1:1810-3072 GCA_964579285.1 uncultured Rhodospirillaceae bacterium | reverse complement strand
AAGCTGAAGTTGAAATCGCGCCGTGCCGACTTCGCATCTTGAGTAAAACGAGATGCCGTATATGCTGTTTTCCCGGAGCTGGATGGTGTACCTATTGGCCTGCACCTTTCCCTTTACGCGAAACTTCCAATCCGGTTCGTATTGCTGATAGAGCGACGGTATTACCGTGCGCCCTATGTCGGGCTCGTAGGTAAAAGGCACGTGCACTCTGATGGACCGCGTTCCATTCACGCCTTGTCCGTCAGCCGTGCCCATGATGGCATATTCGGACGTGTTCCAGTCTGTTAGGTCGAGCGGGAAGTCCGGATTGACGATCTGGTTGGTGGGCGGAACCTCTGCCGGCGGTTCTTTGCCGGTCAGGTTTTTTACCACCTCTTCAACGCCTGCAAATCCCCATTCCGAATTGTACAGTCCATAGGGCCAGGCGTTGTGAAATACACCGCAATAGTACGACCATTCGATATTCCTCTTGGCCAGTTCGGGCACCACAAAGGCCGTATATTCTTCCACGTGTTGAATTTCGTGGTTGAGCCGCGTGCCCCATTCACTGAGATAGACCCTTTTATTGTGTTTTTTCGACCACGCGTCGGCCTCTTCTAGATCGGCGACTATGGTTTCTTTCCAGTCGGGATGATCTTTGTTGATATCCTGGTCTATCGCGCCATGGGTAAAGGATTTGGGGTGATAACAGTGAAAAACGCCCCAAATATTGGGGTCGTCGGCAAAACCAGTTCCGTCTTCGAGACTATAGGACAGATACTCGGGCGTTACGTATTGGGTGAGCAGCTCCACGCCATTAAAATGCGGACCCCCGACGGTTAATAATCTCGTTGGATTGGATACGCGGATCTTCTGGATACACGCCCCATACCACCGCATAGTTTCCGCTTCTTCTCCATCGTAGTGTCCCGCCATTTTGGGTTCGTTCATGACTTCAAAAACCAAGTCGGCGGGGTAGTCTTTATAATACTCTGCCATTTCGCCCCACCACTGAATTAGATGGTCCTTTCCCCAGCAGTACATTGAAAAGGGGACGAGGACAATTTTAAACCCGAGTTCTAGCGCATCGTCAACGGCGGGTTTATAGAACTCCGGGCTCCAGCCCTGCTTAATAAAAAAACGCACGGAATCAAACCCGGCTGCTTTAAAAGCGATATAAAAACCTTTGTCATAGGCCACTTTGTTTACTTCGGTTGTGGTAAAATCCGTATTGACACCTCTGCCCAACGTCAACGATTTGTTTTGTTCCGTGAAGTCCTGGG
>CAZOHS010000242.1:0-1710 GCA_964579285.1 uncultured Rhodospirillaceae bacterium | reverse complement strand
TCTTCTTCTATTTCGACCCCGAATTGCCCAGCAATAGTCGGCACGAGATCCAACAGCATTACCGGTCTGTCCTCGCGTTCGCCCTGATCCCACTCGCCGGGAATATGAATTAATAGGGGCACTTTAATGGCCGCATCGTAAAAGCACATTTTTAAGTTCAGACCGTGCTCGCCGATCATGTCGCCGTGGTCTGAAGTAAAAACAATCATGGTGTCTTCTTTGTGGCCCAATACTTCCAGTTTGTCCATCATCTTGCCGACATAACGGTCGACATAACTTATCGAGCGAAAGTAATCCAGGCGGAATTTGTCGTACGAATTGATCTCTTTGGTGCGTCCCGGTTCTTTTGACAATTCCGGTTCTTCGGCATAGGCCTGCGCCAGGTCGAGCCCCGTATTATAGGCATTGTCCTGGTTGTTGTTCATAAAGGCGATTCGCTGTCGCAGCGATGGCGTTGAGGCCAGATCCTGTTCGCTCCATTCTAAGGGGGGCAGGTCTTCGACTGACGGCCGTTCTACATCCTCGGGCACGGCGAGCGGGGCGTGTGGTCTGTAGAGCGAATAAAACAGGAAGAAGGGGTTTGCGTGGTTGTTATCGAGCCAGTCTGAAGCGCGTTCAAATGCACAGCGCTCGACGGAATATTCGTCCGGCAGATGGCCGTTGTATTCCTGGGCATAGACGTTATAACAGCGATTGGCCGCCCCTTCGATTTCTCGCATTTCTCGCGGATCGTCCTGGTAACAGCCTTCTTTTACTTTGTTTTTGTCGATTTTGCTGAAGAAGTTTTTGTCTCGCAGATAGTGCAGGTAATCATCCCAGTCGGCGTAGCGCTCAAATCCGCGTTCCATATCGTGGTCCGCAAATCGCAGGTTGTCGGCAATGAAATGCGATTTACCCGAGAAGCAGGTTTTAAATCCGGCTTGCTGGAATTTGTGACCGAGCGTTTCAGCGGTGCTCGCGTGGTCGTGTTTGTTGTGCAGAATTCCGAGGTCTGACGGATAGCGGCCGGTGATAAAACTCTCGCGCGAGGGCACGCAAATGGGGGATTGGCAGTGGGCATTGGTAAAGATTTGGGATTTTGCCGCGAGCTTGTCGAGATTAGGCGTATGCACGGCTTTATTGCCCATATAACCTACGGCTTCGGCATGCTGGCTGTCCGTCAAAATCCATACGATGTTTTTTATATTTTTCATAGAGGCATTAATTTCTTATTAACTCTACTTTGTCCAAATAAAGGACCTGTTCCTTAGAGCCTACATCAAACTCCAAGCGCACATCCATTTCGCTCTCTGCGTTGTGGGTATAAAGCCTGGTGTGCGTTTTGGCCTCTTTGCCGATATGTATCCACCCGTTATCGGCTTCATAACTATCGTAGATCAGGTCCATGTTATTCGCATTTTTCAGCATAATTCTCATGCGACCTTTGACGCCTTCACTTGCCGACATAAAACTTATCCTATAGGTCTGTCCCTTTATCAGGTGGAGCAGTGTTTTGCCCGGCGCGCCGATATATTCTCCATTGCCTCCATAAGTCTGCTGGTATAGTTGACCTTCTGCGTTTTGTGGCACGTTTATCTTCAACATGGAGTTCCCACTGAATGCTTCACTGCCGTAGACGTACTCTTCGGTTATCTTGTCCGAAGTTAGACGCCAGGAAAGGCCCGGCTGATGGAATTCGCTATTAATTATCTGCGATGTTTTGGGCAGTGC
>CAZOHS010000241.1:0-3085 GCA_964579285.1 uncultured Rhodospirillaceae bacterium | reverse complement strand
TCCATTGCTCAGTCACAGAATTTAAATCAATTCAATCCGATAAGCCATATGGTCCAACGGATGGCTGGCAGAGGAACTTTAAGTCTTTGTTATCAGAAATCCCTCAAACGGGCATGGGAATTTGCGGACGGGGCTAAAAAGGATTATCACGCGCCCGATTTTGTTATTATTCGCGCGCCTTCCCGTGGAACAAAAACACCAGAAGTCGTGAAGCGAAAAGCAACATTTATAAGATTTACATTGCCCCTAATACAGAGAGCAAATGAGCTCATTCTTCGTGACCGTGATAGGGTCCTAGACCTTAGCCGAAGGACTGAACGCGGTTGGGCCCTATCCCCAGCTGATACGGCCTGGCTAGCTTTTATTACAGAACGCTATGGTATGAAAAAGAAAAATATCCGAGGATTATTGGCCCGGGTTGATATTATTCCTCCATCCCTCGCTATCGCCCAAGCGGCCGAGGAAAGTGGATGGGGTACGTCGCGCTTTGCTACCGAGGGTAACGCCTTGTTTGGGCAAAGGATATATCGGCGGGGTAACAAAGGTATGATCCCGCATAAACGGCCTAAAGGAAAAAGTTTCAAGGTTCGAGCTTTTGCTCAGTTAATCGATGGCGTGAAAGCTTATGTACATAATCTAAATAGTCATTTCGCGTACGAGAAATTTCGCGAACAGCGCGCAGAATTACGCGCAAAAAAGAGAGATATTGATGGTTATTTACTGGCTGGAACGCTGACGCGATACTCTGAAAGAGGCCATGACTATGTTGACAGTATTCGCTCGATAATGCGCGAAAATGCACTAGGGTTATTTGATTCGGGAAAACTATGGCGTCCGGAACTTATGGATCTGCGAGGGCCCGGCGCGTGAGGGGCTATTGTCCTGGAATGTAATACTGCACACCGTACCAACGCCAGCGTCCGGAACGTGTTCTCATTGTGCAATTAATACGAGTTCTTCCAGTTGGAAATGCAGTTTGAAAACGAACTTCCACTCTGGCCCCAAGTGTTTCTATCTTAACTTTGCCTTCCGAGGGAGTATAACAAGCTAGTTTTTTTAATCTGGTTGCAGCAATGCCTTTAACGGTGAATCCCAGCGCGGGTGGATTATTGGCATTTGACAAAAGTGGATCGGAAGGAGAGAGATCGGTTATGGGGAGAGGGAGGGCATTGATCGCTAGCCGAAATCGGCTTAAACCGCCATAGTTTTCGTTCATTGAAAATCTCGGTAGGTACATCATATCGGCTGCGGGATGGATAACACCCGAGTGTTGGCCAAAACCAATTTTAAAACCCACTGCTTTCGCGACCTCACCAACAGCAAGACTATATTCTCCATATGGATAAGCAATTATATCGGGAACTAACCCCAATTCTTCCTTAAAACGTTTATTAGATGTCATTAGTTCATTTTTGTTTTTTTTGGAGCTTGACCCAGCCATATGGAGGTGGGTATGCGTTTGGCTACCAATTGTGACGCCGGCTCTCTTTAACTCTCTAATTTGTTTCCAACTCATATATCCGTTGATACTGCGGTCGACCGGCTGTGTTGGTATAAACAAAGTGAATGGCAGCCCAGCCTTCTTTAAACGTGGAAATGCTTCTCGGTATACTGATAGAAATGCATCATCAATTGTTATAGCTACCGTTTTATCAGGTAGCGGTTGTGCGGCTTTTATCCGAGCAAAAATTTCCGGAAGAGGTAAGACCTTATATTTTGGATTTTGTAGCTCGGTTAGATGTGCTTCGAATTGCTCGATTCGAATATTGGTCGATGGGTGAACACTTTCTCCAAATCTATGATATTGCACAACTACAGCTGAGTATGACGCCATTGCAAAATTTTGGATGCTCAGTAAAGCTAACAAGATTGATAGGCAATAAAAGCAAGTATAAATCCGTTTCATTTAGCAACCTATATACCTTCGTTCATAGCCACTAATAAATACCACATATCGGTTATATCCCTATTCTTCCTGCACCAATTTTATTTTTATCAAGCTATCATATATTACCTATTTTTCCCCAAGTAGTGATCAATTTGCTTTAAAATTGTGGTTTATTCAGTGGGTTGCTATTACATCATAGGTTTTTGCAATGAAGCATCGCTTATTAGTCCATAAGCCTTTGTGTCGAAAAGTTGATAATGCCACCATTCATTTTTATAAAAATCCCATCCGGCAGCTGTCATTATGCCTAGCAGTATATAACGATTCTGTTGTGCTTCGGGGCTTATTTCAATGCTACCGTGATGTGAAAGTGGAGTGAAGCTGTCATACGCAGTGCCCATTTCTAAAACCTCTCCGTTGGTATTGATAAGGGTCAGGTCAATGGCAATGCCCCGAGAATGAGGAGAGCCTTTTTTGGGGTCCGCCAGGAAGTTAGGATCAGGGGTGTGTTTCCATAAAACTAATTGCGCTTCCGTGGGTCTAAAGGTGTCGTAGATCCTAAATTTTAAATTTTGTTGCGCGGCTAATTTAATGGCTTTAGCAAGAAGCCTGGCTGCTGTTGGGTGCAAGTAGCATCCGGGCCGTTTATAAACTTTGGAGCCAGTAAAATTGTTTGTAGTGGCGTAAACCATGTCAACTTCAACATCAAAGTGTGGTTTCGAGATTTCAACTAATTCCATGTGGTGCTTTTCATAAGATCTATCCTAAATTTATAGTGAACCTATTAAAATATTTCGGCGAAAGTTAAACAATATGCCTTTAACCCTTGCTTTCGACACTAGTTCCGATTTCTGCTCCGCTGCCTTTGTGCTGGACGGTAAGGTGCTTTGTGAATGCTCTAAAGAGTTGTCGCGTGGACACGCAGAGAAGCTTGTTCCAATGATCAAAGGACTTGGCAGGGAGCTAGGAATAGAAATTTCTGATTCCGATTTAGTTGCAGTGACGGTGGGTCCAGGCTCCTATACCGGAGTGCGCACGGGGCTGGCTGCTGCACATGGTTTCTCCTTAGCGTCGGATGCTCCAGCGGTGGGGGTCTCGTCCTTTGCGGCCATTGAGCGTGGGGCACGCAAACAAATTAGAGCAGCATCCCCTATGCTTTGCGTGATTGAAACACGTCGAAAAGAATATTATGGCCAG
>CAZOHS010000240.1:0-3096 GCA_964579285.1 uncultured Rhodospirillaceae bacterium | reverse complement strand
CTGATCTTCTAGGCGGAAATTTCTTGAAACTGCCCAATAATAGTTCGTCGTGTTCTCCGTTTCCGGTACAAGCGCATCAAGTACAAAAAAACGGACACCGCTATTGGGGTCATTGTTTCCCGGCGGTACCGTCCTCGCTTCAACGTGTACGTAGCACGGGGGTTGAAAGTGAACGAGCTGGTATCGGTCTACGTTGTCATGGCTTTTTGCCGCTTTAGCAAAAAACGGCGGCGGCGGAATATCGTGCATTATCCGGTCTACAAAAACTTCGTTGCCGTCCCGACGAACATTGATGGGGGTTTCAGCCACGGAGTCATTGCCGATACTTGAGGTGTGCACGTAGGTTTCGTGGGACAGGTCGATCAAATTATCTACTAAAAGTTGGTAGTTGGCTTTTACGTGCAAGTGATCCTGAAATGGTACCCAGCCGTCTTCATCCAAACCCGGCATTTTTGGTATTTGATTGGGGTCAGCCTTATCTTTGTCTCCGAGCCAGACCCATACCCATCCAAATTTTTCGATTAGGGGATAACCATAAACCGCCGCGCGGCGTGGGACGGCATCTTGGCCTGGGATCGCGGCACACTTTCCACCGCTGTCATACTCAAAACCGTGGTAGCCACATTGCAGCCTCTCTCCAATTACACGGCCAGCAGAAAGTGGCATTCTTCGGTGAATGCAGCGGTCTGTAAGCGCTACCGCCCGGCCTTCTTCCGTCCTGAACAAAACAATCGGCTCGTTACAGATAATGCGCTGTTGGGGTTGCGTGGTTACGTGTGCACCCATTCCGGCCACATACCAGCCGTTTCTTATGAACATCTCAATCATCCCAAAATGTATTATCGTTTCGCCAATGCTACGAACAGGACGCGCGCGCGACAAGTGCTAGAACATTCTTCCTCGGATGTTTCTGGACCCAGCTATTTCTCTGGGTTTTAGCGTGGCAAAACCCTGTTTGTGCGGAAAGGTCCCGTCGCTCTATTTTTCTAAATTACTTTTTACGTTCCGCAAAAGGTGCGATATGGAATGTCTGATTTTGGGGCGGGCAGCGTGTAGTCCGATGCACCCTCCACCCCGTTGTACGGCTTGGTGATCACCGACAGTAGCTTAGAAAATGGCGTCATGTCTGTGGCGTCTACCGCTGCCGTAAGTGCTGCCTCTACCATGTGGTTTCGCGGGACATAGATTGGATTTATTTTATCTATGGCGTCGGCAATCTGTTCGGGAGCATCTCCACTTTCAGTGAGGCGTCCCATCCACCGGTTGATCCATTCATCAAAGGCCTTGGTGTTTTTGTACAAGCGTTCGGCTTCTTTTTTGTTTTTTCTCAAAACGTCTGAAAGGGTTCTAAAGCCCAGTGAGAAGTCTACGCTGTCCTCGTTTAACAAAGTTAAGAAGTCTCTTATAAGCGCGTCATCTTCGCGGGTTGCTGTTTGGATGCCAAGTTTTTTGGCCATCTCTGAAAGCCAATAGCTTTCGTGGGTCGCAGGTATTGCGCTGACCCGTTCGGTCAATATGTTCACGGATTGGTCTGTGTCTGGATCTATAAGGGGAATTAAAGTCTCCGCCAACCGCGCTAGGTTCCAGACCAGAATGGATGGTTGATTCCCGAATGCATAACGGCCTTGTGTGTCGATCGAACTGAAAACGGTCTTCGGCGAGTAAGCATCCATAAAGGCGCAAGGTCCATAATCGATTGTTTCCCCGGAGATCGTCATATTATCGGTGTTCATTACCCCGTGTATAAAGCCGACACCCATCCATTTTGCCACTAATGCTGATTGGACGTCCGCGACCGCATCAAAAAACGCTAGATAGGGATTGTCGTCATCTTTTATTTGGGGGTAGTGCCGTTCGATACAATAATCCGCGAGTGTTTTTACGTTGTCGGTGTCTTGTCGGGCTGCAAAATATTGGAATGTCCCAACTCTTATGTGGCTGGATGCGACACGCGTGAGGACTGCTCCCGGCAATACCGTTTCGCGATAGACCTCTTCGCCTGTTGTGACGGCTGCGAGGGCGCGGGTCGTCGGGATCCCTAACGCGTGCATTGCTTCGCCTATAAGGTATTCCCGCAAGACCGGGCCAAGCGCTGCCTTGCCGTCGCCGCCGCGTGAAAACGGGGTTTTACCGGAGCCTTTAAGTTGTATGTCGCGCCGGCGTCCGTTGCTGTCTATTACTTCGCCAAGTAAAAGTGCTCGCCCGTCGCCTAGCTGGGGGCTAAATCCGCCGAATTGATGGCCGGCATATACTTGGGCAAGGGGCATTGAACCATTAGGCACCTCGTTGCCGGAGAAGATTGCGGCGCCGGTCTCTGTATTTAGTGCGCTCGCGTCAAGCCCTAATTCGTTTGCTAATTCCTGGTTGAACTGAAGAAGTCTGGGTGACTGTGCCTCGGCGGCTTTCCACGAGACGAAGAACGGCTCGAGGGTACGCGCAAAGGTGTTATCGAAGTTAAATTCCGGAAGGGCGAGTTCACTCACTTCTGTCATAATAATCTTTCGAGCTCAATGGCGTGGTGTCCATGAATGTCAACCTAAACCGATCAATAGTATACGTGAGTTTTAAAGTATACATCGATCAAAAGATTTAGGGCTTTAATCCTCGGATCATCGGATAGCGTAACAACCATTAAATTTGCGTCCGATAATGTTTTGTGGCCTTGTTTCCACATGATAGTTGCGTGGACGCAATATATGATGCGCCATCACTGGCGCGTGGAGGCATAATGACTGTGGAAACTGTCAAAGATCGCTGTGAAACCAATCTTTTGTATAACTACCAGAACCTTAAGTTAGGAACATTCAGCACTGATCTCGTCTTCGTCGGCACGCTTACGAGGTTTACGGGACGTATAAGGCCCCGTGGCCCGACGTCTTGAACCTCGCCGGTTTGGCCGACGAAATGGTGTTCGAGGCAAGTGTGCCGTTAACGCATAATTAGACATAGAAAGAGAACTAAGGGAGGGAACATGTCCGCGAAATCTGATGGCCGCATGAAACGGTGGCAGGAACAGCGTTGGATCCTGGACGCTGTAATAGGCACGGTTGGCGTCGAATGGGACCAACCCCGTATTGCTTATATGAGTGCGCCGGC
>CAZOHS010000239.1:0-3124 GCA_964579285.1 uncultured Rhodospirillaceae bacterium | reverse complement strand
GGAATGCGAAAAACGACCGGTAACGGAGAGATTATGGTGCCACTGGTACGCCCTAATCGCTTTTCGTGTGCTGCGGTCCAACACGCCCGTAATTCTTCCGGGGCGATAGCCTAAATGGCGCAAACCTCTTTGGAGAAATTCTATATACCGGTCCAAAGGATAGCTCTCGTCCGCAAAAAGTTCGCTTTCGATTATTGTCTGCCAAGTCAATCCGAGTTTAAGGTCTTCAAATATTGTTGGGTTTTTGCGCCACACCTTCCGCGGTACGGTCACAGCATAAATCACGCCGTTTTCAGCTCCGCTTGCGCGGTAATGGAGCGAACCCCGCACGCCGCGTGTTCGCAAGGTGCCGGTTACCACAATATCCGCGTGTCGGTGGAAGGATGAAGGGTGAGACGGTGAAACGCACTTTGTATGTGACACGCAGTCTGTCTCACGGTGAGGGTTACGTTTAGAGTGCGTTCGATGCTTGCGGGAGGGGAACACTACTCGCTCTGTCAATTCAATAAAACGATAGCGTCCGTCAGACTGCCGAATAAGCTCCGCAAGGAGTTTCGCATTATATTCGTGCGCAAGACCGCTCCACCTGCGTGCTTTTTTCGTATGGCGAAGGCTAAACCCAACAACCGCCACTGTCGGTCGGCCGTAACCGCCGCGGGCCGATATATCCGTGAGATTGGCGGCAGCCATGCCCTCAAGCAGTTCTTCCGCGAAATGCTCAAACATCTTGTTGTCGGCGGGCTGCGTCTGTGCGGCCTTCGTGTCTGAAAGGCTCACGCCGCAAACGAATGCCATTACAAGCGCGAGGGCCAGCGAACAATGTAAAGTGTTCTGAATTGCTCTCATGAGTATCTCCACAAAAAGTTCGTCGGAAAATACTTTTAGACAAGCGGCCCTGACGCGACCCTGAACGGCCCATTCATCATCCGTTCATCTTCGGTGTGCAGAACCGGTTTCTGCTGTTATCGTTATCAGGGCGTAGTTATTTATAATCGGCGAAGCTTAGAAGTACGCGAGGAGGCTGCGATTTACGCGCATTTAACCCGATGAAAATTTTAATTATTGAGGACGACCCGCAATTAAACGACCAATTGGCTTCAGCACTGCGGCACGAAAACCATACCGTTGACCAGGCATTTGACGGGGAACAGGGAGAACTTCTGGGATCGGATGAGGTTTATGACGCAATCGTCCTAGACCTCGGACTACCCATACTCGACGGCCTTTCCGTGTTAAAAAGTTGGCGCGACAATCCCGATGACATACCGGCAAAAAACACACCGGTCCTCATTCTCACCGCGCGCCAGGACTGGTCAGATGCCCTCAGAGCCTTCGAAAGCGGGGCCGATGACTATGTAAGAAAACCGTATCACGTGGAGGAGGTTTTAGCCCGATTAGGCGTCATTGTCAGACGAAAAGCCGGATTTAGCTCGCCGATATTGCGCTGGGGCCCGGTTGCGCTGAATACGGCAAACGGACGGGTAACAATCGACGGGAACCCCGTGTCCCTTACGGCATACGAAATAAAGCTTTTTTCATACATGATGCATAACCAGGACAGAATATTAAGCCGTGCGGAAATTAGTGAACACGTGTACGAAGCTAACAATGATAAAGATTCCAACACCATTGACGTATTCATCGGCAGGCTCCGGAAAAAATTACCGGACACCATTATCGAGACCGTGCGTGGCGGCGCTTTGGGGGGATACCGGATCAATCCCCGTGAAAACACTGATGAATGAAGCATAATGGTCCTGTTTAACCCCCGATCCATCACGACCCGTTTACTCGGTTCGGCAACGTTGTGGATCCTGCTTCCGCTTCTTTTGAGTGGTTGGCTGATCAGCGCGTATCTTAAAGCTCCGATCATTGAGACATTGGACCGTCAAATCGAAGACGATCTCGCACGGCTTATTGATTACACAAAGTTCGATGCCGACGGGGATATAAAACCATTCACAAAATATTACGAAGACGGCAAATTCAACCGCATCAACTCGGGTTGGTATTGGCAGATCGTAAGCGTTAAGGACAGCAGGATCGTCGGTCGTTCATGGTCAATGAAAGGCTTTGAAATTCCAATAAATAAAATCCCGCAAAATAATAAACCCAAATTATTGCAGGGTCTCGGTCCAGCCGATAGCGATTTAAAAGTAATTGTCCGGAAGAGTATGCCGACGGGTGGGGACGCGGACTATTTATTTATAATGGCAGCCGATCCCGTGTTCGTCTTTGATGCCGTGGAAAGGATCAATAACCGTTTGCTGTGGGCGTACGTAATTTTAGCGGTCGGCCTCTTTGTGGGGCTGATATTGCAGGTAAAGTTCGGCCTGCGGCCCTTACAGAAGTTAAAGACCGCCGTGATCGACATTAAAGAAGGACGACGAGCTGATCTATCGGATGATTATCCAATTGAAATCAGTCCCTTAACGAAGGAAATGAATAATTTACTTAAAGAAACTTCCGACGTTCTGGCACGCGCGCGCAGTGAAGTAGGAAACCTGTCACATGCGTTAAAAACTCCAATTTCAGTAATAGCAAACGAAAATCGCCGCCCAACCCCGGAACGGGAGACTATAGTCCAAACTGAATTGGACAAAATCGAACGCCACATCAATAGCTATCTGGCGCGGGATAAGGGTCACTTGTCCACGTCTCTGACTGCGGAAACGACTAAAATACAACCGGTCGCAATGTCCTTATCGAACGCGCTAAAGAAACAATACTACGATAAGGGGCTTACGATTGACGTCGATATACCGGATACCGTGTTTTTTCGGGGCACCCAGAATGACCTTGAGGAAATGCTAGGAAACCTTATGGACAACGCATCCAAATTTTGCGCTGCAACGGTCACCGTCTCCGCAGAAATTAATGTGGAACCGGGTTTAACTGGGTCAAACGTAAATATCGTTATTGAGGATGACGGCCCCGGCATTCCCGTCGCGGTCCGCGACGCACTATTCGAGCGCGGTAGACGCGCCGACGAAACAGTGGCCGGCAGCGGGCTGGGCTTATCCATAGTGCGGCAGATCTCAGCGCTTTACGGCGGTAATGTCACTCTGGAAAAATCGTCTCAAAACGGACTGCGGGGGATTTTAAAATTACCCTCCACGACTAG
>CAZOHS010000238.1:0-3136 GCA_964579285.1 uncultured Rhodospirillaceae bacterium | reverse complement strand
GCGTGAATATTTATATGCGATGGAAAATAGGATGGGCGCATTAGCTGCGAATGCAGCTTTGCCGCTCGATCGCATATTGGCGACTGGAGCTCGAGTAATATTTCGGCGCCCGGGTCTTGTGGGGGAGCATTATGAGTTGCGATGTGAACTCTATCGGAACGGGCCTCAGCTGGTTGCCTTAGGGAGCTTTCACACGCTGGTCGATGGTAAAGTAGATGACCGGGCTGCAAGTTTTCTCCGTTTTGAAGCGCGTATAGTTTGAGGCAACATCAATTATATTAGGCCCATCTGTCGGAGGGTTGTCTGGACCAGGGGACTGCCCAGATCCCCTAAAATGGAACCTAACGAGAAATGATCTTCATCGGGCAGCTCCAAGAAATCGCATTTGATGTCATTTTTTCTGCACATAGATACATAATCGTGGGTTTGTTGTTTCCACCCCTCCGATTCTTTTCCGCCTACCGCGGCGAGAATTGGGCCTGTCATTAAGGGCGGCAGAAACATCGGGCTATTTCTTTGCGCCGAATATTTATCCAGCTTGATATCAGCATTAACACTAATATTGATCACCGGGTGAATATCGTAAATTCCGGTGATAAGGGTTGCTCCTTTTACCAGGTCGTGCGGTGCTTTGTGTTTGGACCAGTCTTGTGCCAGCATCATCGCGCATAGGTGGGCTCCTGCGGAGCTTCCGGAAATATACATTTTACTCGGGTTGCCACCGTATTGCTTAACATTCTGATAAATCCAAATGTTTGCTCGTCGTATTTCCGATACTAGCTCGTCTAGGCTTACCCCTGGACAAAGGTCGTAGTTTAATACGACCACAGTAGCGCCACACTCTATCAGGGGTTCCGCGACAAATGCCCAATCCTCTTTGTATCCCGCACGCCAATACCCACCGTGGACGTATACAAGCACTGGGGACAGTCCTCCCTTACTCGGGTATATATCAAGAGTTTCGTTAGGGTTTGGGCCATATCGGAAGTTGGGCAATCGCTCTAGTTTCTCCAAGACACGTGCATTTGTTTCTGCTCGAGTACGCATGTATTCGACGTGATTAGGAAAAGTTACACGAGGGTTGAAATGCCATTCCATTTCTGTCGGAGATAACTTGCTTCTATCAAAATTGGGCATTGATGGTCCCTAGTAAAATGATAAGGAGTGTATTTTAACGTGGTACAATTAGTGAAGATTTGTAAGTACCGGATCTAGAAATTTTCATTCTTTGGATAGCCTAAGATCCTTAGCTTATGGTTTTGCCCCATACTGTAAAGTCTGTTCACACCTTATTTAGGAGGGCTTAGATTATGATAAAAACTGTATTACTCAAGATAACACTATTATTTACCCTGGTTGCCATTGCTCCTACGGTGTCGTTAGCCGTTACAGAAATGAAGATAGGCTTCGTTACAATAAATGATGGTCAGCACAAGTCAGCAAACTGGATTGCTAAGGAAGTTAATAAACGCGCTGCCGGTTCTATCACTGTAAAGGTTTTCCCCGCTGCACAGCTCGGGAAGATTCCGCGTCAGATAGAGGGTGTTTTATTAGGTACGCAGGAAGCCTTTATATCTCCACCCGGCTTTTTTAAGGGTCTAAATCCGGCCTTTGCGGCTCCAGATGCGCTAGGACTTTTCGATAACTTTGGTCATCTGACAAGGACAATTAATCATTCGAGTGTCCGCAAGAAGTTTCTTAACCTCGCGACGAAAAAAGGTGTAACGGGCACATACTGTGCACCGGGCGGCGCATCGGCATTAGCGATGCGGGACCCCGTTCGGACTTTGGCTGATGTCAAAGGTAAGAAAATTCGAGTACTGGCATCCCCCATGGAAGTCGCGATCATGCGTGCATTAGGTGCGGCCGGAACACCAATGGCCTACTCAGAGGTGTTGCCGTCCATCCAACGTCGTGTTTTAGACGGAGCGAGTTCCGCGGTAGTGGTCATGGGTCCGTCTAAATTCTACACAGCGGCCAAATACCTTACGCCAACTCACTTCACCTACATTCCTACGTGTATGTGGACGAGTGCAAAATGGTTAGCAAAATTGTCCCAGAAAGATCGAAAGATACTAGTTGAGGTCGGCCAGGCAGTTACCTCGAAGGCGCTTAAATGGTCCGAAAACGATACCAAAGCTTGGTACAGTAAATGGAACGACGAGGGAGGAACGGTTGTGCTCCTTGCAGAGGCAGAGCGTAAGGCGGCATTGGATAGGCTAAGGCCGATGGGAGATGCCATCTTCATGAAGGACCCAAAAATTGCGCCAATGTATAAGCTAATGAAAGCAGCTGCGGCACTGACTCGGTAAAATTTAATGATACGTTGCGAGAGAGGGTGGGTTTAACCCACCCTCTTATTGTGCCTACTTGCCTTTGAAGATTGGCTGCCGTTTCTCCCGAAGTGCGTTTATACCCTCCTGGTGGTCTTCAGTGATATTTGATTTTGCTTCTAAAGAGAGTGAATAATCCAGGTTTGCTGATACGAGCTGTTTTAAGGGTGCGTTTACAGCTTGTTTAGTCCATTGAATTGCGCGTATAGCGCCATTAGCGAGGCCATTAGCAAATTCGTCTACAACACGGTCGAGATCATCCGCTGGGATACAGCGGTTTATAAGCCCCATGTCTGTGGCGCGGTCCGCCGTTAGCATTTCACCGGTATACAGAAACTCTCGGGCGCGAGCAAAGCCGATTAAGTATGGCCAGATTCCTGAACCCCCGTCGCCTGCCGTTAGTCCAACCTTGACGTGTGGATCGCCAATCCGCGCCGTGTCTGCAGCCATAGTTATATCGCAGTATAGTGCAAGCGTGGCACCTAATCCTGCCGCCGCTCCGTTTATTTTTGCAATTATTGGTTGGCGGCAATCCAAGATTGAGAGCATCGACCTTTTACCCTCTTCCGATAGGGTTTCCCATTCCCAGGGGTTGTCAATCAGGCCCTGCAACCAGTCAGCGTCGCCACCGGCGCAAAACGCTCGCCCCGCGCCCGTAAGTATAACAACGTCAACAGTTCGATCTTTATTTATATCTTCGAAAACACGGGATAGGTCTTCGTGCATCGTCCCGTCAATTGCATTCAATTTTTCTGGCCGGTTTAACGTAACCGTTAGTATCTTGTTATTTTTCTCAAATAGAA
>CAZOHS010000237.1:0-3214 GCA_964579285.1 uncultured Rhodospirillaceae bacterium | reverse complement strand
TCCTATCAAGCCCGCCGCCGCTATAACCGGGACCAACAAGCCACCGTTCGTGGAACTAAAACGCTCGTCCTAAGCGCCTACCAATAGGAGCCCCTCTCAAAGATGGATTATTTACGAGGAAACGTTTATCGTTCACTTATCATTGCAGTGTTTGGGCTGTTAATACAACTACCAAACAGTCATGCGGGAGCGTTGAACGAAAACACCCGCGGGACCCACTTCGCGCAAATTGCTGCCGAATTATTGAAAACGATGGATTGGAGTTTTAAACCGAACGAGGTCTGTGAGCGGTTAGGTGGGCAAAACAAATATTGCGCGTCGGTAAAAAAACGAAAAAACCCTGCCGTAGCAATCCAGCCGTTTGATGAAGACGACATCCCGATATCCCTCAGCCTCGCGGAAGAATTCAATCAGCACCTGCAACGGGCGCTTTTTAGGAGGGGTGGAAGTAAATACACTTTTGTCGCACGCAAAAACATTGATCATATTGTTGCTGATCGGGAAGCCATGGGCGCGCTTGACGACGGACCCACAAATTTTATTGACACACTCCTACAAAAAAATGCCGAAATTGATATTCTAATTATCGGCAGAATACGGGTGAAAAAGGATACCGCCATCCTCAGTTATGACGCGCAGGGTATGGACGGACGCAAGCTGGCGACGGCAGTGAGTTATCTCCCACTCACACCAGAAGAACTTTCTGGTGAGAACGAAAACATACCCCACCGTTTCGCGGTAAAGAGGCTCGCAAAGGATATTAAAACTGCGGTCCCCAATATGGCGTCGGTGAGCTTTTGCGGCATAAATTATGAGGATAGCCACAATCAGCCCCCCTTTGGGCGATGGTTTTCCAACCAACTCGCAGCCCATTTAGACCGTGAATACGCGTCTATTTTAACTGGTGAACGCCTGCGCATAGATGGCACTTGCAGCAAAACGGCGAGACCTGACAGAAAGACACATGTTCGGTTAACGGGGAGTTACTGGGTTTTTTCCGATCGGATCGACCTAAAGGTAACACTGAACGCCGGATCACCGACGATAACGTCGATTAAGCGAACGACCGATTTACCGAGATTACGCCCTAGAGGCCGCAGCTTTGATGATTACGTGAGGAATGACGGCGTGGGACCGTTTAAGTTTCAACTTACGACGGACCGCGGAAGACGGCCAGTGTACTACATAAAGACCCCACGAGAAAAAATTACACTCAGATTTAAAACTGGCCGGAACGCCAGTATATACTGTTTTGCAATCGATAAGAGGTTGTCCGTTATACAAATTTTTCCAAACAAATTTTTTAATAAGTCCAAAACTAAAAATAAACTCAAACAGGGAAAATGGCACAATATTCCAAATCAAAACTGGAGCTTCGATATTTTCGCGGAGCCACCTGCGGGCAAGGATTTAGTAAAATGCTTCGCGGCAACACGTAATATCACGAAGGATCTACCTCGAGCATTGAGAGGTCTGACTTTTAGCCCAGTGCCAAAGGCAATCGCGCAGAAATTAGTTGAGATCTTTGGAAAAGTTCCCCGTGTCGCGATCGCCGAAGCAAGCGTCCTGCTCACCACCATCAAGGCGGACCGATAATTTGGGTAAGCTACCCGGACAAAAAGTCTAATTTGAAAAGACCCTTCCAAATCATTAAATTTTGACGTAGCGTTTTAGAGTGTTTTTTACGCACAGAAATAGATTTAAATTGAGGAGGCCAAGAACATGTTCTTAAAAAGATTGGGACTATTTTTACTTCCCGTATTTTTTGTGGCTTGCGCTGATAGCAAGCTTATTCCACCTGCTCAGGCAAAGACAACTATACTCATAATGGGTGAGGACTACGACCGCGATACGGTGCCACGAAACAATCGTATTTTCACACGCGTGGTCAACATCATCAGCGATCTACTCAATACCGAGGGGTACAATGTATTTGATGAAACTGCGGTGACAATGGACATATCACAGCAGGGAAGAGTTAGGCGGTCCGATGCCGAACTAATCGACGTTGCGAGAGGAATTACCCAACCTCCCATAAAAGTTTTAGTGATGTTTCAAATATACGCGAGGGTAAAACCACCCAAATACGGGTCCGCAAAACTGCGAATAAGGGTTGCCGGACGCCTGCTCAATGTGCAGACGGGACAGCGGCTTGGTAGCTTCGAGTACGTGGCGCCTAAAGAATGGCGCATAACACCCGACTGCGCGAGAAGCCGCGATTGTGTGTTGGAGCAAGTCGGTGACAAAATTAAAATCATAGGCGAGGACGTCGGCGCAGTCTTGGAGAATAAATTAACGGCGATGGTTGCGCCGACCCAAGATTCGAGCGCACCCTTCCGCGCGGGAGATAGCTCCTCCAACACTTCAAGCCAAAAGTGCTTACCTCATGCTTATGAACTTACCTTTAAAGGCTTCAAAACAGTTGACTATCGCGATATCGAAAATTTTATAGTCAAGTTTAAAGGCTACAAAAAACATACACTGTCATATGGCGGAAAACGGCGAAATGTTTATTGGTACAATTCGTGCATAGAGAGTGCCCGCCTGAACCGCAACCTCGACAATATGTTTCAGCTTATGGGGATGAAAAGCCACGTGAGTTTTACCGGAAACAAATTTGAAATTCGTAAAATCCGGGTCCGCAAGTAACGCATAATAAAAGTTGGATGGCTGTGTTTCACGGCCATCCATCGTTGCTTGTCTCAAAAATTTTCGGCCTCAGGGGATGAAGTTATTTTAAATCCCTTCCACAAAAATCAAATTCGGTTCTAGCCCGTCCTCGCGAACGTCCGGGCTTGGCGTTAGAACCACACTTTACCCCTTATTCCGCAAGTGTCGGACCAGACATTTCCTTAATTTTCTCGAAACCTTCTTTATTATAACCTCTGATGTGAGCCACTAAATAACCTTTTGCCATGTCACAGGTTTCCTTTTTTCACCGAACGGAGATCATATTATAGTTAGTTTTCAAACACGCGCCTAAATCAGGGCCTCATTAGGGAAACCATACATTGGAAATTTTTAAAGCATTCGACGCAGATGGCCATGTTTTGGAAAAGGAAAGCGTTCTCGAACAATACTACGAGGGATCGTGGTCTAATTCTAAAAGATTTGACGGCCTTGGGATTTTTCCGTCACTCGATGGATGGCCCCGAACCGTCGCCGTCAAACAAGGAGACCAAGGTCCACGGTATCTGGAAACCAGTGGGAAAAT
>CAZOHS010000236.1:0-3227 GCA_964579285.1 uncultured Rhodospirillaceae bacterium | reverse complement strand
CCAACCTTAATCATATCGTCGGATCGGCCGTTATAAACATAATACCCTTCATCATCTTGGGAATAAGTATCACCAGTATTTAACCAGTCGTCGCCCAGCATCGTTTGCTCTGTACGATCAGGCTGATTCCAGTAATAAGCCGCCATAGACTGGCCTTGAACCAAAAGCCGGCCGACCTCTCCTTGTGAAACATCATTACCGTCGTCATTCACGATTCGCGCCCTGTACCCTGGCAGAACTTTGCCGCTAGTTCCCGGCTTCGCGTCGTTTGGAGTATTAGAAATAAATATATGGGTACCTTCCGTGGATCCGATACCGTCAATGAGCGGGTGTCCCACGTGCTGTTTCCAGCGATGGAAAATAGGCGCCGGCAGTGATTCCCCTGCTGAAATAGAAATTCTAATACTAGATAAATCAGGGTTCTCACTCTCCAATGCACGGCACTGTGCCGCATATAGCGTTGGTACGCCGAAGTAGATAGTGGGTTTAAATTTCTCAATAATTCGAAAAGTCATCTCTGGCGTTGGGCGTTCGTCAGACAATACGCTGCAAGCACCATAGTTGAGGGGAAAGTTCATTGAATTCCCCAAACCATACGCAAAAAACAGTTTTGCCGCGGAGAACATGACATCTTCTTCCCGAACACCGAGGACAGGCTCTGAATAAAGTACGCTGTTCACCAGTAGATCGCGTTGTCGATGGACCGTACCTTTTGGTCGACCGGTCGACCCAGACGAATAAAGCCAAAAACAATCAGCCAATGCGGAAGACGGGTAAGGATTGAGCTCAGGGGAAGCAGTCGCCATTCTACTTTTGATGCCATCTTCACCTTCGGTCAAAGCAACAAACGGCGGCGTTCTGGTAACAGCGTCAATGGCAGGACAAATCTCGCTCGAAAACTCGGGTGAGTAGATTAACGCAGCACAGTCGGAATCCTCAATCATGTACTGATAGTCTTTTGCTCGTAACAATGTATTGATCGGTACAGGAACTATTCCGGCTTTGATCGCTCCATAAAACAAGTAAACGAACTCAGGACAGTCCTTTACGATCATTAACATCCTACCCATTGGAGCAATGCCAGCCTCAAGAAGGGCATTGCCACACCGATTAACCCGGTCCGACAACTGCGCGTACGTGACTGTTTCGTGCTCCGTAATATACGCTAACCGACTACCGCGACCCTCGGTCAAGTGGCGGTCAATCATATGGATTGCTACATTAAAGGACTCAGAAAACGTAAAAAGCGGTATACCGCTTGATCTGTCGATATGAACCAAATTAGGTTCCATCGGTCACTCCCCAAAGTTGCTGAGCCTTAAGGCCATTCTTATTTCTTTTAACGTTGAATATGCTTGTAGGGAAGTGTGTCGCGTCGTCTATAGTGTATTCGTTTAGTTAAACTTCACGTATTCATATTTAAAAGGGTTTCCGTGAATACCTCGAGTGGGCGGGGCAATCCAACCGGCAATTTTCCCCATCTCATAGCAAGGTTTCATCAGGCTTCGGACGAAGTCATGATCACTATCGTCTGGAAGCCAATTCTCCAAATTTCTTGTCCATTCGCTGTCAGATACTACTTTTCCTGATGGTGAAATTTTCGTATCTGAGAAATTTCCAATAGCGCGATGAAAACCTCGGTGGGGTAGTTCAAAACGAAAGTCGTACCCATGCTTCTCGATGACTTTATTCCACCGATTCAATCCTCGCTGACAGTCATCAATATAATCCTGTCGCAACTTTTCGTTGACCGATGTCAACGCGGGGTGTTGGTCTTCAACAATTTTACCATTTTGAACCATCAGGACCGGATAGGTGTAATCGACCAGACGATGGTCATCATCGATTTTTGCTTCGTGAAAACGGCCTTTTAGTCCCTGAGTGTAGTAATTCGCCGCATTTGTTGATAATTCCTGACCGAATAAATCAAGCGATATAGAATAGTGAAAGTTGATCCACTTCTGCATGGTAACGAGATCAATTGCGCCCGCCTGCCTAACACGTTCCGAATCATCTGTACCAATCTCGTCCATCACCTCACACGTTCTTTTTACGATCCTCATAACACCGGATTCACCCACAAACATGTGGTGGGCTTCTTCAGTAAGCATGAATTGACATGTTCGCGCCAAGGGATCGAAGGCCCCCTCTGCGAGAGAAGCCAACTGATACTTACCGTCTCGGTCGGTGAAAAATGCAAACATGAACATTGATAGCCATTCCGGGGTGGGTTCATTAAAAGCCCCAAGAATTCGTGGTTTATCGGCATCACCAGAGTGTCTCTCGAGCATCATTTCAGCTTCCTCACGGCCATCTCTTCCAAAATGCGCGTGCAAAAGATAAACCATAGCCCAAAGATGACGCCCCTCTTCCACATTAATTTGGAAGAGGTTACGGAGATCATACATAGAGGGTGCAGTTTGCCCGAGTAGCCGTTGCTGTTCCACAGACGCGGGCTCAGTATCACCCTGCGTGACGATTAGACGACGCAGGGTCGAACGATACTCTCCCGGCACATCTTGCCACACAGGCTCACCCTTATGATCACCAAATCCAATTTTTCGGTCTGGAATAGGCTCGTTCAAAAAAATTCCCCAGCGGTATTCTGGCATCTTCACGTAATCAAAATGTGCCCATCCATCAGTGCTGACATCTATCGCGGTTCGGAGGTACACATCATACCCTTGTGTGCCCTCAGGCCCAAGCTCGTCCCACCAGCTTAAGTAATTTGGTAGCCACGATTCGAGCGCTCTCTGTAAACGTCTATTCTCACTTAGACCTACATTGTTGGGAATGCGTTCATTATAGTTAATGGATGACATTAATTAGTCCTTTGTTGAATAATCGTTTACCGCCGTATTTCAAACCCGTTGTTTATTATATGTAGCCTTCTGACCAGAGCCGTACACTCGAAGCGCGCCCCCCTCCCCAACCGCATTTGGCCGCTGAAAGATCCAGTTCTGCCACGCTGACAAACGCCCAAAGATCTTAGTCTCCAGTGTCTCTGGGCCCGCAAAACGAAGGCTTGCCTCCATACCCGTGAGTGCATCTGGTGAGAAGCTTGCGCGCTCCTCTATAGCAATGCGTACCTCGTCTTCCCAGTCGATATCATCGGGGGAAAACGTCACAAGCCCTAACTCCTCCGCGTCCAAAGCACTAAGTTTGGTCCCAATTTGAATTTTTGTTTTATCGACCATCGATTGATCTTTTAAAAACCGATGTTCGAG
>CAZOHS010000235.1:0-3230 GCA_964579285.1 uncultured Rhodospirillaceae bacterium | reverse complement strand
GACACAAGGGTAAAGTGCGTCGAAATAATCCAGCCACCTACTGATCTTATTAGATCGGCCAGGGGTTTGATCCTTTTGGGCAGGGAGGAAATAGCGTCTGACCGTTGTCCAGCGCGGCCATAGGCGCCATCGGAATGAACAAAATCATTTTGGAGGTCAACCAGGACGAGCGCTGTTTTGTTTACACTTAACTCCATCAATCAGTTCTACGTCATTACCGCAAAAAGATAAAATTTACGCTGGCGACACTGCTGGTCTAATCGGCCTCGTTTTTGTCATTAGAATACCTACGATCACCAGGTTAGTGGCGTTGGCTGCAACACCTATAAGAAATGGCAGCGTATAACTGCCCGTCACATCAAAAAGGTTGCCGCCCATCCAACTACCAAAGCCCATAGCGCATGCACCAAATAAGAACACGATTCCTGTTCGTCTGCCTGCTTCTTCCGGCGGCATGTATTCCCGTACGATAACCGCATAGACGGGAAATATTCCACCGTATCCAAGGCCAAAGCCAATGCCGACAACGTAGAGTAGCAGTGTTGTATCCGCCATTGTTAGAAGTCCAAGCATTGCCGCCTGCAAAGCGGAAAAACAAAATAAGGCCATCAGACCGCCATACCGGTCTGACAATAACCCGACGATTAAGACCCTGCTCGTGAAAGCTGCCATAAGTGTCACAGACAAAACGGTTACCGCGTCGGTGAGGGCAAGTCCGCGGTCCGTTGCGTGTGCTACCAGGTGCGCAAGTGGTAAGCCCATAGAAACACAGCAGCCAAGAATTGCAGCACAAAGTGCCAATTGAAACTGGAAATGACTTAAATTAGTTTGGCTTTTTCTTGCCCGTTGCGCGTTTGCACCTTTTTTGCCGGCGAGGTCGAGGTCTTCTGCATCTTGAAGAGTTTTGATCGACGGTGGTTTTCGAACAAACACAAGACAGAGGGGCAACATGATGCACCCGGCAATAATGCTAAAGCCGATAAATCCATTCCTCCAGCCAATCTCGGTTACAGCTATTCCAAAAATGGGAGGCCACACGATACCCGAGAGGCTCTGGCCGCTTGCAACAATTCCGACCGCCATGCCGCGTCGGCGCTCGTACCATTTCGCTATATTGGCCATCAAAGGCGCGTAAAGACTGCCCTGCGCCAGAAAACCAAAAAGTACTAGGTAGATTGCGTATAACTGCCATTGTGTTTCTACCATAGTGGTAAGAATTGCACCTAAAACAACGGCAAAAGAAGCGATTAAAGGCAGCACAAATGAACCAACCTTGTCGAGGAGATATCCCATCAGAATGCCTCCAAGACCCCCGCCGATAAATTGAAGGGAGAATGCGAGGGATGGCACTTCGCGGGGCCATCCAAATTCGGCGGCGAGGTCTTTCAATGTGACAGTAATGAGAAATAAGCTTCCCGAACCAACGAACGTCAATGTCAGGGAACTCGCTAAAACAAAAAAGCGAAACCGAAGGATGCTGCTCAAAAGGTTAGACATAGGCGATCTATAGCGGTTACCGCACTAATCCGATAGATACGCAGGCTAAAAAGACCACTAAATTTCGCCTTTATTCCCTAATTTCACAAATTACTGACAAATGTTTTAGGCAAGGAAACTGGTGGCAGCTTTAAAAGTTAATCCAAAATGATATGCGGGATGAACCGCGCGTCATCGCCGGTTACCAGTGTTTTATCCTCTCGAATGCAGATCCCGGTTGGCTGGCTCGCAACCAACCAAGACCCCACCATGGGGAAATTACCGTCAAAGTTCGGGAGGTGGTGGAGCGCTTGTATAATATGTCCCTCCGCACCGTATTCCCCTCCGACGCGCATTGTACACGTATTTCTTTCATAAATTTCTATATTTGCACCCTCGCGAGAGAGAAGAGGCTTACGGACATAAGTACCGTCCAGTGTTTTTGAAGCGGGGTCATTTTCGAAATACGCGGGTAGTAGATTAGGGTGCCCCTCGAACATCTCCCATAGAAGTGGGAGTAGACCTTTGTTAGAAAGGATTGCTTTCCACCCTGGTTCAATAAACTTGATACCGCATTTTGGCACGTGTTTCCCAAAGTCCTCAGCCATTATCCATTCCCACGGATAAAGCTTAAATAAATCGGTAATAAATGTATCTTGTAAGTCGGTGAAACGACCCTTGCCGTCTATACCAATATCTTCCATATAGATTAGCCGTGTTTCCAACCCAGCTTGCCGGGCGCAGTCCGCGAGATACTCGATTGTTCCTTCATCCTCATCTGAATCTTTACAACACGCGAAATGCAACGTTCCAGGGATCTGCATCTCAGGGAACGCCGACGTTAACGCTTCGTGAATAGAATTAAACTGATCGCTAGCTTCGGGTACTATTCCGCGCTCAATTGCTTCTTCCAACCAAACCCACTGGAAAATTGAAGATTCGTACAAGGAGGTTGGGGTATCCGCATTGTACTCGAACAGCTTGGCAGGCCCCTTACCATCATAGGAAAAATCCAGTCGACCATAGAGGTTTCTTTCTTGATTGCGCCAACTATCTGTCACGTACTCCCAGAAGGCTTCAGGAATGCCGAGACGACGGAGGACAGCCTCATCGTTTGTGGCACGATCAACCACTTCAAAACATAATTTTTCGATTTCTTCTGTGGGATCTTCAATATCATTTTCAATTTGTTTTAGAGAAAATTGATAGCACGCTGTTTCATCCCAGTAAGTATCATTCTCGGGACTATGGAACCGAAATCCATGGGCTTCTGCTGTCGCTTGCCAATCGTCTCGAGGTTTAACGGTGATGCGTTGCATCGCTGTAACGGCTGTGTTTCTTTAACCGCCGAATGATCGCCGACCAGTGCTGCGTGCTCTCGCGCCAAAACCGCCGCGCGAAACTGTCCGCGTTTTAACCGAAGGGGTTTTCGTGGCGCTTTTTGCCACTTTTGTGCGACCGATAGTCGAACCTATTTTTCGATTGTCTGCGGTGCGGAAGTTTGAGCGATCATCACGCGAGCGATAAAGGGGCTGACTGCGGTGCCCACCCCCAAGAACGCTGCCCATCATGTATCCTGCCATGAGAGGCATAAACACACTGCCGCCGGTGCTCGTCCTATGAGGCGCTACTTCGCATTGCTTTGCACCAAAATCGTTTTCGCAGTCTGTGCGAGACGTATATTTAGGTGATGCGTTAATATGTACTTTTTTAGCAGATTCAAAATTTGAAATACATTCTTGCTCTGTAAAACC
>CAZOHS010000234.1:0-3261 GCA_964579285.1 uncultured Rhodospirillaceae bacterium | reverse complement strand
AATATAAGGGCATCAAAACCAGGTCGTAACAAAAAGAAATTAAACGGCGTCAGTGAGTAAAACCGACAAAGAGAACACAGAAGATAGTTTGCAAGAGTTGTCGGCAAAGAAGAGCCCTCTTTATGCCGAGGACGCTAATCGTCCTCGCCTGGTATCGGAGAACTCCGGCCTACTTGTGCTTAAAATTGGTAAACAGTTTAAGAAGCGACCTGTACTTCGAGATGTAAGCATCACGCTGAAGCGTGGGGAAATAGTTGGTTTGCTCGGACCAAATGGTGCGGGCAAAACTACCTGCTTTTATATCGTAATGGGGTTAATAGCTGCGGATCATGGTTCTATAGCGCTCGATGGAAAAGATATTACAGGATTACCAATGTATCGTCGCGCGCGTCTGGGTATCGGATATTTGCCTCAAGAGGCGTCAATTTTTCGGGGTATGACAGTTGAAGATAATATTAGAGCAGTTCTAGAAGTTACAGATGATAATCCCGCGCGAAGAGAGGCGAGGCTGGAAGAATTACTTGCTGAGTTTTCTGTTAGCCATCTGCGGCGGACTCCGCCCTTAGCCCTATCGGGTGGGGAGCGGAGGCGTGTCGAAATTGCGCGGGCGTTGGCTTCCAAACCAAATTTTATCCTACTTGATGAACCTTTAGCTGGTATTGATCCCATTGCTGTTGAGGACATTCGAAATTTGGTCACTCACCTGAAAGACCGTGGCATTGGTGTTCTTATAACAGACCATAACGTCAGGGAGATGCTCGAGATCGTGGATAGAGCATATATTCTTCATGATGGGACGGTGCTCATGGAGGGAGAGCCGTCCGAAATTGTGGTGCACGAAGAAGTTAGACGGGTGTACCTGGGTGAGAGATTTAGTTTGTAAAATGGGCTATTAGAGAAGATAGGGTAGGATTAGTTTTGATAGGTCCCCAATTAAACCTTCGCCAGAACCAATCTTTGGTGATGACCCCCCAACTCCTTCAGGCCATTAAACTTTTGAAAATGACTAATCTTGAGGTTAGCTCATTCATCAAAAAACAGGTCGAGCAGAACCCCTTGCTAGTTTGTGACGAGCATCAGCGGACCCATGATCAAGCTTTAGCGGTAAAAAATCAGGAAGGATTTTGTGAAAAGTATGGGGAAGAAGATTACGGCGACCAAATACAAAGTACAGGTTTGGATGTTTGGGAGCTTGGTAGATCGAATGAATTACCTGTTCCGAGGGTTGTCTCGGTCGAAAGAATAGAAAGTCGTGATAACTTTGATTTTTCGTCGGGGCTCGATGCGGTCGACTGGAAGCAGAGTACTACTGACTTTTCAACATCGCTTAAACAGGGCCGATCTGTCGGTAATTCGATCGCTTATTCTGCTGTTGACCAGGTAAAAGACGCTAATCTCTCCCTACGAGATTATTTACTAGGCCAGGTGAATGTTGACTTTAATACTAAGATTGAGCGGTCCATAGGGGTGCGGTTAATTGATATGCTGGATGAGAGTGGTTGGTTTTTAGGCGATCTACAAACAGTTTCCGATGCGTTTGGTTGTTCAACCAAAATGATCGAAGATATATTGTACCGTTGTCAGCGCTTTGATCCACCAGGCGTGTTTGGTCGAAATCTGTCTGAATGCCTTGAATTGCAACTCAGAGAAGCCGGTCGTCTCGACCTAGCGATGAGAAAATTAGTTAATAATCTCCCTCTATTAGCAAAACGCGACTATGCCGCCCTTAAACGCCTTTGTGAGGTTGATGATGACGATCTGAATAGCATGATTTCTGAGATAACGAAGTTAAATCCGAAACCTGGTGAAATTTTTCAACGGGAAATCGCCCAGACTCTTGTTCCAGACGTTTTCGTTAAACCGGGGAAGTTCGGATGGGTGGTTGAATTGAACAATGATACTCTGCCAAATGTTCTTGTAAATAATCCATATTATACGGAGATTCAGAGGGCCGCGCGTACTGATAGAGATAGGGAATTTATCAGGGTTAAATTTCAATCCGCTAACTGGCTTGTGCGGGCACTGGCGCAGAGGGCGGAGACAATTCTTAAAGTAGCGACAGAGCTAGTCGCCCAGCAGGAACTCTTCTTCGAACGGGGGGTGGAATTCCTTCGGCCACTCAACTTGCGGGATATAGCCGAGGCGGTCGGTGTCCACGAGAGCACTGTGAGCCGAGTGACTACAAATAAATATTTGAGTGTAAATTCCCGTGTATTTCATATGAAATACTTTTTTGATACTGGGATTGGCAAAGGGGAGGCTGGCCAACGTTTATCTGCGGAATCCCTTCGTGCGCGCATAAAAACGATTATCGATAAGGAAGACATAAATATTGTTCTTAGCGATGATAGCATTGTTAGTATCTTGCAAAATCAAGGGATTAGCATTGCTCGACGCACAGTAGCGAAATACCGCGGTATCATGAATATTCCTTCTTCGGTACAGCGTCGAAGGCTAAATACACTTCACGGATAAAACCCGGCGTTTGTATCGGTCACTCTTTTATTGACTCGTGTCGGCGCGATGTTATTTTCCGCGGCCCCTTGGCTATTAACTTTATAGTCAAGGCGAATAACGTTAGTGACCTGAGCGATTGTTGAAAACCGCTTCTAAGGTTTTTTGTAATGGGTAAGGGGGGACTGGGTTGCAAATACACGAAATTCTTACCACCAATTGCGTTTTTGCATCACTTAATGCAAAGAGTAAAAAACAGGCTCTGGAAGAGCTTGCAGGTAAAGCGTCTGGCGCCACTGGGGTGCCGAAGACCAAGGTTTTTGAGACATTACTTGAGCGTGAACGCCTCGGTACTACCGGTGTTGGAGACGGAATAGCTATTCCGCACGGGAAGGTAGAAGGTTTGGATCGCTTATTGGGTTTTTTTGCTCGACTAGAAGACCCTATAGAGTTTGAGTCGATTGATGATAAGCCAGTCGATCTAATATTTTTGTTACTAGCCCCGGTGATGGCCGGAACTGACCATCTTAATGCGCTTGCAAGGATTTCACGGTTGCTGCGAGATCACGTAACGTGCGATAAACTTAGAGCGGCAGCTAGTCCTGAAAGATTGTATTATCTTCTTACGAGAGAGGCTGTTGTGTCCGCGTCTTGACACTAAAGGACTGTGACCCTCTTTGCGCGGGGTTTCTGCCACAACTCTTATTGGGAAATGCCGGTTCTACGATAAATATAGATCGAGCTTAATCGCGATAGTTCTTATTTCTCACGCTCTGAAAAATTTTGATAGAGTGCAATCATGAACCT
>CAZOHS010000233.1:0-3262 GCA_964579285.1 uncultured Rhodospirillaceae bacterium | reverse complement strand
CACTGTATGGCATACGCAATGCCATATTACGGACATTATCACCCTTTTGTACTTTAACTATCTGAAGTTGAAGTGGACTAAGCTTTTTGGCCTCGGATGGCAGGAGTTGGCGAAAACTATAAGTTGTTTGTCGAAACCCGATGGATTGTCTGGGGGTTTGATTCGGTGCCGTCAGGAATCTGAAACGATAGATTTCGTTGTTGGTGACACGATATGCCACCAATCGAACATCTACTAACCCGTCTCGAGTGTTAATTCTGGTGGTGCCGGTCGCAGCCTCTAGCGAGTTTACTTTAATAGGTTCGAGATCATTTATTGTTTGGCCACCTGCCCAAACGTTTTGGAGATAGGCCTTCATCGAAAGTTTGTAGTTTCTGTTATCTCGGTCGAATATGATACGGCTTTTTGCTGACCCAAACGCATAGACGGCTTCATTTGTATTAAACATGCTGAAGCCTTTTGGCACTCTAAACCTAATTAAAAGTCTCGGATGAATAAAATTTCGATCTTGGATGACTCCCTGATCCAAATCACTTCCGTAGAGCATGCCGTCAATTTTTGTTAAGTAGATACTGCGTTCTGTCATTGGCCGTTTTACAAATACCGAATTCGCTATAACTTTTGCTCGGTGTACGCGAGAAAGAGGGGCAGGATGTGTGGAAAGGTAATTAAACTGATCCACTGATCCGGTATCTTCGCCGTGCCTTTTCACGGTGAGTTGCGAGTGCGCACGTAACTTTAATAAAAACTGGGCCATCGCAGCAGGGTTGTAGCCCACTCGCGCTGTATATCGAATTCCTAGTTCGTCAGATTCAAATTCGTTTTCCCGTGAAAACCGCTGAAGCAACGTAGTTGTTCCTAATTGACTAAACCTTTCTATCTGACGACCCCCTATGATCCCTGCAGTTAATACTCCAACATTTGCGATTAGGGATTGTCCGAAACGCCGTGCGTGATGGAGTGCCGTTACATGGCCAATTTCGTGTGCAAGTACACTGGCTAATTGCGCTTCGTTATCGGCCAAAGCTAGCAACCCGCGAGTGATGTATACGAAACCTCCAGGCATCGCGAAGGCGTTCACAGTATCTGAATTTAGAACAGTAAAGCGCCATTTGAGATTGCGTCGTTCCGACGCACTCGCCAAAAGCTGCCCAATACTATTGACATAAGCCTTAAGTTGGGTTGACCGGTATTCGCCACCAAAGAAAGCAACAATCTTTGGATGGTTTTTCACTCCCACTTGGATTTCTTCGATTTCTGAGAATCCGCCCGTAAAAATCTTCTCACCGGTAGTCGGGTTTTTAGCGCAGCCAATGATTTGCAAGCTTAAGGAAGCTAGCAATGCTATTAAAAAGGTTACACGAACTATCATATTTACGTTTATTAAATAGAATTTTGATATTAAGAACAGGGTGTTTATCAATAAAACCGTATAGAAATTTTACTCTTTATAGCCCTTGCTCGACTTTATGTGGCTCGACTTCCACACTAATTTTGAATTTCGCTGCAGTTTTTAGCCGGCGCATCATTTTATTCCCGGAGCTTAAAAGGTGACGGAGCAGCATTTGCGTACACAGTTATACCCATCAATAGATCCATATCAGACAGGTATGCTATCACTTGATGAATTGCATACCATGTTTTGGGAACAATCCGGAAACCCCTCAGGGTTGCCGGTAGTTTTTTTACACGGAGGGCCGGGAGCCGGTGCGACGGCGGTTCATCGACGATTTTTTGATCCAGAGGTATATCGGATAATTATTTTCGATCAACGCGGTGCAGGCCGGTCTAATCCTCGTGGTGAACTAAAAAACAATACAACGAGACACCTGATATCCGATATTGATCGGTTGTGTGATTACTTAGGTATAGAAAAATTCATTTTGTTTGGAGGTTCATGGGGGAGTACGCTTGCCATTGCGTATGCGGAGCATTCTCCAGAGCGTTGCATTGCCCTTATTGTTCGGGGCATTTTTCTCGGGCGAAGAAAAGAGATAAATTGGTTTTTAAAGGGACTCAAAACTGTTTTTCCCGAGGCTTGGCGCGACTTTGTATCCGTTCTTCCTTCTGGGGAGAGAAAAGATATTCTTAAGTCTTTTTACAAGAGGCTTCTTGATCCTGATCCGAAAATTTACCTTCCAGCAGCGCGTGCCTGGAGCCGTTATGAGGGAGCGTGCTCTACACTGAATCCGAGCCCTGAAACGGTTGCTGCCTTCGGCGAGGAATCGATGGCATACGCGCTGGCTAGAATAGAAACTCATTACTTTATAAATGATAATTTTCTGCGTCCCCAAGGGTTGCTGCGGGCTATTGGCAAGGCAGCAAATCTTCCCTGTACAATTGTTCAAGGTCGGTATGACATGATTTGTCCTATAGTCACAGCGGACGAACTGCATCGTGCTTGGCCAGGGTCAGAAATGATAATAGTGCCAAATGCGGGACACTCTGCCATGGACCCTGGAATAGTGGAAGCCCTTGTTACGACAACAGAGCGGTATAAATATCAATTTAAATGAATATATTCATAGACTGATGAAGGTTGGTTGATATTATTCTTATTGACAGAATACTACCTATTCGGAGTATCCACTTTCGGAGAAGGATTACATTTCTTGAAGGCTATATGTAAATTTTTTTGTGTTATGGTAGCGGGTAGCTTTATAGCCTATCCGGTTTTGGTAAGAGCAGATGAACCAGCGTTTCTGAGTGTTGCGATCGGGTATTTTGATCTCGTTCAAGATCATAATAAGGCAACTGAATTTAGAGTCGAATACCGAAGTGATAAAGCCGTATCAATGTTTAAACCGTTTTTTGGCATGATGGGCACAAATGATTCTACTTTTTACGGGTATGGAGGTTTTCTTTTAGACCTGTTTTATGGACGGCGTTTTGTAGTTACGCCGAGCTTAGCCGCAGGTTATTATGCGGAAGGTGACGGTAAGGACCTTGGGCATGAACTTGAGTTTCGGTCCTCCGTTGAGATGTCTTACAGGTTTGATGACCGTTCTAGGATAGGTCTTTCTTTCTACCATCTTTCTAATGCGAGTATTAGCAGTAAAAACCCCGGTACCGAGGTGTTATCTATCGTATATTCCATACCACTTAACAAAGTAGATTAAATGATTTAGTGGCAGTCGCTTCTAGTATGTTGGTTCCGCGTTACATTAGATCAACAATGCGGCCCCGTAGCTCAGCAGGATAGAGCGACAGATTCCTAATCTGTAGGTCGGGGGTTCGAATCCCTCCGGGGTCGCCAACTATT
>CAZOHS010000232.1:0-3268 GCA_964579285.1 uncultured Rhodospirillaceae bacterium | reverse complement strand
CCATGTCGCACAAGTGTGCGACGCCATTCAGGTTTATATTCAGCACTTTGTCGACAGCTGCGGAGTCTCCGGATCCCACTGGTGTTTCCAGAAGTACGCCGTGGCAGGCAATGACATGGCGCACTGTACCGAGGCTTTCGGCGCGTCCAAACAGGGCGGTTAGGCTTTGCGGGTCGGTGACGTTACAAGGCTGGAAAAACTGTCCGACCGGAACCGGGCTTTCATCTAGGTCCGCAGCGACAATCGTGAGCCCGGTATTCTGTAGGGTGCCGCCTACTGCTCCGCCGATAGCGCCGGTTCCACCCGTAATGATAGCAACATCGTTCATGCCCGGTACCCAATATGTTTAATTAGTGGAAGTTCCCGACAGTATAACAAAAAGTTTGGAGTGCGTCCCCTAGTCGACAGGATGATTAATGTGAACTAAGTAAACGCGCGGTCTGAACGTGGGTAAGAGATTCACCTTCTATAATTCCGTGCGATGAGTGGGTTGGTCTTAAATGGAATTTGGTATTTTAAGTCAAGAGACCAAAGCTTGAGGCGGCATACCGGTTTTTGAAGAATCAATATCGGCAAGAAGTGCGAGACTTCTGTGAGGTGTTCCAAGAGTTAGGAAACGAGCAAGAGGTTTAAATTAACAATTTAGATGCCATCTTCAGCGGACTTTTTAGCCGACAGAGTATTCAACGTTTCTCGTGTTCTGCAATACGGGAAACGATACATCCAAATACCAGACCCCAGAAGGCGGCACCAATCCCAAAGACCGACACCCCAGATACAGTGACTAAAAAAGTAACGAGAGCACCGAGTGAAAACTTACCGCCAAACCCGCTAACGAAAGCTGATTGTAATACGGGCAACATAGCCAGGCCTGCTAGTGTAGCGATAAATGCGGAGGGCAGCGCCGTACCAATCTGTACCGCCGACGGTGCAAAAATACCAAATAGTATGAAAAACGCGCCGAACCATATGCCCCCGACAAAGCGCCAGTCCCGATCGCCAGACACGTTGAGGATGGCGTTTGCTGGTGCGGTCACGACTGTGGGTACGCATCCTAAAACGCCATACACTAACGTGCCGCTCCCACACAGCAGCGTCGCCATTTTTTCGGGGGGCCTATATCCCGCATTTCGCGCGATCGCAAAGCCTTGCATGTTATGGATGCCGACCACGGTCACGGTTAACGGGATGACCAGTTCTATAAGGGTGGTTGCATTAAATACGGGTGTGAATATGAGCGGCTCGGCTATGACTGGTCCGGTCTCACCCGAGGGGTTATACGAGCCAGTAAGGACAACTGCTACTGTGCCCGCAGCCAATGCGGCGAGGAGTGGCGGAAACCTGCGTTGAAGTCCAGGGGTTGCGGAGGTGGCCAGAAATCCGGCGATCATGGCTCCCGCAATCGTGATACTGTTATCGAATGCGCCAATCATCCGCAGCCCATAAGGTAAAAATACCCCGGCGACCATCGCCATAATGATCGGTTCGGGAAGGATCGCTGTGACCCGCCGGATCAGACCGGTTAGTGCAAGGATAAGGATCAGCGCCCCGGTCACAATATACGCCCCTACCAGTTCCGGCATTGAAAAGTAGGTTAGGGCCGGTCCGACGATAACGACGGCGGGCATGCTGTAGCCGATTGTGAGGGGCTGTCGATATAAATAACAAACCCCGATCGAGAGAACACCACTGAGTGCGTAAGCGGCAAAAAGCCATGCTGCGATAAATCGATCGGGAAGGGACGCCGCCGTGCCTACGGCGAGGATCATAGCGCCCGGTCCGGTTGCTGCGAACAGGAAAGCACTGAAGCCATTAATAAAATTGTGCCCAAAAGCGTGCTGTAGTGTTTCGGTGAGACGGGGTAGTGGCCGAATTATTCCCTCTATTAGCTCTTCTTTTGGTTCGAGTTTCTGGGACATTTGGGTCAATCCTCGCACGAGATAGCGCTTCACGGACTTTATTTTCTCAATGATTAGACAGGTATTGCCGGGTAGAGGTATCGAATTCCGTTTGCGACCGCAGTATAGTCAAATTAAACGATTGCTTAATAGCATGACCAAGGATGCAAATCCTATATCCTAGTGTTCCCGCTTCTTGCGTCTTTTGGCTCTGGGACTTGATGATCGGTGGGGTCCCGAGGTCCGGCCACGTGTGGGTGAATGGTATAAGCGTGTAGTGGAGTTGAGTTCGTATCAAACGGCTGTCAATTGGCCTGATGAGGAGGTTGGGTTAACCACAGATTGGTAAGTGCAATCAGGGTTTAATTAATTGATGTCGGCGATTGGCTCTGCACCGCCATGACCAATGTAGCCGCCGTCCACGGAAATAACCGTTCCGGTGATATAACTCGCTAATGGCGAGGCTAAAAACGCCATTACGTTACCGATTTCTCTAGGGGTTGCTAATCGGCCCATTGGCGTCCGCTGTGATATTGTTTTTTCGTCTAATTGACCCTTGTCGATAAGTTCGGCCACCATCGGGGTTTTTACATATCCCGGGGCGATCGCGATAACCCGTATTCCCTGGGAACTCCACTCACCTGACAAAGATTTCGTGATGCCGGCAACCCCGTGCTTCGAGGCGGTATAGGCATTTCTGTTAGGCATGCCGGCCAGGCCGGCAATGGAACTAACATTTATGATAACGCCGTTCCTTTGCTTCAGCATAACCGGCGCTACCGCCCGACAGGTGAGGTACGTGCCGGTAAGATTGATATCAATCACACGTTGCCAACTTTGTTTACTTTGTTTTGTTGTCGGTAAAAAGGCGTCGGCAATACCAGCGCAGTTGATCAATACATCAATCTGTCCGAGGCCTTTTATCGTCTCGGTGACCATTTGGTTTACCGAGTATTCGTCGGATACATCGCAGTGTACTGAGACATGGTGGCCGTCCAACTGACCGATGGCGTTATCTATGTTATCCTGATCAATATCGGCAATTACTACCGAAGCTCCGCACTCGGCGAATATGCTCGCAGCTTCGAGACCGATCCCACTCGCGCCACCGGTTATCAGAACGGTTTGTCCGGAGAAATCGAAACTACTCAATTTACTGACCTCCACATCCTCTCAAAGAGCTAAACTATACCCACTAATTGACGCGTTGTATGTTCTATAGGTGATGGTTTGCTTGTTCGCTTGTGCACTCTGTCAAAGAACGGGGTCTAGAATTCCTATACCGGTGGTGGAATAGTTATTGATTGATAAATCTAAAATTACTTAAGGACCGAATTTATGGTGGATAATGCTGATCTTCAAAGAATAGA
>CAZOHS010000231.1:0-3280 GCA_964579285.1 uncultured Rhodospirillaceae bacterium | reverse complement strand
TTTATGAGTGTTGGCTGGGCGCCGGCCTCGGCGCTTCTTTCCCAAGCCGGAAGCGAATTAAAATATGATGATACTATTGGTCAATTCCTGCCCACTAAGTTGCCACAGGGAATATTTGCGGCCGGTCGCGTTAACGGGGTCTTTGATCTGCAAAACCGTATAGCGGATGGAATTTATGCCGGGAAAAGTGCAGCGTATCATGCTGGGGTAACGCAGGCTTCAACTTCGCATCCCTCCCCACGCGCCAAGCATGCCCATTCACACCCCTACCCTATAATACCCCATAAGAAAGGATGGGATTTCGTTGACTTTGATGAAGATCTGATGGTCAAAGACCTGGGTCGAGCCGCCGATGAAGGCTTCGATAATATTGAACTTCTAAAGCGCTATTCCACCATCGGTATGGGGCCTAGTCAGGGTAAACATTCCAATATGAACGGTATTCGGGTCCTTGCGCGAAAAATGGGCCAAACAATAGATGAAACAGGGAGCCCAACCGCCCGGCCTTTTTTTCATCCCGTTCCACTCGCAAAATTGGCGGGGCGCCGGTTACGTCCGCACCGCATTACACCACTTCAAGGTTTTCATAAGGATCACAAAGCAATTTTCATGGAGGCGGGTATTTGGCAGCGCCCGGAATACTATCAAACAGGTAAAAACCGGCTGGAAACGATCCACGAAGAAGTAAGTTTTGTCCGCAAAAACGTTGGCATGATCGACGTCTCAACTCTGGGGAAAATAGAAATATTTGGCGCTGATGCCCCTGAAATCATGGATCGGTTATATACAATGCGGATGTCAAATCTTGAGATTGGCATGAGCCGCTATGCTTTGATGGTCGATGACGTGGGGATCATTGCTGACGATGGTGTCGCTGTGCGCCGGGCGGGAGACCATTTTTATGTGACGACCACGACGGGCACATCAGATACCACATTCCGCGAAATACAACGCCGAATAGTGGAATGGAAATTGGATGTTGAGGTAATTAACCGTACTGGCCAATTGGGCGCTGTGAACGTCGCTGGTCCCCTATCACGTTCGTTGTTGGCCAAATTAACAGACATTAACCTAGGGGAAGAAGCTTTCCCTTATTTAGGGGCCCGTTCCGGACAGTTCGCTGGCAAGGAAGCTTTGCTGATGCGGGTTGGGTTTGTGGGTGAGCTCGGCTACGAAATTCATATGGCGCCAAACGACTTGCGTGCGGCGGTTAACCAGATAATGGAGGTTGGCGCTGAATTTAAGATTAGACCATTTGGCGTCGAAGCCCAGCGTCTGCTGCGTTTGGAAAAAGGGCATATTATTGTTGGGCAAGATACCGATGGTCTGACTAATCCCTATGAAGCTTCGATGCCTTGGGCAGTTCACACGAAGAAGAAATATTTTATTGGTAAACGCAGTCTCACGAGGTTGAAGGAAAAGCGGAGCCGGTCGCTTGTGGGTTTTACTCTCTTAGAAGCACAAAACGGCATAAATCTGAATGAATGCAATTTGGTTATTTCGGCCAATAATATTGTAGGCCGGGTTACCAGCGTTGCTGTGAGCCCCACGCTTGGGCACTTGATTGGCATGGCGTACGTGGAGGATAAAACGATTAAGTCCGGTAACACTTTTGAAATTCGTACCAGCGACGGCATATTGGTTACCGTTCTGCAGACAAAACCCCCATTTTATGACCCCGAGAGTTTACGACAGAAGCCTGATATGGAGCATACAGCGGGATGACCGAGCCACTAACGATTGCGCATATGGACACCTTCGAATTTCTACACGTTAGGGGTGCCGGCGCTGATGCCGCTTTGAAGAGCGCGTTCGGAAGTCTCCCGAAGGAGTGGTTTCGGTGTAAGAAAATAGACAAAAATGGTTTTGTTGCCCGGTTGGGGAGCCGAGAGTTTTATGTTTTTAGTTTGGCGGGTGAGAGTTACAAAACACGCATAACCGGTGATAACTTATACTTATTTGAACGAAGCGATCGCGTGTTTGGTTTGAGGGGTAACACTCGTGTTAATTATCTGCGAGAGCTATGCGCCTTCGATTTTTCCACAAGTGCCGGTGATCAAATTGTACTAGCCAGCATGGCTGGCGTTTCGTGTTGGTTTAAAATGTCGTCTGATGAGGATGTTGATATTTTAGTGGGGTGCGATCCGACTTATGGTGATTATATGGCCGAGGTGTTGGGCCGGAGTTTGGACGAGTTTCGCATGGAGGGTGACATTTTTGGAGCAGATTAACGAAAGGAAGTGATATGAAACTCGCGGATGCGAAGAAATTTCTCGCCGACAACAATGTGAAATTTGTCCTTGCACAATTTGTTGATATTCACGGTGTCGCGAAGACAAAAGCTGTTCCGTCGGGACATTTGCAGGATATCGTCGACGACGGTGCAGGTTTTGCTGGGTTTGCTGTATGGGGCCTCGCACAAGAACCGCATTCGCCCGATTTCATGGCCAAAGCGGATCTCAGCACTTTGTCGCTTATTCCCTGGCAACCAGGCTTTGCCCGCGTTGTATGCACCGGTCACGTCCAAGGTGAGCCCTATGAGTACGATACTCGCTATGTACTCCAAAGGCAGATCGCGCGACTTTCGGAAAGAGGTTGGACAATGAACACCGGCGTAGAACCCGAAATGTGTCTCATGAAAAAAGATGCTGAGGGCAACGTCGTCGTAGCCGATCAAACCGATACCCTCGATAAGCCCTGTTATGATTATAAGGGATTATCGAGATCCCGTGCATTTATAGAAAAATTTGTCGCTTCCCTTCAACAGGTTGGTTTTGATGTGTATCAGGTTGATCACGAAGATTCGAATGGACAATTCGAGATAAATTACACCTATTCAGATGCTCTTACTTCTGCAGACCGGCATGTTTTTGTTCGGATGGCAGGTAGTGAGATCGCACACGAATTGGGACTGATTTGTTCATTTATGCCAAAGGTCGATTCCCACCGCACCGGAAACGGGATGCATTTTCATGTTTCGATGTCCGACGCGAAGTCGGAAAACATATTTCAAGATGATACTGATAGCCGTGGAATGGGATTGTCCGAAGTCGGATACCACTTTTTGGGAGGCATACTTCATCATGCAAAAGCTCTCTGCGCTCTCGGCGCACCGACGGTAAACTCCTATAAGAGACTCGTAATCGGCGACGCTCTCTCGGGGGCCACCTGGGCACCCGCGTATATATCATACGGCGACAATAATCGTTCTGCACTTGTCCGCATTCCGTACGGTCGTCTGGAACTACGCCTTGCCGATGGAGGCTGTAATCCCTACCTG
>CAZOHS010000230.1:0-3291 GCA_964579285.1 uncultured Rhodospirillaceae bacterium | reverse complement strand
GAGTGGACACCGGATAACTTTCGGCTTTCAGAGGATACAATAGAGGGTCTTCTGGAAGAGGTTGACGGGGAAACGCTATCAGATATCAAATTTGCTCAGGAGCAAGTTCGTAACTTCGCGCAAGTGCAAAGAGAGGCGATAAGGGACGTAGAGATAGAGACGTTGCCAGGCGTTAAACTCGGTCATCGAAATATTCCGGTGGCATCGGTTGGTTGTTACGTGCCGGGCGGAAGGTATCCCATGGTCGCGTCTGCTCACATGAGTATTGTGACAGCAAAGGTGGCGGGCGTAGACCGAATTGTTGCGTGTACCCCGCCAACAAATGGCAAACCACATGCGGAGACTATTGCCGCCATGCAGCTGGGTGGTGCCGACGAAATTTATATACTCGGTGGCGTTCAAGCTATTGGTGCAATGGGTCTCGGCACGGAGACGATAAAATCCGTAGATATGTTGGTCGGGCCAGGTAATGCTTTCGTTGCGGAAGCAAAACGCCAACTCTATGGACGCGTCGGGATTGACCTGTTTGCCGGTCCGACAGAAGTCCTTATTGTTGCTGACGAGTCGTCGGACGTCGAAATCATTGCAACCGATTTGTTGGGGCAGGCCGAACATGGGCCTACGTCGCCCGCAATTTTAGTCACGACATCAGAAAAACTCGCGAATAATTTGCAAGCGGAAATTGATATTCAGCTTTTGCGCTTGCCCACCGCGTCAGTGGCGGGCGAGGCGTGGAAAAATTACGGCGAAATCATATTAGTGGAAACGAGGCAAGAAGCAGTATTAGAAGCTGATAGGATTGCGGCAGAACACGTTGAAATTTTAATGGAAGATCCGAGATATTTCCTAGAAAATATGAAAAACTACGGCGCCCTATTTCTGGGACCAGAAACTAATGTTTCCTATGGAGACAAGGTTATTGGTACAAACCATACCTTACCCACCAAGGGAGCTGCACGCTATACGGGTGGCCTTTGGGTAGGGAAGTTTCTTAAGACCTGCACCTATCAGGAATGCACCGAAGAGGCGAGTGTATTGGTTGGTGAATACTGTTCGCGTTTGTGCGAAATAGAAAAGTTCTGGGGACACAAGGAACAGGCAGACTTGAGGCTTCGGCGTTATGGGGGAAGAAATGTTGGGCTCACCGCTGATATAACATAAGTCGCAAAACTAAAAGGAGGAGACGATGGCAGAAGTGGTTGTGAGTATTGAACAGATGCGAAAACGGTATGCTAAGTTCAGTGGCCTTGTGCCATCGAAACAGGCATTTATTGATACCCGACTTCCGGAGCATGAGCGCGATATCTTCAACGTAATTGGCGCTGGTGTCACCGAGGATCCCAATCTCAAGCCCGCTATTTCAGCGGTCGAGGGTTTCAATGTTACCTATGTTGGTGCTGATCCTGGAAAGGGTGCCGCGCTTCACTCCCACAGTACGGTCGAAGTATTTTATGCGATGTCCGGCCGTTGGGCGATATTCTGGGGTGATAAAGGCGAAAGCGAAATAGAGTTAGAGACCTTCGACATGGTATCGGTTCCAGTCGGCGTGATGCGGGGTTTTCGAAATGTCGGCGACGAACATGCCCTCTTGATGGCTATTTTAGGGGGACAGGACGCCGGAAAAGTCGATTGGGCGACGTCTGTTTTAGAACGCGCCGAGGAAGCGGGTCTCACGCTTGACCCTGAAGGGAACATAGTTGAAGCGGCTGAATAAACTCCGTCAGACTGACCGTCATTAATCTAATACTTTGGGTATCAATACCGCATTTTTCGGCGGGGTAGGGAGGGCTTTAGCTAGCCCGCACTACCGCCTTTATGCAAGCGGCCACGTAGCAAATACCCTTGGTTGGTGGGGCAATAGGCTGGGCGTCGGGTGGTTGACTTGGGAGCTCACGGGTTCCGCGGGTCTTTTGGGCGTCATTGCGTTCGCGGGTATGATACCCGTTGCGCTCATCGCGCCCCTCGCGGGGGTCCTCGCGGATCGTTACGGACACCGAAGGGTCGCTATCTTAGCGGGGGTCGCGGGTGGAACATTAACCCTGCTCATGGCTTTGATTACGCTTTACGGCGCGATGACGATACCAGTTTTGTTGTTTCTAAGTGTTCTCCAGGGCATTGCTTTTGGTGTTGAGTTTCCTGCGCGCCAGGCACTGATACCTCAACTATGTAAACCCGAAAACGTTCCCGCTGCGTTGGCCTTTAATTCGACCTCTTTTCAAGTGGGCACTTTTTTGGGTCCAGTTCTCGCCGGTTTTTTGATTGAAAAATATGGCTCAGGTGCGTCGATCTTATTATTCGCGTTAACCAATTATTGGATGGCGAGTATGATTTTTCTCATTCGTTTTCGACCAAAGGCACGGGAAGAAGAGAAAACGGAAACTTTTTTAACCGAACTTAAGGCCGGGTTTCAGTATATTGGCGCCACGCCATCCCTTCGTCTCCTGTTCCTTGTTTCTCTGACCAGCGGAATTTTATTACGACCCTATACGGAGCTCTTGGCAGGTTTTGCGGATGTGGTTTACGGGGGCGGTCCTGCTGAACTCGCGTCATTAACTGCAGCCGGTGGGTTAGGTGCGTTATGTAGCGGGGTATTTTTAGCTTTTCGCGGCAGAACCCGCGGATTAGTCAAAATCATGGTTTTAGGAGGTATTTTGGGGTCGGTTGGGCTCGTGATATTCACAATGCAGACGTGGCTGCCAAGTGGTATCGTAATAATTGCTATTGCTTCGATGTTGCTGCTTGCGTGTCACGTCGGCTCATACAGTCTCATACAAAATGCGACAAACAGAGATATGCGGGGTCGTGTAATCAGTGTCAGCGTGTCCATTACGGTCGGCGGGCCGGCACTTGGGGCCCTAATTATCGGCTGGTTTGCGGAATTCGTTGGCCTTCAATGGGCGGTGGCGGTAAGTGCGTTACTGGCCCTGGTTATTGTGCTGGCTGTGGCTGCGCGGATCCTGAAGCAGCGGGAGGAAATGGAGGCGATCCCGGATAATCTTGACTAGTCCTATCCATATGTTCAATTTTTAAAACAATGAAAAAATCCAGTGAAATTTTAATAATTGGAGGCGGGATCGGGGGGTTAACTCTAGCCCTGTCACTCCACGCTCGGGGCTTAGCGTGCCAAATTTTTGAAGCCTCGCCCGAATATAAGCCGCTTGGCGTCGGGATTAATATGATGCCCCACGCGTTTCGCGAGTTAACAAACTTAGAAGTCGGCGCGGCCCTGTCTGAATACGGTATCGAAGCGAAGGAATTTACCTACTATAATCGCCACGGCCAGCTTATTTT
>CAZOHS010000229.1:0-3317 GCA_964579285.1 uncultured Rhodospirillaceae bacterium | reverse complement strand
AACCCCTGTTTTCGGCGTGAGAGGCCGATGTCCTAGGCCACTAGACGAAGGGGACCCGGCGCGGAAAAGGTTGTAGGTGATCAATGGGGTCGTGGCAAGCACAAGGTCCCCTTTCTTTAGTTGCATAGCACGCATTTATCCTGAAAATGAAACCGTTAGCCCTTTGGTTATCACTGACCGAGAGAAAGGATGCGCGGATGCCCATTATTGATTCCGATGCTCATGTTATCGAAACCTCGGAAACTTGGAGTTACATCCCCACGAACGAAACAGCGCATACACCACTATCTGTTGCGCGAAACTGGGGACCTGAAATCGAAGGCCGCCAGGGTGAAACTGCGCAGGATTTTTGGGTCATTGATGGTAATCTACAAAGTAAAATGTTCGCGTTGGATCATGACGCCCCGGAGGCCTCACGAACCCTATCAGACGTAGAAAAACGACTAGAGCATATGGATCAATTAGGGGTGGACATCCAGGTCCTGTATCCCACTGTATTTCTTCGACCACTGACCAAAAAACCAGATCTCCAATATACACTTTACCGGAGTTACAATCGTTGGCTTGCGGACATTTGGTCTAGATCCAAAAATCGTTTGCGGTGGGTCGCGATGGCACCCCTTCTCGCCCCGGAAAAGTTACGGGACGAGTTAGTTTTCTGTAAAGAAAATGGGGCAGTAGGTATCTTCTTATCGGGTCAGGAGTGTGACCGTGTACTATCCGATCCATGGTTTTTCTCATTCTATGAACTGGCTCAAGAACTGGACATGGCCGTTTGCCCTCATTCGGCCAGCAATTGTTTTACAACATATGACTTCTATAAGGATGACCCTGGTTTTAATAAGTTTAAGTTGGCCACTATCGGCTCTTTTCATTCTTTAATATGGCACAAGGTGCCGCAACGGTTTCCGGAAATCCGGTGGGGATGGATTGAAGTAAGTTCGCAGTGGGTACCCTACGTTGTAAATGATCTCATGCTGCGGTTTAAACGTCGCGGGGAAGAAATTCCTAACATGCCGCTGAAAGCCTGGAACATGTGGGTCGCCTGCCAGGTCACCGATGATTTAGACTGGGTCCTCAAATATGCCGGTGAAGATAATTTAGTTGTTGGATCCGACTATGGTCATGCCGACACATCCGCTGAAATCGAGGCCATCCAAAAACTGAAAGAAAATGGCAGCTTGCCTGCCCACATCATTAACAAGATTTTGGATGACAACGCTCGTGCTTTATATGGAATAGAGTGACCTACCTAATTTCTTACTTTTCGGGGTTAATGTTTATCCGACCAATTTCTTTACCCGTTTCTGCGCTTAGAACGACGATAACGTTTGCGCCGCTGGGTTCTCGGGTGCGAAGGAATATTCTTCCTTCGCTAACATCCATTTCTATAACCTCGGTCTTTGGCGGCAGCTTCAAGGAAACCGGTGCAAACGCCGCTCCCGATCGTTCAAGACTCTCTGACTTTTCAACAACTCCTATCACCAGAAGAACAAGGCCCACTGCAATCAAAACAGCCATGGCGATTATCAAAATCTTGAGGCCACGCATCAATTATGCCCTTAATCTAGAATGAACGAAAAAGATCCAATAAAGAAAACTTCAGTAAGGCGTCTCACCGTTTCGGTGCCACCCGGGGGAGAGGGCCAACGGATCGACCGACTTGTTACTAACTGTCTTCCGGACCGATCGCGAACCTTCATAAAGCGTCTTATCGAGCAAGGCTACCTGGCAGTGGACAATACTGTGCCACGAACGATAGTAGAGCCATCCTACAGGGTCAAACTGGGCGAAAAATTTATTCTTGGTATACCCGAAGTAGCTAACCTCCAACTGGCTGGCGAAAACATTCCCCTGAACATAATATTCGAGGACGAAGAGCTTATCGTTATAGATAAACCCGCAGGCCTGGTTGTCCATCCGGCACCAGGAAATCAAACAGGCACTTTGGTAAATGCCCTGATCGCCCATTGCGGCGAAAGTCTGAAGGGAATAGGCGGTGTCCGGCGACCGGGCATTGTCCACCGGCTCGACAAAGACACAAGTGGGTTGTTGGTGGGAGCCAAAACAAGCCTGGCCCATCAAAGTTTAGTCACTCAATTTTCAGAAAGGACTGTACAACGAGCATACATTGCTTTGGTTTGGGGTATACCAAAAAAAACAAGCGGGTTAATCGATGCAAATATAGGCCGAAGCCCCCAAAACCGGAAAAAGATGTCGGTGCGCCATACTGGGGGAAGAGAAGCGAGGACAAGATATAAGGTTGAACGTATTTTCAGTACAACCGCTGCGTGTATGTTGAAATGTCACTTAGAAACAGGCCGTACACATCAGATTAGAGTGCACTTGGCCCATATCGGCCATCCCATAATCGGTGACCCAGTCTACGGTGGAGGAATAACCCGCGCACGAAAAGCAAGTTTGGGGAATGACGCCCTTACTGCAACAAGCGGTCTTAATCGCCAGTCGCTGCATGCATACCTCCTTGGTTTTATGCACCCCGTTACTGGAACCAAACACAGGTTTGAGTCAGTTTTACCGCCGGAGTTAGCAGAAATCTGCGCTTTTCTCGATGGGGGTGGAAATTCTGGTACACCTTAACTATCTATAGGGTGTGAACTTATTTTAGTTGAGTCGAACCGAAATGTTTGAGACCTCTCTATCCTGGGCTAAACCCCAAAATGATTTAAACAGGTTTGATAGGATATGAGTAGCAACCTACCGGCGGTTCGCGATCTAAACCCCGACAGCAACCTATCTCGCTATTTGCAAGAAATCCGTAAGTTTCCTCTTTTAGAACCCGAAGAGGAGTACATGCTAGCCAAACGTTGGAAGGAGCATGAGGACCAAGATGCGGCCGCACAACTGGTGTCTAGTCACCTTCGTCTGGTCGCTAAAATAGCTATGGGTTATCGCGGGTATGGGCTGCCGCTTGGCGAGATTATCTCGGAAGGTAACGTTGGTCTTATGCAAGCGGTGAAGCGGTTTGAACCCGAAAAGGGATTTCGGCTAGCTACATACGCTATGTGGTGGATTAGAGCTTCAATACAAGAGTACATACTCCGCTCTTGGTCACTCGTAAAAATAGGCACCACGGCAGCGCAAAAAAAATTGTTCTTTAACCTCAGACGATTAAAAGGGGAAATAAAAGCTTTTGAGGAAGGTGACTTAAATCCCGAAAATTTACAAAAAATTTCTACTACGTTGCAGGTTAACGAAGACGAAGTAATAAATATGAATAGGCGTATGTTGGGCCCAGATGCGTCGCTAAACGTGCCTATACGTGCTGATGCAGACGGAGAATGGCAAGATTGGCT
>CAZOHS010000228.1:0-3354 GCA_964579285.1 uncultured Rhodospirillaceae bacterium | reverse complement strand
GGTCAGAAAACCATGGTTTGACAAGAGGATGCTCCGGCTGGTTCCCAAAGCCTCGGAAATAATCCGCCCCTCCTCCTCAGCGATAGGAACGCCTGGCCACTCAGCCATGTAGGCACAGTCATCATAAAATACGGTCGAATCCATATGGGCCACTTTTAATGCCTGACCGGTCATCGACAAGGCTGAAGCATAAGGAGAGTGCGTGTGGACAATGGAATAGATTTCGGGCCGTTCCCGATATATCCATAGGTGGAACTGGACCCCAGGATTGGGTATCCCGTCGCCTTCGACTGTTTCCATCGTATTGTTAAACCGGACGACGGAGCTTTGTGCTACATTGGCAAAACCGCCCCGTATCGACGAAGTCCAATACGTATCAGCGTCGTGACGCACGGTAACCTGACCAGCAAGCGTTAACGCGTGACCCTCAGCAGCCAACTTCCTGCACGCCAACGCCACTTTGAGTTGAATGGGCCAGTCTTCCGACGATAGGCTTTGCTCTAGGTCTCTCCGCACGCGGGAGTGGCTTTGATTATTGGTTTCAGAAAAAGATTGAACGTCTGCCATAACAATTTTCTTTAATTATCCGAATATTGCATTTGACAGGCGAGTTGCGCAACCGAAACAATCGGGCTAAATCAAACATATTGGCCGTCCCGTCGCAGGGCGCGTTTTCTTCGACAGCAGGATCATGCTACGTTCTCTATCATCAAGGGTAGAAGGACAAGGTGAGTGATTCAGTGGGGTTCAGTCGACATTTTCGTCATCTAGAAACACCTTCATCAAGGACATTTTGATGGACGATAAAATTGTCCAATTCAGCATCGGGCGCCCTGTTGTTCGTAAAGAGGATTTTCGGCTTTTGACGGGCCAAGGCCGTTATACCACAGACATAAGGGTTCCAAACCAGGCGCACGCCGCATTCTTACGTTCACCCTACGCACACGCAAATATATTAAAGATTGACACGAGTGCGGCTGAGGCCCTCCCCGGCGTACTTCTCGTTCTAACTGCCGCGGAACTTGCTGCAGACGCTGTTTTTGAAATACCTTGCTACGCAGGAAGGTCCGGCCTTGTAGACCTCTCATTGGAGAATAGTGACGGCTCCGACAAACTTGTCACGCCCATTCCAATTTTAGCAGCAAACCGGGCCCGTTTCGTCGGCGACCCCGTAGCCGCGGTAATAGCTGAAAGCGCTACTTCTGCCTTAGATGCTATAGAACTTATTGAGGTTGATTGGGAGCCACTTGGATGCGTCACCGTGACATCAGATGCAGCGCTTGACCACTCGCCCCGGGTCTGGGATCACATTCCAGGAAATATATGCGCGGATGGGCGTTTTGGCGACGCGAGCGCTTGCGAAGACGCATTTAAGAAGGCCGACTATATCGTTTCCATCCGCACGCCCGTTCAGCGGGTCACTGGGGTCACGCTGGAACCACGCGCTGCTTTGGCGGAACACGACAGAAAGACAAACCGCACACACTTATATTGCGGCGGCGATAATTCGGTCCGACTAAAGGAAGATATTGTAAACGCCTTGGGAATAGACCACTCCGCTATCCGTGTGATCTCTGGCGACGTTGGTGGCAATTATGGCACCCGCAATTGGACCCACGCCGAATATGTTGTTGCCGTATATGCATCAAGAAAATTGCGGCGGGCAGTGCGTTGGGAGGCACAAAGAAGCGAAGCCTTCCTCACGGATTATCATGGCCGAGACAATTACACGGAGGCGGAACTCGCCCTGGACACTAGGGGCAATTTCATTGCTCTCCGGGCAGACGTCATAACGAACAATGGCGCCCACACGGTAGCTTTTGTTCCGCTCGTAAAAACAACAGAACTGCTCCCCAGCGTATACCGGTACAAGACCGCGACTACCCGAGGACGGGCTGTAACAACGAATACGTCGCCGACAGCTCCCTACCGGAGCGCCGGGCGCCCCGAAGCTATGTTTGTCATCGAACGCCTCATAGACATAGCCGCACAAAACCATGGTTTTGACCCGATAGAACTTCGGCGTCGTAACTTGATCAGCCCTGAAGCAATGCCTTATCGCACAGTATTAGGACTGGAGTATGACAGTGGAAATTTTGAAGGGGCAATGGAACGTGTCCTAGTTTTGGGCGACTGGGAGGGGTACCAAAAACGTGCGGAGAGATCGTTTAACAATGGGAAGCTTCGCGGTATCGGCTTCGCCAACTACATCGAAATAACAAGTGGATTTCCATTCGAACGAACAGAGATTTATATCCATCCCCAGGGTAGTGTTGATGTTGTAATAGGGACGACTTCCAGCGGCCAGGGTCACGAGACAAGTTTTACACAATGCATAGTTGAATGGCTGGGCGTGCCGTTCGAAAGCATAAATCTCCTAGCTGGCGACACAGACATTGTGAAGGCGGGCGGAGGATCTCACTCCGCGCGTTCGATGCGCATGGCCGGGATCGTAATGGCCCGCGCTTCGGACGAAATTATTCGAAAAGGGAGCGCTATCGCCGCCCATGTATTGGAAGCCGCGCCTGCGGATATTGATTTTGTTAACGGGAATTTTGTTATAACGGGCACTGATCGATCGCTTAGCTTATTCGATACCGCGCGTGAGGCAGAGACAAGAACAGATCTCCGTGTTGACCTAAAGGGTCCGCTTCACGCTACGTCGGACGAACTGATGAAAGACCCCGGTTATCCCTACGGCGCACAAGTTTGCGAAGTTGAAATAGATCCCGAAACCGGTGTGGTAGAAATAGTTCGTTACGCTGCTGTCGATGACGTGGGGCGCGCAATCAACCCAATGATTTTGCATGGCCAGACGCACGGCGGTATTGCACAAGGGGCCGGGCAGGCCCTACTCGAACACGCGCGCTATGATCCTAAAACTGGACAATTGGTTACCGGTTCGTTGATGGATTATGCCCTTCCACGCGCCGACGCGTTTCCGTTCTTCGCGACGGAAATTATGGAGGTTCCATCACCGACCAACAAACTTGGTGTTCGAGGCGGAGGCGAAGGCGGCACCACACCCGCCCTCGCCGTTGTGATCAATGCTATCGTAAACGCCCTCTCGGAATATGAGGTCACACACGTCGAAATGCCGGCAACCCCCGAAAGTATATGGCGGCTGATTCAGGGAGAGACACAGTACTCTAATTAATTTATTCATGACTAATAACTAATTGTCGGTATTTTGGGTTATAAACGCTGATCAAAAAGGGTCACGTTCGATGCAGTGGTTTCCACGGGAAAAACATAAAATTGATTTCTTCGCACTCGCTACGCGAAAAGAGAAAAACCGGTGGCTTGAAAAAATATATTTGATCTGTGGCATCGGGTTTTTTGGCTACGCATTTT
>CAZOHS010000227.1:0-3380 GCA_964579285.1 uncultured Rhodospirillaceae bacterium | reverse complement strand
GTTTGTTTTTCTTGCAACCATTACAACACGGGAATAGAAAGTCAACACGTTCCGAAATATAACTAAAATCAAACCCAACTATATTATACCCAGTGATAAGATCGGGATTATGATAAAGGATAATATCCTTCCATTTCAAAAGAAGTTCTTTTTCTGATGAACACCGAAATACATCAATATCCTGTAAATCATCACAGATGTCTTCATCTGGTTTATCTTCATTTCCAATGACAATGATAGAACGGTTATAACAAGATGTTTCACCATATTTATAAAAGACTGTTCCGATTTGAATGATAGGGTCACCTTTTACAAGAATCTTTTCCTTGTCATTAATTTTGAGTGAATTAAGCTTTTTCGTAAGTCCTTCGATTGTTTCCTCTGAAATCCGAAAGTTATCCGTTGTTCACTCGTCAAACTTTTCGGATAGCTCTTGTACAGACGCGTCACCCCGCGTCTCGATATCCCACAATATATCTTCGACAGTCTTACGTATGGTGGTGTCGTATTCTCGGGTATCGATCACTCCGCTACGTTTTTTGAGATAAGTGGCCATTGTTCGCGTCTATTTAATGGCTATTGGATTGATTGGCGATCCCACGCCTCCGGTGACGGGAAGCGGCGGCGCGCAAAAGAAGAATTCCCAAACCCCATCCCCCTCACAATCATCCGACAAATCGCCCATCACAAAGATTTCTCCCATAGTAATGCCAATCATGGGTATCACGACCCAATGCCACGGTTGTTGAGCGTCAGTGGTTTCGTTCGGACGGACTTCACACCCCCATGTATCGCAGCAAATTGCTGCCACTTCTTTTTCATAAAGCCATTCCGCCGTATCAAAAGACAATCCCGGCGCATCACCCCCAGCATAACCGCCCCAACCATCGCGGAGCCGCTGTTCCATCATTCCGGTGCGCACAAGGAGAAAATCCCCACGTTTAATTTCGACCCCCTGAGTGTCAGCGCAGGCGTCAAGGTCAGTTCGCGAAATTGCGTCTCCTTCGGACAAGGCTTCCACGCCTGTATGTTTAGCAATGTCGAGTAATACACCACGCCCAACCATTCGGTCTTTTACCTTTTCGATTCCGTTCTTTTGTGCGCCATTTGAATCAACTAAGCTGGCGTCATACCCATTCCACATTTTGTCATCGTAAAAGATGTGCCCCAGCGCATCCCACTGCGTCCCGCATTGCAGCGGCAACGAAACCATGTCGTCCGCGTAGCGGATACCTCCCTCGTCCTGGTTGCCGGCTAACGCGTCCGTGCCTGTTGCCAACATGGTATGGATAGGATTAAAGCGATTACCCCACAGTCCAGACTGGGGCCCTTGATTGTCAAAATTTAGTCCCAGCGAAAAGGTCTTTCCCTTTTTAATAAGGCCAGCTGCCGCAATGATATCTTGGGCCGTGATATAATTCAGGGTCCCGGCCTCGTCTTCCGCACCCCATTTACCCCAATTTTTGCACTTCTCCGCGGTTTCACGGAGGATGTTGATGTTAAGCTTGCCTTCTGTGTTTTTGTGAACCATGGAAAATACCCTGTTGTTTTTTATTCTGGTGCAATTCTATCAACTTTAACTCTAATACTCTCAACTATACGTTATTGTATGAAAAATTATTTAAAATTGCATTCCTAGCCAAACACCTGGGCTAAGCATTCTAGGGGCCAAACCAAAAAAAGGGCAAACACATGGACAATACAATCGTGGAGAGCGCTAACCCTGTGACACCCGCAATGCGGGTGGATGGTAAGATTGCCGTTGTCACGGGGGCGAGCAGAGGGCTGGGGCGCGCTTGTGCCTTCGCACTAGCGGGTGCAGGAGCAGAGGTCCTGTTAGTTGGCCGCGTAGAAAAAACCTTGGAAATTGTGGCAGCTGAAATTGCTGCGAGTGGCGGAGCGGCACAGTCTCTTGTTTGTGATGTAACAGATATTTCACAAATCGAAGAAAAAATTGGTGGAATAGAGCATATTGATATTTTGATTAATAATGCGGGAACTAATGCTCCGGAACCTTTTATCGACGTCTCAGAAGAAAACTACGACATAATAATGGGCTTAAACGTTAAGTCTGCTGTTTTTGTCGCACAAACGGTAGTCCGTAAAATGATTTCGCAGGAGAGTGGTGGCACAATAGTTAATATGTCTTCTCAAATGGGGCATGTTGGGTTGCCAGGGAGAACCATTTACTGCACCTCTAAACATGCCATTGAAGGTCTGACTAAGGCAATGGGTGTAGAGCTAGCACCAAAAAATATTAGGGTTAATGCCATTAGCCCAACCTTTATCTTAACGAAGATGACGGCATCCTCATTCGAAGTCGAGGACTTCAAAAAGGATGCTCTTAGTCGCATTCCCATGGGGAAACTCGGTGCAATTGAAGATATTATGGGCGCTGTCGTTTTCTTGGCGTCGCCCGCGTCTGCGCTTGTGACAGGAACTAGTATCTCAGTGGATGGAGGTTGGACCGCCTGGTAGCGATATAAATAATTTAATTTTGTGTTGGTTTCGACGCTCGAAACTTGACCTCAAATGTGTGCCTTACCGGCAAATGGACTAGAACTTCCCGCACCTAGGCAAGAGAAGACGTGTCAAAGTCCCGGCTAGTGTATTTTGATGCACCTAAAAAATTCGCTAGTGGCTGTCGGTATGAACCAAATTTGTTAAGGCAGCACGCCATCGACACTTCTAAGTGGGGGTTCCGCAGCTCCGCGTAACGTCTGTACTGCAAGGCGACGGCCGCACCTTACCACTAACGTTTGCATCTCAACTGGCTTATCTTCCGCGTGGGGTATTTTTTCGAATTCGCTTATCGGCCAGTCTTTGGGCACGGTCTAACTGGTTGGGCCGTAAAGCGTTTGCCGCTATTTCGAGCGCTTGCCTCGCGTTAGGGATTTTACGGGAGGCCGCCGCACGGAACCAAGCCCACGCCTCCGCCGGGTCTTCTTGCACCCCTTTGCCTCTCAGATACATATAACCTACCGCTAACTGGGAAGCGCCAAGGCCGCTTCGCGCAGCTTTCCGATACCAAATTACTGCTTCATCCTCCGATTTCTCTACCCCTAATCCGTTTTCAAGTAAGTAACCCAGATTGTGTTGGGCTTCCATTGTGTCCTTTTCGGCAGCTCGCCGGTACCATTTTTCTGCCAGAGAAAAATTCCGAATTATGCCGAGACCAAACTGATAAGCAGACCCCAGTTTGTATTGCGCGGACGCATGCCCCTGTTGAGCAGCTTTTTGAAACCAACTAAAAGCAGCAGCTTGGTCCTTCGGTCGGGATCCAACCCCCTCTGAGTATAACACTCCAAGAAGAAATTGTGCCTTAGCGGATCCTTTTTTGGCTTCCTTTTCGTACCATCGCATCGCACCGCCGTAGGTGG
>CAZOHS010000226.1:0-3403 GCA_964579285.1 uncultured Rhodospirillaceae bacterium | reverse complement strand
CACGTTGCCGTCCAGATTGACGGCCTCGCATTTTCTAATGGTGCTCATGTGGCCGAAGTAGAAGTAGACCGTGGAACAGGCGAAGTACGGGTGTTAAACTACGTTATTGCTCACGATTGCGGCGTGATGATCAACCCACTCATAATTGATGGCCAGGTCATTGGCGGTGCAGCCCACGGGCTCGGCTTCGCAATGTTCGAAAAAATGATCTGGGATGACCATGCTCAGCCTCAGTCAACAAATCTTGCAGAATACATTATTCCGGGCGCGGTGGAGACACCAACAATAAGTATCGAGCACATTGTCGTTCCTTCCTCCCAGAACCCACTGGGGGTTAAGGGAGTCGGCGAAAGTGGGTTGGTTCCAGTGCCAGCTGTAGTCTCGTCAGCCATAGAAGATGCGCTTTCAGACCTGGGAACAAAATTTTCCGATATCCCTATCGGACCGGCTAATATCCTCAATAACATCCGTAACCACTCTGTTGAAAACAGGGCAGAGCAGCTACATAATTAGGGCTAGCGTAGGAGAAAACATTATGGCTCGCTTCAAAGATTACGTTCCAAATGGAGTAATCCCTGCAACACTTGCGGTTTTCAACGCAGACTTCAGTTTTGATTGGCCTGAAACGCGTCGACACTTGGGGTTTACTGCGGCTGTGGAAGGAATTTCGGCAGTCACAATTAATGGCCACGCGTCGGAAATTCATGCTTGCTCTTTTGACGAACAGACGATGATGATAGACGAAGCAGGTGATGAGATAGGTGACAAGCTACCGTTGATTTGTGGCGTGTACGCGGACAGCAGCCACGAAGCAGCTCGAATATCGAAAATGTCAGAGGAGCATGGCGCGTCGGCATTACTGTGCTTCCCGCCACATTCTATGGGCTTCGGCGGTATTCGTCACCGCCCAGAAATGGGAATTACCCACATAAAGATGATCGCGGAAGCGACTGATCTGCCCTTGATTATTTTTCAATATTCAAACGAATTAGCATACCCTCTCGATACGTTAGTCCGTATTTGTGAAGAAGTACCAAATGTCCGCGCAATAAAAGACTGGTCACCTCCCGAAACGCATGACCGCCACATCAAAACTCTTCATTCACTGCCCCGGCGGATAAACGTGCTTTCGACAAATTCTTCTTGGCTGATGTCCTCTTTAGTCATGGGTGCGGATGGTCTTCTGTCCGGTGCTGGGTCCGTAATTGCAGATCTGCAAGCCTCACTTTTTCGCGCTGTCCAAGTGAATGATCTTTTAACAGCACAGAAACTGGCGGACCGTATCTACTATACTACACAGGTGTTCTACCGTACTCCCTTTGGCGATATGCATAACCGTATGAAAGAAGCCTTGGTGTTGTTGCGACGCCTCAATGGCCCCGCCGTCGTCCGCCCCCCGCTTATGAAGTTAACAGAAACGGAAGTTGCACAGATAGCAGAAGCGATGACGATGGCGCATATAACGCATGCGGGCGCCAAGGATACAGAACTCATACCTCTTGCTGCGGAGTAGTTTTAGTCGCCAAGGAATTCCCGCATCCAGTCTTGGTATTGCTCATCATCAGTCAACGCCGACATCAAGTTATCAGAAGGTTGCCCGGGAATTTGGCTAGGTGCTGTGCCTTCCCGCAGCAATTTCAATGTAGTGTATGCGGCTTGAACAGCGGCGCGAAATGATTGGTGGCCCTGAAGGCTGATGCGGACATTTTGGCTAATCAAATATTCCCTGTCACCAAGTATCCCCTCTCCACCACCACCAAGAAAAATTGGTACGGCTAGGGCTGCCGCAAGGGCTTCTATTTCGGTTTTGTCTGATACTCCCGTGTAAAACATTGCATCTACGCCCTCGGCTTCGTAGGCCTTACCCCTGAGAATAGCCTCGTCTAGACCCATTGTCGGTATAGCGCTGGTCCGACCAACGATCGTTAGTGAAGTGTCAGCGCGCGCCGATAGCGCGGCTTTGATTTTGCCAACACCTTCGTCCAAACTAAGCAGTTGTATAGAGCCCAACGAGCCAAAAGGCTGGGGTAGATCTGTATCCTCGATAGTTAGCGCAGCAACTCCCGCGGTTTCAAGCTCCTCTACTGTCCTCCTCACATTCAAAGCATTGCCATAGCCGTGGTCTGCGTCAACAAGCAATGGAACCCCTGCAGCTCTATTTATTCGGTATGCCTGTTCCGCAAATTCCGAAAGTGTGAGGACCAGTAGATCCGGCGCACCCAAAACAGTCAGTGAAGCGACGGAGCCAGCAAATATACCAACTTCAAATTCGAGGTGTTCTGCGATCCTGGCTGAAATCGGATCATATACTGACGCTGGGTGAACACAGATGTCACTCTGCATCAAGGCACGAAACTTTTCTCGGCGTCGCGTCCAATCCATGGGATCTCCCTGAGCGGATAAAGCAAAGCCTTAGCTGCCACGCATCCACAAAACAATCAAGGCAATTCAAGGAATTCCTTGTTGCTAAAATCCGTTGGCGGTATATGAGTGTTTTGAGTGCCGCGCTAGCTCAGTGGTAGAGCAATGGTTTTGTAAACCATAGGTCCGCAGTTCGATCCTGTGGCGCGGCACCATTTTCTTATCCCACGACTTTCTTCATCACAAGAGACCTATATGTTCTCCCCTATGTTCTCCCCAAATTCAATCGCGAGGCTTAACCAAATTCCTTGATAAATTAACAACGTAATCCCTGAGACAATCAAAGAGACAATCAAACCAGCAATTGCCAGACCCCTCGGGCTTCGGAACAATGCAATAATTGAAAAGAGTATTGCGAGACCTAACGGTATTGCACCTATGAACGGTATCCAGCCAATAAAAATAGATATTACTGCCATTACAAAACCCGCTACCCCTAATCCATTTGATCGAATTGAATGGACGATAATTTGTTGGGATTGATGTTTAGCCATAGAGAAAGTTCTTATCAGTTAATCGGAAAACATAGGGCAATGCTTACTGCGGCGGCAATCGTCAGACAGAGTGTGGTGGTCAGTTTTCTCATCCGAAAAGTCTGCCGCAGACAGTTTAAAATAACAATTAAATTGAATTTAGCGCTGGCTTTCACGCTGGTTCATTTCTCGCGAGAAACGAAATGATATTCTAGTATAATAAATTCCAGAAATTATCGCTCAAAAATGGTAAGCTGCAACTATCATGCCGATACTTCGTAATCTTATCTTTAAGGCTGCTCAACGGATTGCCACTGATGAGCGTGTCCAAAAAAAGGCTGCTGAAACCTATGAGGCAACGAAACCCCGGATTGATAAAACGCGTGATGATTTAAAAAAGATTGCACAGGAAACGAAACCAACTGAAGAACCTGCTCTCTTTGCAGGGCGCGCCGCGCGAAGAATATTTGATGAGTTAACTGGTGAAAAACCTAAAAAATAACCTAATT
>CAZOHS010000225.1:0-3407 GCA_964579285.1 uncultured Rhodospirillaceae bacterium | reverse complement strand
GCATTGAGTACGAGTGCCGGGGAATTCCCAATCACCGCTCATGTATCCCAGTTATAGAAACGCGCCTTATGTCAACCATTTGGGTACGAGATTAGCGGCCGTCGACGAGCAGAGCAACCGGGGTAGCGTGAAGATTTTGCGGCATATTACAATGTGGATACAAGGTGTTGAGTCCAAGAAACCATCAAGACAGAGCCTTTCCTACAAACTCAACTCCAATACGGATGCCCTCTTCATCAATTCCGTGACCTAATCCGGGTCGAACGTGGGTTGCCACAGGAATCCCATTTTCTTCTAAAGTTTTGGCGGCTGTCTCCATTTCCGACACCGCAAGAAGTTCATCTGAATCGCCGTGCACCAGAACCACTGGCGGTTTTGACCGGATTTCTGTGGCCAACAGATCCGGCGATTCCATTCTTCCAGAGTAACCAACTATGCCGGCAACGGATGTTTCACGCCGTGGTGCGGCAAATAGAGACATCATCGTTCCTTGCGAAAATCCGATTAGGATTAACTTGTCAGCAGACAGCCCCCATCGATCAAGCTGCTGATCAATAAAATTATCAAAAATGGCGGCCGTCGAGCGAATAGCGGACAACCTCTCGGCCGGATCTTGCAGCCAGACGTCGTACCATTGAAAGCCGAATGGTGACGCTTGGCATCTGTATGGTGCATTTGGCGCTATTATTGCAGCGCCGGGCGCGATTTGGCCGAAATATTGGCCAAGGGAAAAAAGGTCGTTTCCATCCGCACCATAACCATGCACTAGTATAATTAGTTGTTCTGGTTTGGAAGTGGAAGACGGTTCAGCTTCCGGTCCGTTCAAATCGGGAAGATTGGCCATATACGGTTCCGTTTATTAAAGTTCTACAAACATTATTTTTTACGCACGACATTCCTATAATAGTGCCACAAAAGACTGGCCGCGACACTACGCCAGGGCTTCCACAGCTCGCCAATTTCAAAAAGTTCCTTCTCATCGGGGCGATTCCCAAGTCCTTTTATATCGCGCACTGCAGTTTGTAATGCAATATCACCTGTCGGCCATACGTCGGGGCGGGAAAGGCACGCTAACAGATAGACATCCGCGGTCCAGGGTCCAATGCCCTTCACCTGACTGAGGTTCTCTCGAACTTCTTCATCTCTCAGATAGAGTAAGCTTTGAAGTTTCAGCCTTTTGTTCAGAACAGCGTCCGCCAAGTCGCGGATATAACGTGTCTTTTGGCGGCTAACCCCGGCCTCGCGAAAGCCCGAATCGGACAATGCCAAAATATTCAAAGGATTTAACCGCGGGACAGCAGTAATTAAACGCTTGTAGCAGGCGTCTGCCGACGCCAGCGACACCTGCTGCTCTAAAATCAGTAATACTAGACTTTTGAATCCCCCCGTTCGCCGCAATACCGTTGGCCTGCCATAGTCTCTAATGACCCTGGCGAGATCGTCATCGCGCTGGGTAAGATCATGTAAGGCATGATCAAAGTTTTGACTAGTGAGTTTCTTGTCCATCCGATGATTGGAGCTATCGCAATTCGAGGCTAATTTGTGTAAGAGGCTTTTATGTTAATGGACCATACGCATGCTGAAATTAAGTAAGCCAAGACACGTTACACGGTTTGCACCAAGCCCGACAGGCTTACTCCACATCGGACATGTGTTTTCCGCTCTGACAGCGTTTCACGGGCGGGGGCCGGGAGGTACTTTTCATCTTCGAATAGAGGACATCGACCCTATTCGGTGTAAAGACGAATATACCGACGCTATTGTTGAAGATCTAGAATGGCTGGGCCTTGATTGGGAGACGCCAATCCGCAAGCAATCTGACCACATGGCAGATTACGCTGTGGCTTTAAACAAACTCCATTCCCTACAGGCTCTATACCGCTGCTTTTGTAGCCGTTCAGAAATTATGACAGAAATAAAAAATTCGGGACACGCACCACACGGCCCCGACGGACCAATTTATCCTGGTACATGTCGGAGTTTGACAAATATACAGCGCGACTCTCTGTCGGCAGAGGGCAGGAACTATGCTCAACGGATTGACATGCAGGTTGCCATAGCGAGGGCTGGAAAACTTGAGTGGAGCGACAGCAAAAACCAAATTTTCAAAGCAGAGCCTATACGATTTGGTGATGTCGTGCTAGCACGCAAAGACATAGAAACGAGTTATCACCTTGCCGTTACAGTCGATGACCAGCTACAAGGCATAACACTAGTGCACCGGGGTTGCGACCTAAAACCATCAACAGATGTACACAGGCTACTGCAGAATTTGTTGGACTATAGAACGCCCATATATGACCACCATCACCTTTTGACAGATCGTGATGGGCGGCGGCTATCCAAACGAACCAACGACATAACAATTAGAGGCCTTCGTGACCAAGGATATAGCCCAGATGCAGTTATATCCCTCTCCGGATTTGATCCTTAGTGTTAATAGCCATTTTTAAAATAAGTTGTTGCACTAGAAAAATCAGGCGCACTTAAGACGTTACGATCTCAAACCCCGCACAATGGAAACATAGTCCCCGTGTTCTGGTGAAAGAACACCATGACGAATAAAGAAGTCGATGTTCACCAAGTTACAATTAAATTTAAAGTCGAAAGTCGTATCGACAACTTCCATAACGTCTTCTAATGGCATCAGACGAAAATCTGCAATCTCCCCATCCGTATTAACTGGCTCGAAGTCAAGAGGTAGCTCCAAATCCCAACAAAACATTGTATCTGGTTTCAGACCTATATCATCCTCCATAACATAACTTATCGCTCCCGTAGGAATTGCTTTGGCCGCCAGCTCTGCTGGAACATTTGCTTCCTCACTGGCTTCTTTTAATAAGTTTTCACGGAGCGTAAGTGTAACGGGTTGACCACCCGCAATCATGTTATCGAGTTGGCCTGGACAAACTGGGCGGTCGTTCGCGCGAACACCGACCCACATCTTTAAACGACCATTTATTCGGACAAACCCGTTAACGTGGATCCCGTAGGCTTGGATTCCAAAAAACGATGCGGCCGACCGTTCGATTTGAAACGCGTATGGCCCGCCCCATCGGGCGCCCACTGGATATGCCTCATTCCGAGGTCGACCGATAATATTTTGTTTAAATAGACTACAGATAACGCTCTCTAATGCTTCTGTTCTATCCACGTAGTTTCTCAGTCCATCCGCCAAACAGATACTATCGGGTGACAGATTAAAAACACTCGTGAAGCTTTCTAGATACTGGACGTTATCACGGCGAATATGGCCAACAATAGTTTCCTCTACAATTAGAGGAACAAATTTCGATAGGTCGTGCTCGTTACATCGAAAAATATGATCTAAGAAACTCATCAGCGACATAGCCTCTGGCAGAAAAAGCCCGGTGTACGAAACCTAGCGTCACCCACAAAAAATATAC
>CAZOHS010000224.1:0-3412 GCA_964579285.1 uncultured Rhodospirillaceae bacterium | reverse complement strand
TTAAACGCGCCAAGTACCGCGGCCTGCTCGGCGACGGTAGTGTTAGTAAGCTTAGACGACATTGGCTGAAGCAGGCGTTTTGCGCGCTGAGCTTTTTTTATCTGATCATAAAGGTCACGACCCGCAATTTGAGCGCCATCACTAATTCGGAGAACCGCATCTTTCATCCCAGCTCCAATAAGATACTCCTCCAATTCGGGGTCATCTTTTAGGTATTGTTCGCTATCTCCTTTTTTTGCACGATACAGTGGTGGCTGAGCAATATACAAATAGCCCCGCTCTATTAGTGCGGGCATTTGACGAAAGAAAAATGTTAAAAGCAAAGTACGTATGTGGCTTCCATCAACGTCAGCATCTGTCATAATTATGATACGATGATAACGAGCTTTTTCGATATTAAAATCCTCCGCACCAATCCCAGCACCCAATGCCGTAATCAGCGTTCCAAGTTCTGTAGAAGAAAGTACCTTGTCAAAACGTGCGCGTTCAACATTGAGAATTTTACCACGGAGCGGCAAAACTGCTTGGTTTAAGCGGTTACGTGCCTGTTTCGCTGAGCCACCGGCAGAATCACCCTCAACTATAAATATTTCGGCATTGGCTGGATCTCGTTCCTGACAATCGGCTAATTTTCCAGGTAGAGAGGAAATATCCAACGCCCCCTTTCTTCGGGTGAGATCTCTCGCCTTTCGCGCCGCATCTCTAGCAATGGCCGCCTCAATCACTTTACCAACCACTTTCTTTGCGTCGTTAGGGTGTTCTTCAAACCATTGGCCGAGCTTCTTGTTGGCAATACTCTCGACTATGGGGCGGACCTCTGACGAAACAAGTTTGTCCTTAGTTTGAGACGAAAATTTTGGATCCGGTACTTTGACCGAAAGTACGCAAGTTAATCCTTCACGAGCGTCGTCACCTGATAGGGAAATTTTAATTTTTTTTGTTAGGCCACTATCATTTGCGTAACCATTCACGGTTCTCGTTAATGCACCACGAAACCCGGCCAAATGTGTTCCCCCATCCGATTGCGGAATAGTATTGGTAAAACACAACATTGTTTCGTGGTAGCTATCTGACCACTGAAGAGCCAGATCTACAGAAACCCCTCCTTGTTCACCGCTAATTACAATCGGGACATCCAATAAAGGTGTTTTCGACTGATCGAGATGTCGAACAAATGCCTCTATGCCACCCTCGTATTCGAGAATAACTGTTTTAGGTTCCACCCCCCTTTCATCGATCAACTTCAGCCTAACCCCTGAGTTTAAAAAGGCGAGTTCTCTCAAGCGGTGTTCTAAAGTCGAAAAACTGAATTCCGTCAGTGAAAACGTCTGGGGTGATGGCAAAAATGTCACCGATGTACCCTGCTTATCGCTATTAGGGTCTACGACTTGAAGGGGTTCCTCTGCCTGGCCATCACGAAACACCATGGAATGTTCAGCCCCATCGCGCCAAATTTTAAGTTCTAACCGAGCTGATAAAGCATTGACAACTGATACGCCGACACCGTGCAATCCCCCAGATACTTTATAGGAGTTCTGATCAAATTTACCACCAGCGTGTAACTGTGTCATAATGACTTCAGCTGCCGAGACGCCCTCTTCCTCATGAATTTCGACTGGAATGCCTCGACCGTCGTCTGTGATTGTTGCAGACCCGTCACCATTCAATGTCACGGTCACCTCAGAGCAATGCCCAGCCAACGCTTCATCAATCGCGTTATCAACCACTTCGTATACCATGTGGTGAAGTCCGGAACCATCATCGGTATCACCTATATACATCCCTGGCCGTTTCCGGACCGCCTCTAGACCTCTTAAAACTTTGATCGAGTCAGCGCCGTATTCAGATTCAACTGCGGTTTCTTGAACTGCTACCGAAGAATTATTATCTTGGCTCATACCGTCCTCAAATGCTGTGCGCTTTACCGGCGTCAATCCGGAAAGTTTGTGCCCGGCCAAGAAAACCCTCAAACAAATTAAGGTCTGTCCCAGTCATCCACGACTGTGCTCCAATAGCGCAAATTTCGGCAAATAACGCCGCTCGTTTATCTAAATCAAGATGGGCAACAATTTCGTCTAGCAATAAGAGGGGTGGCCAACCTCGTTCCAAAGAAACTAGACGTGCGTGAGCAAGAATGATGCTGATAAGCAACGCTTTTTGCTCACCCGTCGAGCATACCGCTGCTTGCCTCTTTTTAGGTAAATACATTACCTCGACATCAGAACGATGAGCACCGAGCAGAGCACGTCCCGCATCACGATCAAGTTGCCTAGAGGCCGAAAGCGCCCCTCTAAATTTATCCTCGACTTCCAGGGCCGAGCTTTTTTCGAGCCATAACTCAAGATCACCGACAATGTCGACCCTTGCTTCCGGAAAACACCCAGTACTTAATTGAAAGGCGGCATTTAGTTTTTTCACATATGATTTGCGCGCGGCGGCTATGGCAACTCCATTTTCTGCCATTCTATGTTCAAGCGCGTCGATCCACCCCACATCAGAGAATTGTGACGCTGAATTATCCTCACGTAACAACCTTGTGCGTTCACGTGTTGCTTTTTCATAATTATTCAATTGGACATTGTGACTGATATCAAACGTAGAAACCATTCGGTCCAAAAAACGTCGCCTAGTAGATGGCCCATCCACAAACAAACGATCCATGTCCGGGACTAACCATATTGCCGCACAAACTTCGTCTAGTGACGCCTGATTTTTAACATTAGCCCCATTTAAACGCACTATTCTCCGACCACCTACATCGGTTTCAGGATCCATTTCATAACCGGTCGCCACCTCGAGTTGGCCGTTCGGTGTTTCTAACGTTGCGGCCACCGCCCAAAGCGGACCATGCTCAGTGGCTTTACGGTCGCAACGAGTTACATCCCCCAACACTGCCCGTCGCAATCCCCGACCAGGCGCAAGAAATGAAATTGCTTCAAGCAAATTTGTTTTACCCACCCCATTACAACCGATAAGTACTACTGGGCGCCTATCCGCTTCGAGCCGTAAAGATTGGTAGCAACGGAAATCGCTTAGAGACAACTTAACCAACGCGCGATATTGTTGTTGGATAGCGTTTCCTCGTGAGTTTGCCAGAGCTACCTGCAAAACCTAAGCTCTATCAGACGCGCATGGGCATTAAAACGTATAACGCGCTAGGGTCCCCCATATCCTGCACCAATGCAGGAGAGGCACCATCAGACAACTTAAACTTAGCGTCGTTACCCTCTATTTGCTGGGTTATATCTAGCAAATATTTAGAATTAAAACCTATTTCCATGGGGCCGTCAGCATAATCCACATCCAGTTCTTCTCGGGCACTGCCAGCCTCTGGACTAGTAGCAGTCAATATCAAATTGCCATCTTCAAGCGATAACTTTATAGCCCTCGATTTCTCAGTGGATATTGTTGA
>CAZOHS010000223.1:0-3474 GCA_964579285.1 uncultured Rhodospirillaceae bacterium | reverse complement strand
GAAACAGTAATTGTAACACGTTTTTGTCAAGGTATCGGGGCCGCCCTCCTGACGGCTATCGGCATGGCAATTGTCGCGGATATTGCTCCACCAAAACAGTTAGGTAGGATGCTGGGGCTGGCAATTGCAGCGACATACATCGGACTTGCGTCGGGTCCATTCTTTTCTGGTTTGATCACGACACATTTGGGTTGGCGTTGGGTGTACTTTTTGGGTGCATTGCCGCCGTTGGTGGCCTTCCTACTTGCCCGGAACAGGTTGCCGGGCCGTTGGCGTAGACCGGTCACTCGCGTGAACCTCCTTAATAGCTCACTGCTTTCAGCTGGGATAGGTTCGATTATTGCTGGTGCGGTAATGTTTAAGGTCGCGGGCATTGGTATAACATTAGCGGTTCTTGGTGTCTTTGTTTTGTTCCTTTTTGTTTTTGTTGAACGTCGTTCGAAAAACCCGTTGCTAAAAATTGATGAGGTGTGGCGAAATCGGGCACTTTCACGCGCGCTTATTACCCAGTTTTTAATCTATTGCGGAACAATCGGAACTACCTTTCTCTTGAGCCTTTACCTTCAACTCATTCGCGGCAACACCCCTGAAGTTGCGGGGCATATTTTGGTTATCGGGCCAGTGGTCATGGCAATATTCGCGCCGTTAGCCGGACGGCTTGCGGATCGGATTTCGCCCCGGCATATAAGCGCTTTTGGAGGGGTGCTGGTGGTGGTCAGTGTGAGTTTGCCGGCTTTAATTGATGATAAATCCGGTATTGAACTTGTTATCGGCGCTATGGTCATGCAGGGGCTTGGTTTTGCATTGTTTTCAGCGCCTAATATTGCGCTAATTATGAACAGCGTAGAAGCCGCTGATAGAGGTCAAGCCTCGGCATTATCAGGGCTGAGTAGGTCAATGGGGATGGTTGTTAGTATGTTTATTGTTACGGCGTTTATATCGATAAGCCTGGGCGACACGGCCATTGACCATAACCCTCGCGACTTTCTTCACGCTCTCAGTTGGTCTTTTACTCTTTTTGTCGGTCTCGCTATCTTGGGCGTCATTCAAGCAATTCTCCCACAACGAAGAGCCAACATTACTAATCAATAGTATATTTAGTAGGGGACATCACCCGATAGGGTTGTCCGGTGCATGCGTCGTATGTTTGGTGGTTCTGAAATTTGCCCCAGGGCTCGGTGATTTGTGCAGCGGTTGTCCCACAATACCAAATCTCCTGTGCGCCATTGGTGAACGTAGTCATTTCCTTGATCCGCTTGGTGTGCGAACAGAGCATCAAGTAATTCGTTTTCCTCATCTTCAGGGAGGCCCGCAATGCCGATCGTAAAGCGGATCGATATATAGAGTGCTTTCCTGCCTGTTTCCGGGTGGGTGCGAACCATTGGGTGTTCTTTTGGCGGCGTTAGGGCACGGAGCGCGGGCGTGTGTTTGTCCCGATATTTCGTGTCAATCGGCGGCATGCGTGGATTTTGGTCTTGGTCAAACAGGTGTATGCCTTTGAGGCTCTCAACGCGTTTCTTCAACTCTACTGGAAGAGTTTCGTACGCGCGGTAACCACTTGACCAGGCCGTGTCTTGGGCTATCCCCGGGGTGTCAGGCGTTTTGACAGCATACAGCAACGAAGCCATCGCGGGGCGTTCCATGTACGAAAGATCAGAATGCCAGCCCGTTCCACCGTCCGCTATGCTTACCCTACTGCCATCTGAATTCTTTTCATTACTAAGAACAAGGATTTCGGGATGCCCCTGCAGGAGATATTTCTTGCTAACGTGAATTTCGAGAGGCCCAAACTGTTGGCTAAATGAAATTTGTTGCTCGGGCGTTAATTGTTGGTCACGAAACAATAATACCGAATGGTTGGTGAATGCGGATTTTAGTTTGTGAAGTGTCCCGTCATCTATCGGGTATTGGAGATTTAAGCCCTTAATTTCAGCACCGAGCGTGTCGGTGAGCGGTTTGAGCAAAATTTCCATTGGTAACTCCACGTTTCCTATCTAACGCTACCAATACTTTAGTTCCATTACCACCGATGCTTTTGTCGCCTTCCGGGGCTGCGGGATAACGTTAGCTATAACGGTTTGTATTGACTTATCCATCAGGTTACGGTGGTTAATACAGGGACTTGTTGCGGGTTAATTTTCGGTATCTAGGGGTGGTAGATCATGTCATTGCAAGGTGAGAAATTCGTCGATGTGGACGGACTACGAACACGTTATTGGGAAGGCGGTAGCGGACAAGTCGTGGTGCTTATACACGGCGGAAATTTTGGCGCTACTACCAGTGCGGATGCTATAGAAGATTGGGGTGACACACTCCACGATTTTTCAAAATGGTGCCGTGTTGTGGCGATAGACAAGTTGGGCCAGGGGTACACGGATAATCCGAAAAACGATGAAGACTACACAATGGATGCCGTTGTGCAGCACGTCTACAAAACACTCAAAACAATTGGCATAGAAAGTGCCCATCTCATTGGCCATTCGCGCGGTGGCTATCTGACGTGTCGCTTGACAGTTGAACACCCGGAATTGGTTCAATCTTGTGTTATCGTGAGCAGCAACACCTGCGCTCCAGGTACAGGCACAAATGAGATGGTTTTCACCAACAACCCAGAACCCGCCTTGACGCGAGAAGGTCAACGGTGGGTGCTCGAACGTTATTCATACAGCGCGGAATGCGTGACCGAAGATTGGCTGGATGCCTTGACCGATATTGCACAGCAACAAAAATACGCCGAAACCATTGATAAAATGATAAATGAAGGTTTGATGTGGACGCGGTTTTTACCTGGCCTGCAAACAGACAAGGAAGAAATGTTTCGGGTGCTTAGCGGTCGGGGTATTCAAAGGCCCGTGATGCTGGCGTGGGGAAACGAAGACCTTACTGTTTCGCATACCCAAACGTTAGAACTCTACAAGATACTGGCTGCTAAGGAGCGTCGGTGTCGATGGCAGATTTTCAATCAGTCGGGACATTTCTGCTTTCGTGAACAGCGCAAGCGTTTCAATGAAGTTGTCCAAAGCTTCATTGCTTCAGCATAAGGGGATGGTGTCATGGATTTTTCTCAAGCTAAGTTCGTCGACGTTGATGGGATCCGCACGCGTTACTTTGACGCGGGGGAGGGTGAACTCGTCGTCTTGTTTCACGGTGGTAATTTCGGTTCGGCTCACGGCGCTGACTGCGCCGCGGACTGGAATTTAAATTTTGACGGATTATCAAAGGAATGTCGGGTAATTGCCGTTGACAAGATTGGCCAGGGTTATACCGATAACCCGAAAACGGATGACGCCTACACTATGGAGAGTGTCGTTAACCATGCTCTTCGTTTTCTGGAGGTGGTAGACCTAAATGAATGCAATATTGTAGGACATTCGAGGGGTGCATATCTGACGTGTCGGATGACGCTGGAAGATGCGTCCCGAATAAAATCGAATATTATGGTAGATACAGCGACATTGGGTCCGGGACAGGGCC
>CAZOHS010000222.1:0-3483 GCA_964579285.1 uncultured Rhodospirillaceae bacterium | reverse complement strand
GCGGAGCCACTAAAACCAGTCAGCCACTCCAGACGCTGCGACCGCTTTTCTATGAACTCTCCCTGATGTTCATTGGCTAAGGGTATTAAAAAACCGTCCAGGCTCAATTTCTGAAGCTCTTCTCGCAACGCGGTTACACGCTGTGGTATTGGAGGGTGAGGACCGAGTGCCAACGCTTGCTTTTCTCTCAAGCCGTTTATTCTATCTAAAACCTCTGAGATAGAATTACCCTCAAAAATTTCCACCAAGACTGCATGGGTTGCGGCTAAGTCGAGTGAAATTTCCGAGGCCGCAAGCCCTTCCAAAAAAACTTTATCTATTATTACCTCCTAGCATTAGACAACCAAAAAGTTACATCAAAAACTCTGACAGGACCCAATAGTTAAATTCAGAGGATAAAATTAGATATCGCGTTTTAACACAATCGTTTCCCAATCCGCCTTTATTATTTTCTTAATTAAAAGAAGCCCTCGATCTCTAAATGTATCAATTACCACCTCTACTTGTGAGGTTAGAATGCCAGAAAGTACCACTTTGCCATTGGTACCGGTAGCATTTGCGATATCCTCTGCCAAACCGATCAACGGCTTTGAAACGATATTTGCAATAATTAGATCGAATGGAGCATTTCTGAGTAATTTAGGATTATGGAAACCATCGCTTTTAAAAAATTTAATATATTTACTGACGTCATTAAGTGCCGCATTTTCTCGGGCAACCCGTATAGCAACGGGATCTTGATCACTGGCGAAAACGAAAACTTTGTAGCGTTTAGCAAGTGCTATAGCGAGAATACCACTGCCAGTACCGAGGTCGAGCGCGTTAACAGGGGGCTCCTCTCCGCAAATCTCTTCCATTGCTTCTAGACAACTTTGGGTTGTTTCGTGGCTCCCTGTTCCAAATGCTAGGCCCGCATCTATTTTGACTGACACACAACCAAGCGGTGTTGGGTCAGATACATGCGAGCCGGAAATATAGTAGGACCCAACTTTTATCGGCCGCATGTCTTTCTGGTATTCCGCCACCCAGTCTTTATCTGCTACGGGCCGGATGGTCTTTACCAATGACGCTACACCCGCATGAGCTTCAGTGCTTTGTAATTTTTTTTCAAGCTCACCTCGGGGCACTTCTGTTGGAACATACGCAGTGAACCGCCAATGGTGTGTGGTCTCTATCTCGAAAGTTGCCGTTGCAACAGATATTTCTTCGAATGCTGCCTCAAATATCTCGATATATTTACTGTGAGGTAGTTCGAGAATAATCTCCCACAATATAGTGGGAATCATGCGGGCTCCACAAAAGTCTCCATTACTTTTTTTGTCCCAGCCTTTTCAAACTCAATCTCTAATTTTCCATGATCATTAGACTTAACGATGCCATATCCGAATTTTTGATGAAATATACGAACCCCGACGTCGATTTTGCCCTCATCGCTCGTTCCGGTTTGCGTATAAATAGATGAGTCGGTCCCTCTCAAATGCATTCGCTTATAACCTGGTCCTCTTCCAATTGTATTGATCCCGTCACCGCGTGGCGAATAGGTCTCCGGTTCGGGTACACCACCGTGCAAGCCAGGTTCTAAAGCATGTTCCACCAATTCTTCCGGTAGTTCTGTAATAAATCGAGAGGGTGCACAGGACAGCCACTGATTATAGACTCTGCGGCTCGCGGCGTGGCAAATCCATACCTTTTTACGAGCTCTTGTTAGACCTACGTAGGCAAGACGCCGCTCCTCCTCTAGTCCATCACCACCCCCTTCATCTATCGACCGTCGGTTCGGAAATATTTCCTCTTCCCATCCAGGTAGAAAGACGTGATCAAATTCGAGCCCCTTCGCCGCGTGCAGTGTCATTAGCGTAACCATCTCGCCCAGTGCATTTTCATCGCGATCCATCACTAAACTGATGTGTTCCAGAAATCCACCGAGTGAATCAAACTCAACCAAGGCCGACACAAGCTCTTTAAGATTTTCGAGCCTCCCGGGTGCATCCGGCGACCTGGTCTTCATCCACATTTCTGTGTAACCAGATTCATCAAGTATTATTTCTGCTATTTCGACATGGCTCATGACTTGCGACTGAACCCGCCACCGCTCAAAATTCTCTATTAGGTGACGAAGAGATGAGCGTGCTTGCGCGTGAAGGTCATCTGTTTCTATAAGGTGCAGAGAAGCCTCGTATAACGAAATATCTGTTAAACGGGCGTATGAATGAATAGTTTGTAGAGTTACAGCGCCCAGACCACGACGTGGCGTGTTTATAATACGCTCTAGAGCCAGATCATCGGCCGGCTGCGCAACCACACGAAAATATGCAATAGCATCCCGAACTTCTTGCCGTTCGTAGAATCGTGGGCCACCAATTACACGATATGGAATTCCAAGTGTAATGAAGCGTTCTTCAAATTCTCTCATTTGAAAACTAGCGCGCACTAGTATTGCTGTCTCATCTAACGAAGCGCCTAGTTTGCTACGATTTTCAATTTCGTCGCAGACAAACCGTGCTTCAGACTCACCATCCCATACGGCCCGCACACCTATAAGATCGCCCTCTTGAGACTCGGTCCAAAGGGATTTGCCTAATCGCCCTCGATTATTAGAAATCAAACTTGAGGCTGCCGAGAGTATAGGTTGTGTTGATCGATAATTTTGCTCTAATCGTACAACCTTTGCGCCGGGAAAATCTTTCTCGAACCTTAAAATATTCCCTACCTCGGCGCCACGCCAACTGTAAATAGACTGGTCATCGTCGCCCACACAGCAGATGTTATTGCGCCCCTGCGCCAGCAAGCGCAGCCAAAGGTACTGTGCCACGTTTGAGTCTTGGTACTCATCAACCAAGATATAATGAAAGGTCTTCTGATATTGCTCGAGAATATCGGGTTTTGTCGCAAAAATTGTCAAGCAATGTAACAGCAAATCTCCAAAATCAGCCGCATTAAGGATCTTTAAGCGCTCTTGGTACAGATTATACAGTTCAATTAGTCTTCCATCAGCTATATCCCCTGCTTCTGTTACGCTGACTTTTCCCGGCAACAGACCTCGGTCTTTAAATCTTTCTATGGCCGAATGGATAGCGCGCGCAGGCCATCGCGAATCATCAATTTGTTCCGCATTCGCTAATTGTTTTATCAACCTGACCTGATCGTCTTGATCCAAAATAGTAAAGTTCGTTTTTAATCCAACAACCTCTGCGTGCCTTCTCAGTATTCGCGTGGAGATTGCATGAAACGTTCCAATCCAAAGGCCTTCTGTCCCGGCGCCCATAATTCTGGCTACACGTTCGCTCATTTCACGTGCTGCCTTATTTGTAAAAGTAACAGCGAGGACCTGATTAGGCCAAGCGCGGTGTGTGATTAAAATATGACCTATACGGGTCGTCAGGACGCGTGTCTTACCAGTGCCCGCACCAGCAAGAACAAGAAGTGGTCCATCAACGGTTTCAACCGCACTTTGTTGGGGGGAATTAAGTCCCTGAAGATAGG
>CAZOHS010000221.1:0-3507 GCA_964579285.1 uncultured Rhodospirillaceae bacterium | reverse complement strand
TTTACTTTTTGGCCCATCAGGTCTGTTCCTCCAATTCGCGCACCACGACAGTCAAGTTGCTAAATGGTTTTTGTATACCACCCACTCGACCACGTGCACGCGCTCTAAAACGTTTCATAACGAATGCCCTACCCACCGTGGCCTCCGAAACAACGAGGCGATCAACATCAAGCTGATGGTTGTTTTCTGCGTTAGCAATAGCAGCCTCTAGAACACTCTTTACCGCGCCCGCAATTCTTTTGCGTGAAAAACTCAATTCGGCAAGTGCTGTTTCAGCAGGCAATCCGCGAATTGATTGAGCCACGAGATTAAGTTTTTGCGGACTTACGCGAATGGTCTTTGCAAAAGCTTTCGCTTCATTGTCGGCCAGAGCGCGGTTATAAGAGGGCTTGCCCATAATTAAACCCTCTTAGCCCTTTTATCAGCAGCGTGGCCCAGATAGGTACGCGTGACCGCAAATTCACCAAACTTATGGCCAACCATATTTTCTGTAACTAGGACCGGTATATGTTTGTGTCCATTATGAACGCCGAACGTTAAGCCAACAAACTGCGGTAATATTGTTGAACGCCGAGACCACGTTTTTATCACGTCGTTCCTCCCCGAAGCACGGCTTTCCTCCGCTTTCTTAAGGAGATAGCCATCTACAAACGGGCCTTTCCAAACTGATCGAGCCAATTGGTTATCCCTTCCTATTTCTTTCGCCGGCGACGCATAATCAACTCATCCGATTTTTTCTTACGCCGGGTACGGGCTCCCTTTGTCGGCTTGCCCCAAGGAGAAACCGGGTGCCTACCTCCGGATGTTCGCCCCTCTCCCCCACCGTGTGGATGATCAACTGGGTTCATGGCCACGCCGCGAACCTGCGGACGTTTCCCGAGCCACCTTTTACGTCCTGCTTTCGACAAATTAATGTTTTGATTATCGGAGTTTGACACGGCCCCAACGGTTGCAAGACATTTTGCCGGAGCCATGCGCAATTCGCCGGATGTTAACCGAAGCTGAGCATACCCTGAATCTTTTCCAATTAGCTGAACGTAAGTACCCGCCGCCCGAGCCATCTGGCCGCCACGACCAGGTTTGAGCTCTACGTTATGTATTATTGTACCGACGGGCATATTCTCCATTGGCATGGCGTTACCGGGTTTGATATCAGCCCTACTCGCCGCAATAACCGTGTCGCCCTCTTGCAGTCGTTGCGGCGCCAAAATATATGCTTCCTCACCGTCGTCGTACTTTAATAGAGCGATGAATGCAGACCGATTTGGATCGTATTCAATCCTCTGCACCGTAGCCGGAACGTCAAATTTTGCCCTTTTAAATTCGATCTCCCGATAAAGCCGCTTGTGACCGCCTCCACGCCTCCTTGAGGTTACACGGCCCTTATTGTTACGCCCACCCGATTTTATTAAGCCTTCGGTTAAAGACTTAACAGGCCGACCGTTCCATAGTTGCGAACGATCAACGAGAACCAAACCTCGCATGGCTGGGGTATTAGGTTTGTATTTCTTTAGTGCCATCTATCTAAATTCCTGTCGCCACATCAATCGATTGGCCGTCTTCTAGTGTCACTATCGCCTTCTTATAATCTGGTCTCTTTCCAGGTATGCCGCGAAATCGCTTTCTTTTCCCTTGTTGTCGAAGGGTATTCACGGATTTTACTTTTACACTGAACAATTCTTCGACAGCCGCGCGAATAGCAAACTTATTAGCATTAATGGGAACACGAAAAGTAACTTGATTATTCTCAGAGCCCAACGTGGCTTTTTCTGTGATCACAGGAAACAGAATTACATCGCAGGCCGCAGTCTTTTTTATTTTTAACGAACGGCGATACTTCCAACTCATGATAGCCGCTCCTGTAAATGTTCTGCCGCATCTTTAGTTAAAAGCAAAAGATCACGAAGCAATATGTCATATACGTTGGCACCTTGTTGGGGCAACACATCCACCTGAGCAATATTCGCTGCCGCTCGGGCTAAATTCGAGTCCACTTCGGCGCCGGTCACTATCAATGCGTTTGACCACCCGTGTATCGCCAATATAGATGCGAAGTCCTTGGTTTTCGGAGTGTTGAGTGTGGCTTCATCTAATATAATCAATTTTCCGGTTTTTTGTTTGCTCGAAAGCGCACAACGTAAGGCCATCTGACGAACTTTTCGTGGCAAACGGTGGCTATGATCTCGAACATGCGGACCAAACTTCGTCGCACCACCACGAAATTGTGTGGCACGAACCGTCCCCGCACGTGCTCGGCCAGTACCTTTCTGCCGCCAGGGCTTAGCCGTAGTTCCACGTATCTCACTTACCGTTTTAGTTTTATGATTTCCACTCCGCCGTTTGGCTAGTTGCCAATTTACTGCGCGAGAAATGATGTCTTTCCGCACCTCAGCACCAAAAACGCCATCTGACAGATCAATTTGACCCACCTTTTTATTATCAAGCGTGACGATTTCGCACTTCATAATCCGCTATCCCTCTGCGCCCGTGTCGGCGGCTTCTTCTACCGATAGATTTGCGTCATCGGTGTCACCTCCGCTTGCTGCATCCTGTGTCTCTTCTGGACTTTCCGCAGCGACCTCCCTGCGACCAGCAGGCATTGGAGCATTTTCCGGGATGGTACTTTTCACCGCATCAGCAATTTCGCCCCACGCCCCCTGGAGCCCCGGAACACTTCCACTAACTAAAATTATCCCTTGTGCTGCATCGGTTCTAACAACGGAGAGATTTTGAACGGTAACCCGTTCCGCCCCCATATGGCCCGCCATTTTTTTACCCTTGAAAACTTTTCCAGGGTCTTGGCTATTGCCAGTAGAGCCGTGACTTCTATGGCTTATTGATACCCCATGCGAAGCCTCGAGGCCGGCAAAATTATGGCGCTTCATGCCACCTGCAAAACCTTTTCCAATAGACGTCCCCGCCACATCAACACGCTGCCCAATAACAAAATGATCAACGGTAAGCTCATCGCCCACATTTAAAGTAGCCTCTTCAGTAACTCGAAATTCTACTAATTTTTTCTTAGGTTCTATTTTTGATCGCGCAAAATGTCCACGCATTGGTTTAGTGACATTCCTTACCTTCGCGGTTCCGGCACCAAGCTGAACGGCGTCATAGCCGTTTCTGTCTCTCGACCGCACATCAATGACCTGACAACCTTCAACCTTCAAGACTGTGACGGGGACATGCTCGCCATTCTCTGCGAACACGCGGGTCATTCCTACTTTCTTTGCAATCAAACCTGAGCGCATAAATCTTATCCTAAAGCTTAATCTCGACATCGACCCCAGCGGCCAGGTCAAGCTTCATGAGAGCATCCACCGTCTGTGGAGTAGGATCAATAATATCGAGCAAACGTTTATGGGTCCGAATTTCAAATTGTTCCCGTGACTTTTTATCAACGTGAGGCGAACGCAAAACCGTATATTTTTCTATCTTCGTCGGCAACGGAATTGGACCTCGCACTTCGGCTCCTGTACGTTTCGCGGTATCAACTATTTCACCAGT
>CAZOHS010000220.1:0-3536 GCA_964579285.1 uncultured Rhodospirillaceae bacterium | reverse complement strand
GTAGGCCGGAGTTCTCGGATACCAGGCGAGGACGATTAGCGTCCTCGGCATAAAGGGGGTTCCTCTCTGCCGACAACTCTTGCAAACTATCTTCTGTGTTTTCTTTGTCGGTTTTACTCACTGACGTCCTTTAATTTTTTTGGTTACGCCTGACTTTGGTGCCTTCATATTGTTAATAAATATTCCCCTAACGCTGCGGGTTCCATCACCAAAAATTTTGCTCACGCCAGTATTCAAATTGACCTCTGCGCGCGCACCGTTAAGCTGATTTTCCCCTCGAGTAATCTTCACAAATCCGGTCAATGTCACTAGACCGGATTTAAGATCGTAAACTCCTCGCTGTGATTTAATAACCTCATCGGATGTAGTAATAATTATATTATCAAAAGCATCAACCTTTCGTACCTGAGAGTTTCCATCCTTATCTTTTTCAAAAAGCGCCGTTAGCACATCTGCACGGAGACGGTTAGCACCCCTCCTAGCGATAGCATTACCGCGTGCTATCGCAAGATTTTTTTTCTCCCAATATTCGAGGCTGTCACGAGCTGTTATACGATCGCTTTTGGTGTCAAGGCGAACTGCCCCGGTTAACGTTAGTAGTCCTTTCGTAACGTTATAGGTCCCCTTTTTACCATAGGCGCGTTGAGTAGGAGTTATAATACGAACGTTACCGTCCGCATCTATCCGCCATATCTGGCTACCTTGGTCAGAGGTTTTACGGTAATACGCGGTTAAGGTGTCTGCGTGTACCGCGACATTTCCTTGTACTGCTTTCGCGTTACCCCGAGCTGTATAGGAGTTCTTTTTCTGTTGCCATTCAATACCTTGGTCTGCCGATATCTCTATTGGTTTATCTGTTGCTCTTCCTGGAAACCCAATTCCCTGAGCCGCTGCCCAACCACACGCGAAATGTGCGCTGACAACCAGAAGAGTTAGCAGAATACTACTTCGACCGCCCCGGCGCTTGTAGGTCATTGACCCGTCTTTCTTCGTAATACAGATGAAAAAAGCTCCAATCGAGCCTTGCCGGTAAAAATAACGCGGCTACCGTTGTCAATCACTCTAAAACCTTGGCTTTTAATTTTCCCGTGTGGTCCTTGCGCGTGAACGGTAGCGTCACCAGCGGCAGTTCTCTCTTTTAGGTCAATTCTTATTTTAGACGTTTTAACCTCATAGCCATAATCATGAAATAAATTAACCCCACCAAATAATTCTAGCATGTCACGCTTTCGCCAAAATGTACCATTTGGTGCCTCAATGATAACCCAAGTATCGTTAGCGAGCATAACGTCCGCTTTGGGTTGGATAAGTACAACACCTTTTGCACCTTCTGAGTTTTGTATGACGCCCTCTGCGCTTACGGAAAACGTACGATTATTCCGATCAATACCTGTAAATGTAGCATTCTTAACACGCTGACCGCCTTTTGTTTGAATCCGAATGTCCGATTTAGGGATTCTAAATTTATCTGGCTCCTGACCTAGCTCCGGCCACACCACTAAAAGTATTATCACAACCATTGCAACAATTGGTAAGACATACTTCAATAACCATACAAAACGACTATAAGAAGAACGATAAGGAGGCAAAGGATTCCGTGTACTTTGACTTGCAAGAGATCGCGAATTTGATGACATCTTGGGCCCTAGTGAAATAGCTACCGTTTACTATGTTAGTCTCGTCCGCAGTACATCGTGAATATGCACTATTCCCTTAGGCTTTCCATCCGCTAACACAAACAGACTGGTAATTTGGCTGTCATTCATAAATCCTAATACCTGCGCTACCAGAATATCTTCAGTTATAGACTTTGGATTGGATGTCATAACCTCCGCAGAAGTCATAGCTAAAATGTCGTCATCCATGTGCCGGCGAAGGTCGCCATCTGTAATGATCCCCTTCAGTTGTCCGCTAGAAGATAATACTCCCGCACAACCCATTTGTTTGGTAGTCATTTCAATTATCGTATCACTCATCCGCGTATCTAAGTTCACAAGCGGCATTTCATCTCCGCCACGCATAATGTCGGCAACTCGGATTAGGCGAGTGCCAAGCTGACCTCCGGGGTGCAGCATATGAAAGTCATCAGGTGAAAAGCCTCTTCTTTCCAGTAAAGCTACCGCTATTGCATCCCCGAGAGCCAACATCACAGTGGTAGAAGTGGTGGGCGCAAGGCTTAACGGACAGGCTTCTGGGCTATTTGGTATAATAATTAAAACGTCTGAAGCCTTTGCCAACGCACTGTTCGGGCTGCCGGTAATACTAATGAGAGGAATATTTTTAAGTTTAACGTAAGCTACAATGTCGGACAGTTCGGTTGTTTCACCAGAATTAGACATAGCAATAACGAGATCATCCCCAGTAATCATTCCAAGATCACCGTGGCTCGCTTCGCCAGGATGGACATACTGGGCAGGCGTACCAGTCGATGCAAGGGTCGATGCAAGCTTATGAGCGATGTGACCACTTTTCCCCATGCCAGTTACTATCACGCGGCCACTGATATTCTGTACCAAATCAATCGCTTTAACAAAAACTTCATCAAGACCGTTAGATAGGTGCCTAAGTCCGTTGATTTCGATTTCTAATACACGTCTCGCAGAAACGAGAGCGTCCGGAATATCAGAAGGAGTGACATCAACAATCAGTTGTCGGGTATTTTTCATTTTACAACCCAATAATTTTAGTAAGGGATCGTAACCGAATTCGGGGTAATCGGCGACCCCTCACGCGAGGGGCCATTTGAACCCCATAACTCTCCCCAAAATATAGCGGGTTCAACATCTTACTTAATTAATGAGAAAATATATCGACCTGTAGCCAACCAGCAAGATCCAGTTCAGCCCGAGAAGGTAAATAATCAAAACAGGCCTGCGCTAATTGGTTTCTACCTTCCCTAACCAAGATTTCGTCGAGTTTTTCTTTTAGCGCATGAAGGTGAAGCACATCAGCGGCAGCATACTCTATTTGTTTGGCAGTCAACTGAGCCGCCCCCCAATCAGAGGATTGCTGCTCTTTTGAAATATCAATTCCCAAGAGCTCCCGGCACAAATCCTTTAAACCGTGTCGGTCAGTGTATGTTCGAGCCAATTTCGAGGCAATCTTTGTACAATAAACAGACTGGGCCGTTACACCGATATATTGGCTCATAACCGCAATATCAAAGCGGCCAAAATGGAATATTTTCAAAAGCTCTGGGTCAGCCAGAAGAGTCGCCAGATTGGGTGCGTGAAACTCCTCCCGCGAAAACCTCACGAGATGAATAACACCTTCACCGGACGACAACTGGGCAAGACAAAGTCTGTCGCGATGTGGATCGAGCCCCATCGTTTCAGTGTCTATAGCAATAGTGGTACCTAGTTCTAGGTTATCAGGCAGGTCATTATGGTGGACTTCGACCTTCACTCTTTTTTCCTTTTTACATACGCTGTAAGGCAGTTAGATGAGCACACACAAAAACATATTCAGCGAGCAGTCAACGGCGCCAACTGGACCTACGGCACGAACACTGTAAGCCGAGGTCTTTCTCTTTTTTT
>CAZOHS010000219.1:0-3601 GCA_964579285.1 uncultured Rhodospirillaceae bacterium | reverse complement strand
GCGCACCCATGCCCAACTTTGCCATTTGTTTTTCGTCAAGCACCTCTACTTTCACCCCGATTTTCGTCAACGACCGTGCCTGACGGGCCAATGTTGTGGGATAAATGACGTTAGGCGGCTCAGAAATTAGATCGCGCGCAAAAAATACGCCGTCAGCAACCCTGTGTTTCATGGTAAACATACCTCGAGCCTCAACAGCGTTTCGCGACGCAAATTTGAGTGTACGAATGCTAGGCTTTGCCTCAGCTTTTTCCTGGGTGCGATATTTATCAAATCGATAGGAGCTAAGTAGCGCGCCGTAAGCAGCGTTTGCCGAAATTTCTGAAGCCTTTAGCTTTGATTCAGTGATTGCATCGATCGCGATTAACGCGTCTTTATCACCAGTATTTCCAACTTCTTGCCAAGCACGGCCGCCAAATGCTTGCGCACCGAGTTCATCGAATTCTACGCCCTCGCCAAGCCCTATTAAAACCACTCTATCAGCCCCTATCCCGAAAGGTGACATCAGGGTTAGCGTCTGTCCTTTTTTTCCCGTAAAACGGCTCGTATCTATTGCGCGACTTATCGCGCCCCCCAGTATCCTATCGATCCGTTCGGCGGTTGCCAAAAGCTTTCCTTCGGCTAACACTCCCACAACAATGGACCCGCTGGATGGCAAAGAATGGGTTGAGAAACTTATTTTCATTTATTAGCTCCAAATATCGTTATTTTCTGAACGCCAAATCTGAAAATCAGCGTAGAAAAGTACCAAGCATTTTCACATAGTTAAGTAAAGTTTGCATATAACGTATGATAATTTATGAAAAGTTACTTGAATCTAACTTAACGGCGTAGAAGCACGGGCTCACCTCATTAGAAACAACTAACGCGATTTAGAATAGCTCAGATCAAGAACGCACAATTACGGCAAATGAAAACCTTTTATAGACGCAAACAAGAATAATTGTAGTTTAGGATAAGAATGTTGATATGCCATTTAACGGGTTGAATTTATTAACAATTTCCATTGTGACAGTCATAACACAAAGTCATATAGTCCCGTTATGAGCCGCGTTAATAATTACATTTTCCGACAACTTGTATGGTGGACGATGATTGTCGCAACAAGCCTGACATGTGTGGTCTGGCTCACCCAATCTTTGCGGTTTGTTGATATGATTGTAAATCGAGGCTTATCGGTGACATCATTTTTATCCTTTACACTTCTTCTGCTTCCGACTTTTCTGTCCTTAATCGGCCCCATCGCAATATTTGTTGCAATAGTATTCACGTATAATCGTATGTTGAACGATAGAGAGATTATAGTTTTAAGTGCAAGTGGGCTCAGTCCAATTAAAATTGGCCGACCAGCAATAATTTTAGCGGTTCTGTTAATGGGCTTTGGTTATCTCAATACTCTGTACCTTATGCCGTCATCGTTTAGGGAATTTAAAGACCTACAGCGGGAATATCGTTCCGACCTGGTATCAGTGTTCCTGCAAGAAGGTGTGTTTAATACCGTAATCGAGGGTATTACGGTATTCGTCCGGGAACGCAACAAGACAGGAGAACTCTCTGGAATTATCGTTCATGACGAACGGAAGCCAGAAAAGCCGATTACAATAATGGCAGAAAAAGGAGCAATTATCGCTGGCGATCGTGGTCCGCGGGTTTTGATGATCAATGGAAACCGCCAAGAGGTCTCCTCAGGCGATGGTCGTTTGTCATTACTGTATTTCGAAAAATATACCTTTGACCTCCAGGACATAAACGAAACAAATATAAATGTATGGAGGGAGCCTAGAGAGAGGTTTCTGCACGAACTATTATTTCCCAAAGATCAGGCGGGGTTTGCGTCACAAAAAGATTATAGAAAGCTTCGGATGGAGGGAATATTCCGCCTGGCCTCGCCTTTACTGTACATGGCTTTCACCTTAATGGCACTAGCTTTTCTACTTACAGGTCCCCTACATAGGCGAGCTCAATATATTAGAATTTTAACGGCGGCAGGAGGGGTCACAATTCTGCAAATAAGCGTTCTTGGCCTAAAAAGTCTAGGCGAAAAATTACACCAAATAGAGGCCTTGATGTATTTAATACCGATTATCTTCTGTATCTTCTTTGCTACTATCTTAGTTTCGGGAAGGCGCGGCATACAGAATCGACAAGGTAAATTAGAGAATAGTTTTGAATGAGATTATCTCGCACCCTCTCCTTATATATAGGCCGCCAATTCCTGGGTTCGTTTGTCGTGTTTACCTTTGGTCTCGTTGCAGTAATTTCCATTGTGGATACCCTCGAACTATTTCGGCGCGTGTCAACACGCGCGGAAAACCCTGTATTACAATACGCTATCACCATGGCTTTATTAAAACTCCCCGCGATGACCGAAAAAATAATACCCTTTGCGGCCCTTCTGGGCGCCATGCTTGCATTCTGGCGTCTAAACCGAAATCACGAATATGTCGTCGCTCGGGCAGCCGGGGTATCAATTTGGCAGTTTCTTGCGCCACCAATTGGTATCGCAATACTCATTGGCTTATTCAAAATTGCGGTATTCAATCCATTTTCATCAGCAATGCTGTTGAAATATGAGATCATGGAAGCGAAATATATTCGCGGCCAGTCTAGCCTATCGGCACTCGCTAATAGGGGTCTTTGGTTCCGTCAGGCGACGACCGACGGAAACTACATACTTCACGCCCGCAATATATCCCAGCGAGAGATGCGTTTGGACCATGTAACGGTATTTTTAATGAAAGATAGAGACCGTTTTGTCGGCCGTATTGACTCTCGCACGGCGACACTGGAGGACGGCTTTTGGCGGATCGATAACGCTGTGGTTTCGGCGCCTGGCCACGCAGCAAAACAATATAAACAACGCCGGATTAAAACAGATCTCACGAGGGACAACATTAATGATAGTTTTGCCCCTCCAGAAACTATCTCCTTTTGGGAGCTGCCCAGTTTTATAAAAGTGTTAGAGAACACTGGTTTTTCCGGCGTTCGGCATCGCCTGCACTGGCACACTCATATGGCACTCCCCCTGCTGTTGGCAGCGGTTGTGATCTTAGCCGCAACATTCTCGTTCCGACCTATCCGGAAAGGTGGAACCGTAATTATTATGATTTCTGGGATTGGTACTGGGTTTCTTCTCTACTTTCTTTCGGACGTTGTTTATGCACTCGGTATATCCTCAAAAATACCAATTTTTATGTCGGCTTGGAGCCCGACGGTCATTACGGCTTTGATGGGAATCGCCGCACTTCTACACTTAGAGGATGGCTGATGTGACTGCACGCACTAGCCTACTTCCCACTACGATCTTTTTTGTTTTGTTAATATTTGCGCCGGGTGCTGTGGCTCAATTGTCAGAAAAGTCATCCGAAAAACCACCCGTTCTTTTTAAGGCGGACCACCTGCGAAACGAGCAAAAACTTGGTCTGGTCGTAGCGACCGGTAACGTAGAATTCTCCCAGGGGCTTCGTACTCTTCTTGCCGATGTTGTGGCCTATAATAGAAGGGACGACATTGTAACGGCATCAGGAAATGTGACCTTGGTAGAACCGGACGGCCAAGTAATCTTCGCAGATCACGCTGAGCTAACCGGCGATTTACGTAA
>CAZOHS010000218.1:0-3616 GCA_964579285.1 uncultured Rhodospirillaceae bacterium | reverse complement strand
ACACCCGGCAATCCAGGGCTCGTTCAACAGTGGAACGTGGCACAGGCGAATTTGGCACAAGTAGAAAAAGACGTCGCGCAAATGAATAAGCTAGCGAATGGCGTTGCGAGCACCTCAACCTTGTCCGCCTTCTTGTTGGAAACTACCCGTGCCGCTTATGGGCTTTCGGGCGCAATCGACGAAGATCATCGTCAACTCTCAATACTCGAGGATGAAGTCAACCGCACAGTCGTCCTGATTGATCGTTTGCTTAATGAGTTAAGCGAAGACATCAGTCGGCAAAGCAATTATTTAAGTTCAGAACGCATCAATTTAAACACACTCGCTCTCGCAATCAAAAATGGTGAGATTCTTGGTGCCAGCCTCGCAAATCGGGCCTACGCCACCCCCGCACCTTCAGCAGGAAATATGCCGGCATCACCCCTCGCAGCAACAACGGGAGTGCGAAGACCACTAATAGTAATACGCAACCTACCGAATGCCGAGTATGTTCAACCATTATATAATGCTGTGAACCGCGCACTCCAACGCCGACCTAATGCAATGTTTGATTTGGTTGCGGTTGCGCCAAATCGTGGGAATGCTGCTAGAGCGGCGCTCGCTTCTAGTGCCTCAAAGAAAAATGCAGAAACAGTGTTACGTTCACTCTCTGATATGGGTCTACCGCTCGAACGTGTGCGGCTTTCCGCACTGTCAAGCAATACCGTACAAACGAATGAAGTTCATCTCTACGTTCGTTAAGTTAAATTATGATGAATAATTAATGAGCGCCCAATGGCGCTCATTTTATATAGGCATGAGCACAACCCGCATGCGAACAACCTACTCTTCCACCTCATCTTTGCCGCGTGCGCGTCCTTCCAATCCGCGTCGGAACTGCTCTAAGTGAGGGCCCCCGGGAGCTAATTCAAAAACACTTTCAACCGACGTGTAGTCAAAATATCCAAGGCGGGCGAGCGGGCGGCATTTAATTATGTCTATTTTACCGTCATCGGTAATTACATCGTCATTGATGTGAACCCCCAAAACCTCTCCCACAACAGCATAAACAATATTGTCTACCGAATTGCCGGGCAGTGTTAACGTTGTATGATAACGGCACTCTAGGTGTATAGGTGATGCTTTTACCCGCGGTGGTGCAACGAGATTAGACGGTACCATCTCAAGCCCAGCAAGTTCAGCTTCATCTATATCCGAAGGGACCATTTGCGCAGTCGTATTTATTTGATGTCGTAGATCCCATGTGGCCATATTACAAACGAATTCGTTGGTTAGAACTGCATTGCGTGCGCTGTCCTTAGGACTACCGTCCCCGAACCGTGAACCCGAGGAAAACATTACGTAAGGAGGATCGTAGCCAAGATTATTGAATTGACTATACGGTGCGAGGTTTATTGCCCCTTCTGGATCTACTGTCGTAATCCAGCCAATCGGACGCGGAACTACAATGGATTTATAAGGGTTGTAGGGCAAACCATGGTCGTTCTTTGCCGTCTCGTAAAACATATTTATCTCCCCGAAAAACTTTTTCGTTCTCTGCTCGTAAAGGCGGCACAGAAAAATAACCGAAAGTTTTATTTATTATTTTAAAAATAAGTTGTCGATTAGTCTGGTACGACCCAACCGGGCCGCTGCAAATACGCGCAACCCGCGTCTATAACGAATGGCAGGTTCTAGGGTAACATCATCAAGTATTTCGAAATAGTCTACTTCATCAAATCCAGCCTTAATCAACGCACTTCGGCCCCAATTGCATTGCGTGAAAAGATCTCTATTAGTTTTTAAACGGCCTGCAATAGCTTCCATGGTTTCATACAGTGCTCGCGCTCGGATACGTTCATTGTTACTAAGGTACGAATTACGTGAGGAAAGAGCCAAGCCGTCACTTTCGCGGATTGTTGGACAGCCAATGACCTTTATACTCAAGTTGAGGTTGCTAACTAACTTCTCCACTACTTTTAACTGCTGGTAATCCTTTTCGCCAAAATATGCTAGTTGAGGTCGGACGTGCTCAAACAGTTTTGAGACCACTGTGGTGACCCCGTCAAAATGACCTGGGCGCACCTTGCCACATAGTATATTGGTCAACCCTCGGACAGATACCGTTACGTCAAACCCATCAGGATAAATTTCTTCAACTGACGGCACATAAACGACGTCTACGCCATTTTGTCGAAAAAGACACAAATCTCGAGCTTCATCGCGCGGGTAAGAATCAAAGTCTTCGTTTGCTCCAAACTGGGTAGGGTTAACGAAGAGACTGGCAACGACCAAGCCGCAAGAATTGCGTGCCGCCCGGATCAGCGACAGATGCCCCTCATGAAGAGCGCCCATTGTCGGGACGAGACCCACGGTCTTTCCTGCCTCTCGGGCGTCCATCACGACGGCTCGAAGTTCGCATGATGTGCGAAGAATGCTTGCTGATTGTAAAATTTCTGTTTTAGACACGATCTACTTTTACGATTTAAGCTGGCGAACCTCCGCACCGTCATTTTTATCAGCACCGAAGCAATGTTCGGCGGAAGGAAACCGACGGGCCCTCACATCTGCACTGTACTTAGCCGCAGCTTCCGAAATTTCTTTTCCTAAGTCCGCATATCTTCTAACAAATTTAGGGGTAAAGTCGCTAAAAAGACCCAGCAGATCTTCGGTGACCAAAACCTGTCCATCACATTCAACTGACGCGCCTAAACCGATGGTGGGAAAAGACACAACCTCAGTGAGCTCGCGAGCAACCGGTTCCATTACGCCTTCAATAACCAATGAAAAAGCACCAGCATCCGCCACTGCGCGTGCGTCATCGATAACTTGTCGCGCAGCATTGGTCTCTTTGCCTTGTACGCGGAACCCCCCATATACGTTCACAGATTGAGGCATTAGCCCCACGTGACCCATGACGGGGATTCCTCGTCGGGTAAGAAAATCGATTGTGGATGCTAGGTTTTGACCAGCCTCAAGCTTAACACCATTAGCACCGGTTTCCTGCATTATGAGCGCAGCATTTCGGTAGGCTTGCTCAGCCGACTCCTGGTATGAGCCAAAAGGCATATCAACAATAACTGAGGCGTGTTGTGAGGCGCGTACAACGGCCGCTCCATGATTAATCATCATATCTAAAGAAACGCCCAAAGTGGTATCGAGGCCATACACCACCATACCCAGAGAATCACCAACTAAAAGACAATCCACGTGTTCATCGAGAAACTGCGCCATGGGTGCCGTATAACATGTTAAAATTACTATTGGGTCACCGCGCTTGCGCGCGTTAAGATCCGGCGCTGTAATCCGTTTTATACGACTGGGAGTGCTCATGTTGCCCTCCAGGGGCTTATGTGGCTCAAATTTACGCTTTTCTACTCTGTTTTTCTTACCCACGAAAGGATTTCATGAAGGTAGGCAATTCTTCAACCAAAATATTTTCTAATTATACCCGATTCGTTCTATTCATTACTTCACTATTTATCTTTTTAAATTCCCCGTTTGATGCTGTAGCAAGGGATATACCAACCCAATACGGAATTTCGACCGCTAACCCGCTCGCCTCAAGTGCGGGTTTAGAAATACTTCGAGCTGGTGGAAGTGCGATAGATGCCGCAATAGCGGCACAATCGGTGCT
>CAZOHS010000217.1:0-3657 GCA_964579285.1 uncultured Rhodospirillaceae bacterium | reverse complement strand
GGGCGGCAGCCCCCGCCTCGGGGCCTACGAGAGCAGACACATGCGTCGTGACCACACCATCAATGGCGCCCGCCGCCGCTTCCAGCGCCGCGGTACGTGGGTCGACGAGAAGGACATGCGCGCCGCCGGCTGCCAGCAGCTTAGCGCATTCGACCCCGATGCCGCCGGCACCACCCGTCACCACGATTGTTTTTCCCTGAAATCCGTATCGGTTCATCAGTTGCATCACTCCTCGTTCGACGGGAACACTGGGCACCCATCGGTAGCCTGTCAAACCAGCATCGTCCTCATGGACTAAGGGCGGGTGCGTAGTCAGTGAACCTGGCGCATACAAGCCACAACAATGGCAATAATTCTTAACTCATTCCCAATACCGGTGCCGTTGCCCAGCACCACGTCTCTGCCATTTAACATCTTATTATGGCTTTCTGGGTGCAGCTTACCGGAGGCCAATGTCCGGGTTATAAAAGCTTTGGTTGTGCTTTATTACTGCCAGGTTATTAGGAAGCAAGACATGTCACGTATGAAGGTAGCGCCTCTTGGGGGCGCCTGCGGTGCAATTATATCTGGTTTAGACCTATCAAGCGGTCTCGATGATCATGCGATCGGTTCAATCCGGCAGGCGCTGCTCCGCCATCAGGTAATTTTCCTCCGCGATCAGTGCCTCACTCGTGAACAGCACAAAGCCTTCGGCCGCAGATTCGGCCCGCTTCTCGTTCATCCGCAATACGCAAATCTGGAGGGGCACCCGGAAGTCCTACCGGTCCTCAAAGAGGCCCATGCGCAAGAAAATGTTGGTGGTGTCTGGCATTCGGATCTTTCCAATCTGTTAGTACCACCGCTTGGCTCAATACTATACGCAAAAGAAATTCCCCCCTTTGGCGGCGATACGATGTTCGCCAATCAATACCTTGCATACGAGACACTATCTGACGGCATGAAAACGCTGCTGGGGCGAATGCGGGCCTATCATAGCAGCCGAGTTCTGAGCGACCGTGCTACGCGCGAAGACCGAAATGCGACACGGTCCACCAAACTTCGCAACGATATCGATGACGACGACGATGTAAATTTACATCCTGTTGTGCGCACACATCCGGAAACTGGCCGAAAGTCGCTCTTCATCGATGCCCCCCATACGATCGCTTTTGAAAATATGACAGAAGAAGAAAGCGCTCCATTACTGGCGTATTTGGTCGCGCATAGCACCATGCCTGAATTTACGTGCCGGTTCCGTTGGGAGACGGGTTCTATGGCATTCTGGGACAACCGTTGCTTGCTGCACTACGCGCTGAACGATTATCACGGCCAAAGGCGTTATTTGGAGCGGGTGACGATTAGGGGCACACGCCCCGACTGACAACAGAAATTCGTCCTTGAATCTAGCCTGAACGGGTCGGCCTACCAACATCCGTCGTTGACGTGCCTGACGGTACCGCATTCACAGACATTGATAACGACTAGTGCCACGGCGGTGGATTACGGGTTGCCGCCGTTCCCATATTATTGAAGGTAAAAAGTTAGCGATTTGATTCTGGATCTGCAGGAATAGAAGAGTAGTACTTTGGCTGCTCTTTTTGTTTTAACCACACGGAAATTATATCGACATAAAACTTGAACCCTAATCAAACTCCATTCCATGTCAGTATTTTTCCTTCGAAACGCTGACCGCTGCCCCTGGTGTGGACAACCCGCCCGAACGGAATTCGTCCTCGGCCACTATGCGTGTAGCACGTGCCGCGACCGGTCATGGATTGCTTCGATGGAGAGTAGGCGTGTCACGTTGATACGTCGCAGCAGAAACCAAGCACCTTGATCCTGACGCGCTAGAAATTCACGGGAGCGATTGGACGCGAAGCGAAATATATCGATTATGAATACGAACTAATCGGGTTAGCATGCCAGCAAACTAGCGGGAGCTAATAAATGAGCGAATTTTCCGGCGGATGCAGTTGCGGCGAAGTCAGATACAAAATCTTAGATGAGCCTTTTTTTACTCACGCTTGTCACTGCTCCCTCTGTCAAAAATATACAGCGTCTGCTTTCGTGATTCATTCGCCAATAGAAACAACAAACTTTGTTCTTGAATCCGGTAGTCTGACCGATACTCCTGGACCTTCTGGAAGCGGTGAAAAACATACAGTCATGCGTTGCAAAATTTGCAGCGATCAAATCTTTAGCCATATACATGGAAATGAGAGGATCGTAGTTTTAAAGACAAGCACGCTTGACAATCCAAATCGCTTCCCACCACAGGCTCATATTTACACAAAGAGTAAACTAAAATGGTTGGAATTAGGCGGACCCATTCCGCAGTATTTAGAATATTATGATCGCGAAAAGATTTACCCGCCTGAGGGTCTTGAACGGCGTAAAAAAGTATCCTAACGATCGGCTAAGTCTAACAGTAGCCCCTAAGAGAACCGCGAGGATACAAACTTTCTGATCTTCGCTATTCATGGCCAGCGGCGTGGCGCATTGTGAAGTTTTGAGCTTTCCGGATGCAAAATAATCGATGTGTCCAACGAAGCCGATGGCAACTAGTGACACGGGAATGAATTACGGGTCGCCCCCAGTGTTACTGATCACTAAAACGGAGGTTAAAAACATTCTCAAACGATTTTCCAGAAGCTGCGTCATGAATTAGACAACGCATCGTTTGGACCGGTATTTCTATTTTCCTAAGCACTAATATATTTCTAGATGGTTAAATATACTTCACTATTTTTTGACTATACCCTTGATTGCATTTGCTGTCGCAACTTGGCTAATGCTTCCATCAGAACCTATGGATAGCTGTTGTTGTAATATACCCTTTACCTCATCAATTTGATCTGTCGTTAAATGAGGTATGATATGTTGGATATTAGGAGTTAGCGAAGTAATTGACCAATATTCATTTATATCTTTGAATTTCCGCTCAACAGAAATCTTTTGACTTTCTATTGCATTAATACCTGCTCCGGACCACAGGGATTTAAGTGCGGACATTTCCGAAGCTTTTGCATTGGGTGGTGATTGGGGCTTAAAACCGATCTCTCGCAATAAGCTACTCAGCAAACTTGAGGGCGATCCTTTGTTAACTGTATCCCAAGTATAACTCGCTACAATGCCCCCTGAACGAACTGCGCGAACCATCTCCATTACACCTTTGGCAGGATCAGGTACAAAAAATATAACTAAGGCCATTACTGCGACGTCAAATTTACTTTCATTTATCGGTAGATCCATTGCATCTCCTAATTGGAAGGTCGCAGGAGCTTCGATAGATCTAGAATTTGCAAATTCAATTTGTTCTGAGGACGGGTCGATCCCTTTTACCAATAACGGTGCGCACAAGGATGAAATCAATTCAGAAAAGGCACCGTTGCCACATCCAACATCAAGCCATCGCGTTCATAGTCAGCACCATCGTTAAAATTCATTTTTTCTTCAGACAATTGAGATGCTCCAATTTCTAACTAGGATCATAATAAGGTCTTTATAATAGTTTACTTATCGCTCCCATATTTAAATGGAACGTGACACAAAATGTGTTTGTCGCGCGATCCATGCTCGGTGCTAACCTATTTATCAAACCGCTGACATTGGCGTTCCTCCCAGCCGGACCGGCAGGCCTCCCTCTCTCTCGCGCCGGTCCGGTTTTTTCTGCCACTA
>CAZOHS010000216.1:0-3670 GCA_964579285.1 uncultured Rhodospirillaceae bacterium | reverse complement strand
GTCTCACCTATATTTCCAGAGCCGATCTAACGTATATCTCCTTGTCCCGCTAACCGAGTCAAAAAGAGACCAAATGGGACGGACCCAACGAGATAACCTATCAGCCCGGCAGTTGTGAAAAAGGGCCAGCTGTAGGCCCAACTAATGGGATCAATCATTGGTTAATCAATGATTGAATGTACATGTCGCCCCCCCACGATCGTGCACATAGTCATACCCTTTACTGGGCGGCCATCGAAGGGAGTATTTTTTGACTTGCTTTGAAGACTTTCCGCGTCTATTTGCCAGTCTTTATTTGGGTCAAAAATTATAAAATCCGCTGGAAGGCCGGCCCCAAGCTTACCCTCTTTCATATCCAACAATTGTGCTGGAGCTGCTGTCATTCGTTTTAAGAGGTCAATTAAGCTAATTCCCTGCTCATGATGTAATTGGAGCGTCAAAGCCAGTAGTGTTTCCAGACCGACAATTCCAGGTTCAGCTTGGAGAAAGGGTAGTCTTTTGGAATCTTGGTCTTGTGGCCGGTGATCCGAAGCAATTACATCGATCGTGCCATCTCGAATGCCCTCTACGACAGCTACGCGGTCGCTTTCGTCTCGCAGAGGTGGGGATAGCTTGGCAAAAGTGCGATAGTTCATCACGGCACTATCGTTTAGGGAAAAATATTGAGGCGCCGTATCACACGTAACTGGCAATCCTCGGGATTTTGCTGCCCGTATTACGTCTAGAGCAGCCGAAGTTGAAAGATGGGCTGCATGATACCGAGCACCCGTCAATTCAACTAAACGAAGATCTCTTTCAAGCAAAATGACCTCGGCTTCTGCAGGGATACCGGCAAGGCCAAGCCGCGTAGACACCTCTCCCTCATTCATCTGTCCATGTTGTGCTAATTTAGGTTCTTCTGGGTGCTGGATAATTAAAAGTCCGAAGGTCGCGGCGTACGAGAGCGCTCGCCGCATCACTAAAGTATCCGCGAGTGCGCGATCTCCATCGGTAAAACCTAGTGCCCCTGCTTCTGACAAAATGCCAAATTCAGTCAGTTCCGAGCCCTCTCGGCCCCGCGTAATTGCGCTATATGAGTAGATCTTAACTACGTTTGTTTCACGAGCTCTGCGTGCAATGAACTCTATCATCGATACGTTATCGATTGGAGGGTCTGTATCTGGCAGACATATCATAGATGTAACGCCACCCGCAGCGGCGGCGGCGCTCGCGCTTTCAAAGCTTTCTTTGTGTTCTCCGCCCGGTTCTGGAAGGTGTACCCGCATGTCAATTAAACCCGGCGCCAAACAATAGCCTTCGCAGTCAACTGCACGCACACTTTCAGGAACCCCATCTCTAAAAAGTGCTGCTCCCGCTTCAAGTATCTTGTTGCCTTCAACTAAAACAGAGCCGGTTTCATCTAAATTGGTAATTGGATCTATGAGCCGGGCGTTGATATATGCGGTGCAACGACCGGATGACGCGTTCACTAATTGGTGCCGCTAGAATTGCGGGATAAATTTCTTGTAACGATATCGAGGCATGCCATACGAACGGCGACACCCATTTCGACCTGTTCATGAATTACGCTTCGATTGATGTCGTCGGCAAGCTCGGAGTCAATCTCGATGCCCCTGTTCATTGGGCCCGGGTGCATGATCAAAGCATCTGCTTTGGCAATTGCCAGTTTTTCTCGATCGAGACCAAAAAAACGAAAATATTCGCGAGTGGACGGAACAAATGACCCCTGCATACGTTCAGTTTGCAGTCTCAGCATCATGATGATATCCGCGTCTCTAATGCCGTCTATCATATTGTGATGTATTTCAACATCAAAGCAATCTACCGACGAAGGTAATAATGTTTTGGGTGCAACGAGGCGGACCTTCGCACCCATGGTATTGAGTAAATATATATTTGATCGTGCGACTCTTGAATGCAGGATGTCGCCGCAAATAGAGACCACCAGGCCTTCGAGGTTTTTCTTTCTGCGGCGTATGGTAAGTGCGTCTAAAAGTGCTTGCGTGGGGTGCTCGTGGCTTCCATCGCCTGCGTTCAATACTGAACATGTGACTTTTTCGCTAAGTAACTGGACCGCACCGGAGTGAGCATGCCTAACGGTTAATACGTCCGGATGCATCGCATTGAGGGTCATTGCTGTGTCGATTAGTGTCTCACCTTTCTTAATGGCGCTAGCACTGACCGACATATTTATTACGTCTGCCCCTAGTCTTTTCCCAGCGAGTTCGAAGGAGGTTCTAGTTCGAGTGGAATTTTCAAAAAATACATTGATCAGCGTACGACCACGCAATATCGAGCTTTTTTTGTCATCTTGTCTATTTTGTTCGATATAGGATTCCGAGAGGTCAAGTAGTAACTCTATCTCAGACTTTGGAACGCCCTCCATACCCAATATGTGCCGTGGGAGAGGATGCAGTTCCGAGACGGTTGCCATTTCAGCCATTAAAGCCCGTTTATACGGAAACCCCATCCCTGCCGCAAGTAAGAGTCGGCTATAGCGATTCGGAGGCGCTTATTTAAGCTCTATGATACTTTTGGTATTCGGGGTCGCTATTCTGCCGCCTCTTGTGGTTTGCCAATCAACTCTTCTGGAGTGCGTTTTTCCATCTGAAACATCACACTCTCGTCGGTCCACGCGTAATCCTTATAACCTAACCGGGAGATTGGCTTGAGCATTCCGACGTCGACGAGCCCTTCTTGGTTGATTGCGTCATCCGCTATATGCACCCCGATAACTTCGCCAAAAACAACATGGTGGGTTGCGGTTTTGGTATTGCCCGGTAATACAACAATCTCGTGGAGTTTGCATTCAAAGTGCACCGGGGAACCGCTTATTCTGGGTGGTTTTACTATTTTAGATGGTACGGGTTTCAGGTTGGCTTCGGTTAGCTCGTTTATATTACGTTCTATAATAAACCCTGTTTCATTCATTTCTTCACGTTGTGACCATGTCGCCATGTTATACACAAACTCACCATTGGCTTTAACATTTGCGACCGTATCCTTGTCTTCTTCATCGTTGGTGTGTCCGCCCGCCGAAAAAAGGCAAAAGGGCGGGTTGTAGCTTAGTGCATTAAAAAAGCTGAACGGTGCCGCATTCACCAGTCCATCATTACTAACAGTGGTAATCCAACCGATAGGTCGGGGCACGACGCAGGCCTTAATTGGATTGTATGGCAAGCCATGGTTATTCTTATTTGGTTCAAAAAACATCTGTGTTTCGATTTCCTACTATTTATGAGATTTCAATTACTGAGCCGTCTGGCTGACGGCATTGTCGCCTATAATGGCCGAGTCTTTCCAGCAAGGGTCGGTCGCTAATTGCGTATAGGACCGCATCAACCGTGCTACCGGTGTTGACGTGACGATACCAAGCATGGTTGGGCACAACAAATAGGTCGTTGGGTTCCCAGCTTAGCTTTTGACCGTCTACCTCGGTAAAGCCAGTTCCGGATATTGTTGTGAAAAACGTTCCGGCGGTGGACCGCGTTTCTGTTGTAGCCTCCTCCGGTTTTAGTAAGGTTGCGGAATAACCTAAAGTGGTAAATACGGCGTCTCCCGTCGTCGGATTAGTGAAATCAATAGTGAGTGCATCCCACGGCGTGCCTTCCAGGTGTCTCATCCCCGTGAGCGTATCCTCAATATCTTGGCCCCGATAATGAAACATTGG
>CAZOHS010000215.1:0-3692 GCA_964579285.1 uncultured Rhodospirillaceae bacterium | reverse complement strand
CGGCTTCGTTCGTTCAAACTTTTCTTTCGCCATGACCTTATATTCCTTGCGTCTTCCTTATTACAGCTGTTCGCACTTGAACTTTTCCCTGACCTAATCTTTAAGCCAAAACAAACTTAATTACGTTTCACCACTTCCCCACTTTCCATCTTGGAGCGGGTGAAGGGAATCGAACCCTCGTCGTAAGCTTGGAAGGCTTCTGCTCTGCCATTGAGCTACACCCGCTTAACAATGAAGTCTCCTGCGTTAGAATTCTGATGACAGCGCAATCACGTTTCAGTCCAAAAGTTCTAAAGCTACATTTTTCTCCTAAAGTGCTACAAACAACCCAACTTTGCTTAACTGAAGTCCAAAACACCACCCGACCTGGTGGAGGGAGTTGGATTCGAACCAACGTAGGCTACGCCAACGGGTTTACAGCCCGTCCCCTTTAACCACTCGGGCACCCCTCCTCAAAAGTTCAGACCAAACATTATTGGGAACGTGCGGAATTATGGGATTCGGCGTCTCTTGTCAACGTCAAAAAACACACAAGCACACTCCGCCGCAGCCAATTAAAGGAAAACGGATAAATTGCAGGATTGCCCGCCATTGCAGAAAGAGTATAAAATAAGTTTATGGCGGTGTACAAGAGCAGAAGAAAAAACGCAAAGAATAACCGCAACGGCGCTTCAAAAAAACAAATTATCAATATCAATAATAGTGAGCCCACGAAGATCCCATCACAAGTTGGTATAAAATATTGGATATACGGGACGCATGCTGTCTTAGCTGCTTTGTTTAACACGAAAAGACAGAAACTCAGGATAATTGCGACAGAAAATGGGCTTAGTTCAATTACCAGCGAATTTCAATCCGACAACAAAATTGAAATTGTTTCCAAAAGTGTTCTGGACGATTTACTGCCAATAGGTGCAGTCCATCAGGGAGTGGCATTGTTAACAAGGGCACTCCCTCAAAAATCTATAGCAGATATTATCAAATCGGCCTCACGACAAGAAGCGGCGCTAATAGTGGCGCTAGACCAAGTAACTGACCCGCATAACATCGGAAACGTATTACGGTCTTCCGCGGCCTTTGGTGTTTGTGCCGTAGTTGCACCTGATCGACACACACCACATGCTGCTGGGGCACTCGTTAAAGCGGCATCCGGAGCCCTAGAAACGGTACCCCTAATAAGAACCCCTAACCTTGTGCGGGCACTTGAGGAACTCAAAGACGGGGGTTTTTGGGTGGTTGGTTTGGACGTTAACGCCCCAAGTGATATTGCTGCAAACGCGCTGCCCGCAAAGTGCGTACTAACCTTAGGTTCGGAAGGAAAAGGTTTAAGAAGGCTAACAAAAAGAACATGTGATAGGTTGGTTAGCATAACGACTGCCAAAGAGATGCAAAGCATCAATATTTCGGCCTCCGCCGCCGTCGCTTTGTACGAATGGCAACGCCAGCGTGATGACTAATGCTCATAGACGTCAAACATTGTGTAGGTGATCTGTTCCTTTTGGATTATCAAAATGCACTGACGGGCTGTCGCTTTTTGTATTTTAGAATACTCCGACCAGCATACATGAAAGTAAAGGTGCTATATGTTATGAAAGCCCAAGAAAACGGCTCATGGTAAATCGGAGCATGCATAATTACTCCCGAACCATCCAAAAACAGCTAACCACCAAGTGGAGTGGAAGAATCATGCTATTAGACAATCCCGCCGGCTGCCAATCAGTGCTCCACCAAAGTGCTAGCAGAGCATAGAGAGGTAACCTTGATAAACCATCCGTCATTTGCCGCGACCAATACCCCAGGTCCATTTGGACAGCCTGTTAGGCGGATTGAAGACCCTGCTATGCTGAAAGGGCAAGGTCGTTTTGCGGACGATATCCACCTTCCGGGAATGTTAGAGGCCAGTTTCGTTCGTAGTGCTTTCGCGCACGCAAAAATACGGTCGATTGACACTGCTGCGGCAAAGGCCATAGAGGGTGTAGCAGGGATATTTGTTCTGAAAGACTTAAGAAATCAGCTTTCAACGGACCAACTGTCTGTGGGTATGCCCAGTGATGCCTATAAACAAGTTCGTGACCGCCCAATACTTGCGAATACAGAAGTTTGCCATGTGGGCGAACCTATCGCAGTGGTGATCGCTGAGAACCGATACATCGCCGAAGATGCAGCGTCCCTCGTAAATATCGACTACGCAATACTTCCAGCGTCCGCAGATGCCGAAAAAGCAATTGAGCAAGGCTCTCCACTTGCCCATACAGATGCGACACATAATATTTTAGCAGAATTTTCGATGGGGTATGGTGAGGTGGATAGGGCATTCACTGATAGCACCCGAGTTTTCACTGACAAATTTAACGTCCACAAGGGCCTCGGTATGGCTATAGAAGGACGAGGTTTGGTCGCCAAATACGATACGCTTGACGATAGCCTTGTTATCTGGCTGGCAACGCAAATGCCACATATGGCTCAGAGGACACTGATAAATTTGCTTGGCCGAAGCGAAACAAACACGCGGGTAATTACGCCAGATATCGGGGGTGGTTTCGGCCCGAAGCTTGTATTCTACCCGGAGGATGTTGTCATCTCAGCATGTTCTATCCTTTTGAAATCACCAGTTAAGTGGATAGAGGACCGGCGAGAAAATTTTACCAGTTCCACCCAGGAACGTGACCAAATATGGAAGATGGAACTTGCCACGGACGATAACGGTAAGATACTTGGCGTCCGGGGCACACTGATTCACGATCACGGCGCTTATACCGCTCGAGGGGTAAACGTAGCACAAAACGCGGGTAGTATAGTCCCTGGTCCCTATGAAGTTCCCAATTATAAACTCGATGTTACTTTGGTCTTAACTAACAAACCATGCGTAACCCCGGTGCGCGGTGCCGGGTACCCCCAAGGGAGCTTTGTTATGGAGAGACTACTCGACCGCGCTGCCGCCGGCCTAGAAATTGATCGAGACGAGATCCGCCGTCGCAATTTAATCCAACCCTCTCAAATGCCCTATAGGCGACCACTGGCAAGTCGCGCGGATCCGTCAGTCCTGATCGATGAAGCCAACTTCCCCAAGTGTATGGAAAGCGCGCTCGCAACAGCTGACTGGGCTGGGTTTTCAGCGCGCAAAGCGGTTGCGAGGGAGGAGGGCCGGTTCATAGGAATCGGCTTAGCCGTTTATCTTAAGGGTTCGGGGCGCGGACCATTTGAAGCTGCGACTGTTCGTATCGGACCATCAGGTCGGATCAATGTAATTTCGGGTGTGTCGGCTATCGGTCAAGGTACACGTACAATGTTGGCACAGATTGTAGCACAGTCTCTTTCCGTGGAATTGAACAATATAGACGTTGTAATTGGTGATACGGCAGCCATCCCATACGGAATGGGGGCGGCATCTAGTCGTCAAACAGTTACGGCAGGGTCATCCGCACAAGCGGCAGCAGATGAGGTTCGCAAGAAAGCCCTCCGAGTTGCCGCACACTTTATGGAGACTTCGGAGAAAGACCTCGAAATTGCTGATGGGCGCGTTCACGTCATCGGTGTACCTGGGATGTCTATGGGACTTGGAGAAATTGCCACGAAATTGGCTGGTGCAGCAACGGGGTTCGCGCTACCGAAAGGAGAAAGCCCCGGATTAGAGGCACACGTTGCCGTCCAGATTGACGGCCTCGCATTTTCTAATGGTGCTCATGTGGCCG
>CAZOHS010000214.1:0-3696 GCA_964579285.1 uncultured Rhodospirillaceae bacterium | reverse complement strand
CGGCATGATCGACCTACTGGGCGGTTGGATTGACCGCTACCCGATTATTTCCATAGAAGACCCATTAGGAGAGGATGACCCCGATGGCTTCAAGGCTTTTACGAAAAAGTTTGGACACCGTATACAAGTTATCGGAGACGACTTTCTCGTAACGAATGCCGATTTTATCAACCAGGCCGCACAATCTGGAACATGCAATTCCGTGCTCATAAAGCCAAATCAAGCGGGTACGATCACCGAAACAAAAGAAGCTGTTAACGCTACCCAAAATGCCAATTGGTCAAGCGTTGTTTCGGCCCGCTCGGGGGAGACCGAAGACACGACAATTGCACACTTGGCCGTCGGTTGGAAAGCCGACCAATTCAAAGTTGGCTCGTTCGCGCGATCTGAACGCATGGCAAAATGGAACGAAATTTTACGAATTGAAAAATCACTGGGCGCAAACGCGCGTTTGAACACACTATGAAAGCCGTCCTCCAATACCGTGCGAGCCCCGGGTTTGAACAACAAATCATAAGCGTGGCTCCCCCCTGGCTGAATGTTGTCGTCGTCGACGAATTTGAAAAGGAAGCCTTCGCCGCGGAAATGCAAGATACCGACGTCCTCCTGCATGTACTCAAGGAAGTTACCAGTGAGGTTATCCGAAATTCTTCAAATCTCCGCCTGATCCAAAAAATTGGGGTCGGCGTCAATACCATCGATCTCGAGACCGCGCGAAAACATAACGTTGCTGTATGTAATATGCCCGGCACTAACTCGCGTGCCGTCGCTGAATTAACCATTGCACTGATGTTGGCAGCCCTCCGTCGGGTCCCCTACTTTGATCGCGAGATGCGAATGGGTAACGGATGGAACACTGATTTAGCGAATTTTGACGGGCTTGGCGAAATTAATGGACGCACCGTGGGCCTCGTTGGATACGGTGCCGTAGCTCAAATTGTGGCACCGATCCTTCAAGCAATGGGCGCATTTGTGATGTATACCGCGACAGCACCAAAACCCGAGGCGTTGGGAGAGTGGCGTGATCTCGCGAGCTTATTAGCGCAATCAGACATCGTCTCACTTCATCTCCCTCTAAATGCGGAAACGGAAAAATTAATTAATGCCCGGGCAATAGCCTCCTTTAAACCAGGTGCCGTAATAATAAATACCGCGCGCGGAGGCTTAATAGATGAAAATGCTCTCTTTGAGGCCCTTCAGACCGGACAAATATCTGCGGCGGGCCTCGATGTCGTAACTAAAGAGCCAGCAGATCAGGATAACCCCCTGTTCGCACTAGATAATGTCGTGGTAATGCCGCACATCGCCTGGCTCACGCCCGAGACCCTGGCGCGAAGCCTTAAGATCGCATTTGAAAATTGCCGCCGCCTGAGAGACAGTGAGGATCTACTGCATCGCGTAGTATGACCCAAAAAAGTGAGGTAAAAGATGAAATTGGTTAGCTTTGAGATCAACACCGCGCTGGGACACGCGCGGAGGCTTGGTGTTCTTATTGATGATGAGGATACCGGCCGTATCATCGATCTGACAAGTTGTTATACAGCCTACCTCGCCGAGGAAACAGACGAACCCACACCCAGGCAAATAGCGGGTGTGCGGTGTCCACCTGATATGATTGGGTGGTTAAAAGGCGCCCACAAATCCCGAAAAGCAGCCGAAGACGCTATAAGCTGGGTAAAAACCCGCTTAAATGATGAGCAAGACCTGCCCAGCTTAGATGGAGAGAAGTTAATCTTTGAACGACAAAGCGTAAAGTTACTCGCGCCGGTGCCGCGCCCCGGTTCGTTTCGGGATTTCTCAATTTTTCAAACTCACATGTCTAAAGCCGACGTACCATTCCTTAAAACAGAAAACTGGTATGTAACGCCACCGTATTACAAGGGTAATTGCGATACGATTACCGGTCCCGAGGACCCGGTTCCCTTCCCCTACTACACCGAGCGCCTTGATCTCGAAATTGAGCTCGGAATTATCGTTGGGAAAAAGGGGTCCAATCTGACCATCGACGAGGCCAAAGATCATATCGCTGGTTACACGATACTTGTCGATCCGAGTTGTCGCGACGGATACAAGCGCGAACCCTTTGGTCCTAATAAACGTAAAGACTTCTGCACGCCCATGGGGCCCTGCCTCGCCACAGCCGACACCATAGATGAACGCAACATCGACTGTAGCGTGTCCGTTGACGGTGAGCTGTGGTGGGAAGGCAATACGGGAGAGCCTCGCTCTTTTTGGGCGGAACACCTTGTAGCCTATGTCTCAGATAACGAAACAATCTATCCCGGCGACGTTATCGGAACCGGGACTGTAGGGCTTGGATGTTCAATGGACATTCATAAATGGCCTCAAGTCGGCCAAACCATGACCTTTAGCATGGCGGGTATTGGATCCATGACGCTTGAGATTGTAAAAGGTACGGACCGCGTCCGTCATGTGAACGGGATGCCGGGTTTACTGGAATATCCAGGAGAAGACATCTAATTTTGGCGGGCATTTCATCTTATCGCGGCGCCGATTTCTTTACCAAATACACCGCAAAAGCTGTCAACGGTATCGACGCAGCAAAAAACCATAGACCTATTTCCATTGTTGCGCCGGCGATTCCAGAGGCCTTGGCGACGACAATTGCGATGGCGACCAGGAGAACATCGGCACAGGACCAACGCCCTAAAAACTCCAACCGATCAATTATAGTCATACGCACCCTCCCCACTCGGTAGATTGAATACCACGCGACGGCCGTCGCTAGTATTTTGCCCAAAGGAAAGATAATGGAAAAGATTATTATAACCGCGCCCAACAAATACTGATCATCCACCAGTAATTGCCATGCCGCCTCCATAATCGAGAATTTGTTAGAGAAGATCGCAAAATTGCGAACCTCGACGACGGGTAGAAAAACACCTAGGACCAAACTCGTAACGGACAATAACAAGAGAATTATGACAAGCCGGTTATGCACAAGATCACCCAAATTTTCCTATGATACAGATTTCCTTTTTTCACCCAAAGAAGATCATATTATAGTTAAATTTGAAATATACACGTTACTCACGGGCTTATCAGGGAAACTGTACATTGGAAAATTTTAAAGCATTCGACGCGGATGGCCACGTTTTGGAAAAGGAAAGCGTTCTCGAGAAGTGTTACGAGGGATCCTGGTCTAATTCTAAAAGATTTGACGGCCTTGGGATCTTTCCATCGCTCGATGGTTGGCCTCGAACGGTCGCTGTCAAGCAAGGAGACCCAGGTCCACGGTACCTCGAGACTAGCGGAAAAATTTGGTCCCAAATACTCAACGAAATGGAGCTTGAAGGAAGTGTATTGTATCCTTCCTCAGGACTCGGGATCGGCCTCATAAAAAGCCAAGAATTCGCCACTGCGACCGCGAATGCCTACAATAACTGGTTAGAAGCAAACTATTTAGAACACGATAATCGGCTTTACGGGGCGGGCTTGATGGCCGTGAGTGACGTCGACCAGGCGGTTTCGGAGCTTGAGCGTTGTGCACATTCAAGAACTCGCTTCGTCGCCATGCTATTACCGACAGTCACCTGTCTCAAAAAAAGTTACGGTCATAAGGACTTTTGGCCCATCTATGAAAAAGCTCAGTCCTTAAATATGGTACTTGCTCTTCATGGGGCACCAAGTGAGGGTTTTGGTCTTGACCATCTCGACGAATTCCAGAAAGTACAT
>CAZOHS010000213.1:0-3754 GCA_964579285.1 uncultured Rhodospirillaceae bacterium | reverse complement strand
ACGTCTAAATAAAACCACCCCACGATCGGACGTTGCCAGGTGTTCTAAGGCGTGTCGCGCAATCGGTCGTTGACTTGTTTGGGCCTCCCAATCATCTGGCGCGCGTTGGCGCGTTTCATAATCCCGAATAACGGGCTCATGGGGCGGCTGAAATATCTTCTTTCCAGGGTCAATTCTCTCAATATGAAAGCCAATAGTGCGCTCGTTATCAATGGGTACCCACCACCCTACCATCCGGGCGGTCTCCGTTTCGTGGTCTGGTCTTGTGCCCGTCACTTCGGTTGGCGGTACAGAACGTGAATTGGGTACAAATATCGTTGAGGTGCGGATTAATTGGTTTCCATTATCAAGCTCGGTCGTTCGGATATAGGACACATGTTTGTCCGAATGTACGTATTCAAAGTTAGGCTTGACCGCCATAACCTCTGAGAATTCGAACAAACCCGGGTTCCATCCGTGCAGAATATACGTGTGCACTGGATCGGCAGCATTTTCTTGCAGTTGCAACCAATTGCACTCGGCTACCTTGCCACGGCTATAATTACGATAAGCAAGGTATTCCGCGTCTTCGTTTTCAAGGATGTCATATTTTGGTATGAGGGGTTTTTTGTCTAAAGGACCCATATAAACAAAAACAAGACCACGGTACTCCTGAGCTGGATACCACGGCTGGCGCACTTCATCTTTATACGGGCTACCCTCTGGTTCACCGGGTTGCTCCATACATATTCCGTTTTCATTAAAATACCACCCGTGATAGCAACAACGGATACCATTTTGCTCAATTCGTCCATATTCCAATGATGTTCCGCGGTGACAACAGTGCGCACCCAATACACCGACCACTCCAGATTTGTCACGATAAGCGACTAATTCTTCACCCATAATTTTAAGATACTTCGGTAAGTCATTTAGTTCTTTAGATAAACAGATAGGCTGCCAATACCTTCTTAACAATTCACCCATCGGTGTACCATAATTTACGTGGGTGAGACGGCTATTTTCTTCGGGGATAACCGCATTCCGTCCGTAACCTGATCCCTGATGCTTAGACATAAAAACCCTCGTTGATGGCTTAAAGCGTGGACGGATTTTGTTTCCTTTGCAAGGGGAACATAGACAGGGTTGGGGTTAGCCTATACCGACGATACGCCCAAAAGATTCAAGCTTTTGATGACTTTTTGATCCGCAACATCAGTAATACTGGAATTGGTAGGAACGCGCCGAGCGCGTATAGGATAAATGAGTTCAAATACCCAATCATCCCCGCCTGTATGGATATTTCGTTCGCGAGGCCCATTAGTCCTGAAACATCATTAATGTCGACGTTTTGGTCGATAACTGGGCGGGTAAATGTTTCGCTATAGGGTGTGGCTAACTCCGACAGTTCAGAATAATTTACTTTCGACGTCCTGAGGACGACCATAACATTGAGAGCAATAAAGATACTACTTCCGTAGTTACGAACGAGATGGAAGAAGGCGGTTCCATCCGGCATCAGTTTTGGGTCTAAAGTAGAGAATGCAACGACTGATAACGGGACCCACATGAGACCACACCCCGCACCCTGAAGGACGCCCATCCACGATACGAATGCGACGCTGATATTGGTATCGAAGGTCGCGGAAATCAATCCAGAGAGCCCGATCAAAAACAGCCCAATAACTATGCCGAAGCGGGGGTCAAGCTTGGAAAAGCGAGCAACGATGAAAAAACCAAAGAATATTCCGACACTTCTCATTGCCAAGATAAAACCAATATCGGAATCCGGATAACCGGCATAGCTTTGCAGCATGTTCGGTAGAACAACTGTCGGCGTCACGTTTAACATACCGTAGACAAAGACAAGAAAAAGCCCAATAGAGTAGTTACGATCTATAAAAAGTCTTGGATTGACGAAAGGTTTTTCGTGGAAAATTGAATGCACAACGAAAAAATAAATGCTGAGCAGCAAAGCAAGACCCAATAAGACCAAGGTCTTGTTTTCGAACCAGTCGAGACGTTCGCCGCGATCCAGGATAAGCTGCAGGCAACAAACGGCGATCGATAATACAATAAATCCAGTCCAATCGAGCTTAAACCGCTCAGAACGTATACCGTCTTTGATGCATGCGATGACGCCGATGAGTGCGCAAAAACAGACCGGCAATAAAAGATAAAATGTCCAACGCCAGCTGTATTCCTCTGCCATATAACCACCCAACGCTGGCGCTAGCCCCGGGCCGATAACGACCGACATACCCCAGACACTCATTGCCATCGCTCGTTTGTCTGGTTCGTGGTATGTATTTAAAATAACGGCCTGCGCGATAGGCACCAAAGGTGCTCCGAATGCACCTTGGCCAATCCGGTAAAGAAGTAGAGGTTCTAGCGTGGTGCAAATGGCGCACATATAAGTTGAAATCGTAAATCCGACCACGCACCAAATTAATGTCTGCCGCTGGCCCCACCTCGCGACAAGCCAGCCAGTTAGCGGTGTGAAAATAGCCGTCGCAACAATGTTCAGGGTGACAACCCAGGAAATTTGATCCGGGGTAGCGGAGAGGGCGCCCTGCATTTGAGGCAGTGCCACGTTGACGATCGTTAGTGTACAAATGTAAACGGCCGTTACCAGTGACATCACCATCAAGATAATAACCCGCGGGTATTCTCTATCAGCCATAGACCATCAGTTTATTGGGTTGTGGGGGTATGCTTTGTTTCACGATACAGTGCTTTCACGGAGACCCATCTGCTCCATACGTGGTAAAAGTTCCGCTTCGAGAAATGGTAATTCATCAATGTAATTCACCATTCCGATTGCCATACCATTCAAACCTGAATCGGCCATCCGTTCGAAAATCTTTGAAATACTGTCGGGACTGCCAACGACAGGAAATGTACCCACCCCGCTTATGAGCCGCTCTTTCATTTCGGCAAGCTTTTCTGCAGGAATAGATTCAGACTGTTGACGAATAGAAAGAATATGTTCAACGGCGTCCCAGTCGCCCATCTCATGAACAAAATAATGGTAGTAATCGTTAGCCTCTTTAACCGTTGGACGACAAACGATATGACCGCTGGCATAAATACCGATATTTCGGCCGCGTATGGTGTCCCGCAGTGTGCTTATCTCGCTTTCCAAAGACTCCACACTTGATAATGCCATAAACAAACAATCAACGTTTTCCGCGGCGAATTTTCGACCCGCGGGTGATGAGCCCGCGCTCATTAAAAGTGGGCGGCCACCCCCATATGGTTTGGGTTTTAGGATCACTTCCTTTAAGTTGAAATATTTGCCCTTAAAATCAAAAGGACTATTTTCGGTCCAAATTCGCGTTACAATCTCAACCCATTCTTGGCTGTAAGCATAGCGTTCGTCATGTTCCAAGAGTTCGACCCCAAACATTTCGAACTCACCTGCATTCCAACCGGACACGAGGTTTAATCCAAACCGACCACGACCGGCATGATCAGCTGAAATCATCTGTTTGGCAGCAAAAACCGGGTTAACCAGAGGAACATGAACGGTGCCAAAAACTGTTATTGCTTCTGTGTTGGCAAGCATTCCCGTGGCCCAGGTGAGTGTTTCCAAAACCTCTCCCTGTGTGTTCGTTTGGCCGCGATAGCCGTGCCACCGGGCAATCGGCAACGTAAACTCAAGTCCAGCTCTTTCGCCTATTTGGGTTGCAATCACATTGTTTTCCCACGTGGCCTCCCAGCGTTCTGGAACCTTCGTCATGGCCAATCCACCGGAACCATTGGTGCAGAAGAG
>CAZOHS010000212.1:0-3772 GCA_964579285.1 uncultured Rhodospirillaceae bacterium | reverse complement strand
CTAAAGTAAACTTTAATTTTGCTAGTGCTTTACCTTCGATTTGGCGGATCCTCTCCTTGGTGACACCGAGGGATTTACCAATTTCTGCAAGGGTAGTTTTTTCCTCCTTTAGAAATCGACTTGTGATGATTTCTCGTTCCCGAGATGTTAGTTGCGCTAGGGCATCATTAAGCCACTTTTTACGGGTTTCATTGTCCATTGTTTCCGTGACTACTTCCTCGGGGCTTTGACTATTGTCGGAGAGAAGATGCAACAATTCCTCAGAGTTACCATCACCTAATTTAGTGTTAAGCGATTGATCTGAAATAGAAAAAAACGCTTCCACTCGTTCCACGGCAGCTATTGGCACCCGTAATTTGGAAGCTATTGTCTTTTTTTCTTGCGCCGTCATGTTCCGTTCGGCTCTGTCTGTTATCCTGGCGCGGAGTTTTCTTAAATTAAAAAAAAGCTTTTTCTGAGCAGGAGTTGTGCCGATACGGACAATTGAGGAATTCTTTAAAATATATTCCTGCATTGCCGCCATTACCCACCAGGTGGCATAGGTCGAAAATCGGACATTCCGTTCAGGGTCAAATCGATTCGCTGCTTCCAATAATCCGGAATTACCCTCCTGAATAAGTTCCCCCATGGGCAAACCGTACCCCTTTAGTTTTGATGCCATTCGAACCACGAGGCGAATATGTGCTGTCACAATCTCATGCATCGCTGTCATATCCTTATGGTCTCTCCATTTGCGAGCCAATTGTGCTTCATCGTCTTTTTCTAACATCGGGGCCTTCATAGCTCCCGAAATGTACTTACGATCCGCTTTGCTTGGGTAATAATCATAGTTAAATGCCATTTCTTCTGCTTTTCGAACCTCTTCAAGGAATTCCGGGGTTGGCAGCGATTGGTGCCTTACTGGAGCTGGATTGCCCAGCGCTTGATTTGCCTATTGCAATTTCGGTTGTGGTTGTTCCTGAGTAATAGATTGGAAGCTACCTCTTCTATCTCTACGACATACCGGGCGCTTTGGATTAGCTTTAATGTTTTCGACACGTTTTTCGCTGGTTCGCGTATGTAATAAAAACCCGGACTTTATAAAAATTGTTCAATCAGTAGAGTGAACTGTTCGATTGGTGCACCAGTGGCAAATGATAAGGAGGTCGAGTATGTGCTCTGGGTAATACTGAGATTTGCTTTCAGGCAAATAGTCAAGGTCTTCGCGGCCAGAGTTAGTTGGTTTATATAGCGTTGACCAATGGTAGCATTGTGTACCTATATAAGTTCCGTGAAGAAAAGGAATTCGTGCGGTGCCAAACAGCTGGCGACTGTTTGTCTATGAGCGTTTCGCGTTAGGTGCACAACGCTCCATATATTCTTCAATTTGAGCACGTATTTCATCAGGAATTTCGATACTTTTCATTGTTCTTTTGGATGCAACGCAGGTAACAAAACTAGCACTTAGTATTTCTAAGTACCCATCATGTCCGATTATGTCGTAAGCGATTGAAGATTTTCCGAGTTTGGTTACGAGTAGGGTTAAATCCAACTTTTGTCCCATTTTTCGGGCTTCTTTAAAGTCTGCGTTAACGTGAACTAGAGGAAACATACGCTCTTCAACCTGAAATTGCCGTGCGAAGTTAATTCCTAAACAATTTTCCAACCAATCTTCAAAAAGATCATTAAACATTCGGAAAAATTCTGCGAAGAATACAATTCCAGCTGGGTCGGAATGGGAAAAGCGAATTTGCCGCCGAATTGTGTATGCCTGCTCAGGGAGTTTGCGGAGTTTCTTTGGGCGCATCTGAATAACCTACTATTAACGTTGCTTCCAGCTTTTGTCGTTTCTCGAAAATCAAATACAGTTCTGCCGTCCCCATTAGGCGAAAGCAGTCTATTGTTGGCGTTTGAAAATGCTTTTGAACGCAACCGAACCATTACACTATTTGTAATCTTGTTCACTCTTAATAATCAAATTATGACTTATCCAGCCAAACCTTGTGTTAAGCTGGTTTGAATTTACGAGATATGGTAGTAGACGACCTATCTTGATATTAGAAGAAATCTCATGACCACTAAACTGATCGGAATAGGCACTGATCACGGGGGTTTTCCGCTAAAGCGCTGCGTCGTGGATGCGGTCCGCAATCAAGGTCTCGACGTGCTCGATTTTGGAACAAACAGCAAGGAGCCAGTCGACTATCCTGAATTTGCACACAAACTAGTTGATTCTGTTGTGGCGGGAGTGGTTGACACAGGAATATTGTTATGTGGAACAGGAATTGGTGTCTCCATCGCAGCAAACCGTCATAATTTAATCCGAGCAGCGATGTGTTACGACACGGAAACTGTCTTGCTCGCTCGGCAGCATAACGACGCCAACGTTCTGTGTCTTGGTGGACGAAAAACAAATGAGGACTTAGCGATAGAGATGGTGGAAATCTTTCTGAGCACAGACTTCTTAGGTGGCCGTCATACTCGCCGAGTACAAAAAATAAGTAAGACTATCTAACAGTTAACTATCACAAAAGGCGTAAGAGGATAAATATGGCCACCCAAACTGCCATCATTACTGCAAAGGACGGTTTTTTTGCGGAGCAATTAGAGGTATCTGACCCAGAATTATATGCCGCGATAAATGGCGAATTGTTGCGGCAACAAGATCAAATTGAATTAATAGCTTCTGAAAATATTGTTTCCCGTGCTGTCCTTGAAGCTGCGGGCTCTGTTCTCACAAATAAGTACGCGGAGGGCTATCCCGGCCGCCGCTATTATGGCGGTTGCGAATATGTAGATATTGCGGAGCAACTTGCTATCGACCGCGCCAAGACCCTGTTTGGTTGTTCATTCGCTAACGTGCAACCGCACTCGGGGGCCCAAGCAAACGCGGCAGTATATTTTGGCCTCTTGAAGCCGGGGGATACAATACTTGGTTTGTCGCTCGCAGCTGGCGGTCATCTAACTCATGGCGCCCCCCCTAATATCTCGGGAAAATGGTTTAACGCTATACAATATGGCGTAAACGAGAAAGATGCGTTGATAGATTTTGACGAGGTCGAAAGCCTTGCCCGAAAATATAAACCGAAAATCATTGTCGCGGGTGGCTCGGCGTACCCTCGTATAATAGATTTTGCACGTTTTCGTGATATAGCAGACCGCGCCGACGCGTTTTTAATGGTCGATATGGCTCATTTTGCGGGGTTAGTGGCAGGCGGAGTGCATCCTAGCCCATTTCCGCACGCTCATATCGTGACGACCACGACACACAAAACGCTTCGAGGCCCTAGGGGAGGCATGATTCTTACGGATGATGATGAACTTGCAAAGAAAATAAACTCTGCAATTTTTCCAGGTACCCAGGGAGGTCCCCTGATGCATATTATTGCGGCGAAAGCAGTTGCATTCGCTGAGGCATTAAAACCAGAATTTCGAGTTTATTCGGGGCAAATAATTGAAAACGCAAAAGTACTGGCTGAAGTGTTACGTGTTGGAGGACTAGATATCGTGTCCGGTGGAACAGATACCCACCTCATGCTGGTAGATCTGCGCCCGAAAGGCCTTACAGGAAAGGAAGCGGAAGCAAGTCTCGAAGCCGCCGGTATTACCTGCAATAAAAATGGTATTCCGTTCGATCCTGAGAAGCCAATGATCACTTCAGGGATAAGGTTGGGTACTCCCGCAGCGACGACAAGGGGATTTGGTGTGTTGGAATTTCGAAAAGTTGGCGAGATGATTGTAGAGGTGCTTGATGGTTTGTCATCAAAAACGAATGAAAATTTTGAAATAGAAA
>CAZOHS010000211.1:0-3782 GCA_964579285.1 uncultured Rhodospirillaceae bacterium | reverse complement strand
TTGATTCCAAATTTCAATTTGGGTACCACCGTCTCTAATTCTACCGTCAATTAGAGCCTATTACGGAGAAATGGGCAATTACAGCGTATCAGGGTAATTTCAAACAAATGGCCATAGCCGACTTTCAATTTATGCTCAATAATGCCACTTCAAACGTGCTGATTGGATAGTAAATATGTTAGCGCTGTATCACAATTCGATGTCGTCCTGTTCCCAAAAGGTTCGCCTTGCTCTTGCTGAAAAAGGGCTCGACTGGGAAAGCCGGCACTTAAACTTGCGAGCGGGCGACGCTCAAACACCCGCATATTTGAAGCTCAACCCGAAAGGCGTCGTTCCGACCCTGGAGCACAACGGACATATAGTGCCTGAATCCAGTATTATTCTTGAATATCTTGAAGACGCTTTCCCGGACCATTCTCTTCGGCCGAAAGACCCCCATGATGTGGCTCGGGTCCGTTTATGGGCTAAGCGCTTGGATGAGGGTCACCATGACCTTGCGACGACCGTTTTAAGTGCGGGGGTCGCCTTTCGTCATCAATTTCTAGCTAATGGCAGGGAAAAATTCGAAGCACAAATCGAGAAGATCCCGGATCCTGTAAAACGAGAGCGTCGTCGTGAGGTGGTTTTGAAAGGCCTTGACGCCCAAATATTTAAGACTGCTCTTCAAATGTGGGTCAAAATTTTACATGACCTGGAGAGGTTTTTATCTCAATCGGAATGGTTGGCAGGAGATTGCTATTCGATCGCTGATGCGGCGTATACACCCTACATTACACGATTGGAGCACTTGAGTGCCTTGGGGTTTCTCCAAGGAAAGCCGGCATTAACCAACTGGTATAATAAGGTCAGAAAACGCGAGAATTATGAGGAAGCGATCGTTAAGTGGAATGACGAAACTTATATTAACCTGATGCACGAAAAAGGAACGGAGGCCTGGCCACGTATTGAAGAAATGATTAGCGAATGCAACTGACCTTGTAGCCTATTGCGTGGAACCTCCTAGCAGTGCCAGCCAAAACGGCAGTGTGAGGATTGATAATGCTGTCTGCGTCGTAAGAATGCCTGTCATTAGACGCGCGTCGCCTCCGAGTTGGCGCGCAAGGATATAGGCGGAGGGCGCTGTAGGCAGAGCATGGAATAGGACAAGTACATTGCTGGAGGCTTCATCGAGCCCAAGTATCCGGGCCAGACACAGTGCAACGCCGGGCATAGCAACTAGTTTGATTCCAGAAGATACGCTAATCCACAGGCGACCAGCCCGGACAGCGACCACGTCCAGGCCGGCGCCCGCGCAAAGAAGTCCGACTGGTGGAGCGGCATAACCTAATAATTCGAAAAATGTTTTGATGGGCGAAGCGAGGCCAAGGCCCGACAGATTTACGGCTATTCCGGCGAGACAAGAGATAATCAGTGGATTTTTAATTAAATCAACGAGCGGGTGTCCTTTTGTTGAACCAGCCTTGCCGTATTGTGTCAGCAGCCAAACCGACACAATGTTGATAAAGGGGACCATGAAGCCAATAAAAAGCGCGCAAAGCGCGATATATTTTTCGCCGAAAAAGGTGATTACGAGTGGGATGCCAATGTATGTGTTGAAACGTGTTGCCCCTTGTGTAACCGACGTAAACGCCGGCCCATCGATACCCAGCCACGCCCTGCAGGATAATAGAATTAACAAAATAATGGTTGGGGTGCCGACGACGCCCGCGGCCATAATACCAACAGGGAGATCGCTTATGTCGGCTGTCGCGAGGCTGACAAATAGTAACGAAGGGAAAAATACGTAATATGTTAGGCGCTCAATTGAGGTCCAGGCACCCTCACCAAATACTTTAAACTGACGCAGAGAAAAACCAACGACGATAATTAAAAATATCGGAGCAATTGTTGAAAATACGGTAAGCACGCTTAACTACGACTGTTCGTTTTGCAGAAAATCTAGGGCTCCCTGCAAAATGAATTGCGCCGCTAACTTGTCCACAACCTTTTTTCGGCGCTGGCGGGTAACATCTTGGATGATGAGATGTTTTTCGACGGCTTGTGTTGATAAACGCTCATCCCAAAAGGTGATAGGAATATTGGTTTTTTCGTCAAGATTGATCGCGAATTGCCGCGTTGACTGACACCGTGGTCCCTCCGTTCCATTCATGTTAAGAGGGAGCCCAAGAATTATCCCGTTGACATTATATTCGGTAATTAGGCCACCGAGAATTGCAGCGTCGATCGAGAACTTTTTTCGAAGAATGACGTCAAGTGCGGACGCTACCATCCGACGGTCATCTGATATCGCGACGCCGATTGTTTTGGTTCCGAGATCCAGGCCGATTAAGGCTGTTCGGTCTGCAAGATGTTCTGACAGATTTTTGATATTGTTTATGATCACGACTAAGTTAATAGCGAAGACTGGTCTTCACGGGAAGTGTTCTTGCTGTGCCGGTTTTCCAGTGATAGTTTCCGCCCGCTTTTTGGGAGAGTCCTGCAATATGCCGGTTGATATAGAGACGGTCAGACGGGTCGCTAATCTGGCGCGCGTTAAGGTGCCCGACACGGAACTCGAAACGTTGGCAGGAGAGTTGTCCAACATACTTGATTGGATCGAACAATTAAATGAGGTCGATACCGACGATATCGAACCAATGTCGTCAGTTAACGATACGAAACTTCGGTGGCGTGCGGACGAAGTTACCGACGACAACATATCCGACAAAGTACTTTCAAACGCGCCCGACTCCCAAGATGGAATGTTTTCTGTGCCAAAGGTTGTGGAATAATGTCGGAGCTTTGCCACCTAACAATCATAGAAGCACAAAAGGCGCTCCAAAAAGGAACTATTTCCGCACGAGAATTGGCCGAGGCGCACATTTCCGCCATCGAAGCTTCCAAAACCTTGAATGCTTTTATTACCGAAACACGGGGCCGAGCGATCGAGGATGCTGTTGCGTCCGATGAACGGCGTTCCGACGGTAATTCCCTCGGTCCATTAGATGGCATACCGCTTGCTATTAAGGATTTGTTTTGCACTGAGGGGATTCTTACGACCGCTGGTTCCCGGATGCTAGAGGCATTTATTCCACCGTACTAAAGTACCGTTAGCCAGAATCTTCGTAACGCGGGTGGAGTAATGTTGGGAAAGACAAATTTAGATGAATTCGCGATGGGGTCGTCGAATGAGACGAGCTTTTTCGGTCCCGTCCAAAATCCTTGGAATAATGGTAGCGACGGCGCTGCCCTAGTGCCGGGTGGCTCATCCGGAGGTTCAGCGAGCGCGGTCGCTGGTCGCATGTGTCTTGGCGCAATCGGCACGGATACGGGGGGGTCAATCCGACAGCCGGCTGCCTTTTGCGGCATTGTTGGTATGAAGCCTACCTATGGTCGTTGTTCTCGGTGGGGGGTCGTTGCCTATGCTTCATCACTGGATCAAGCGGGTCCAATGGCCCGAACAGTTGGAGATGCAGCAATATTGCTTCACGTGATGGCGGGCTTTGACAAAAAGGATTCAACCTCAGCGGAAATTGAGGTTCCGGACTTTCAAAGCACTTTGCGCCATGGGGTCAAAGGTCTGCGCGTGGGAATACCCCAGGAATATGCCATAGACGGAATGAATGAAGACGTTCGTGCTCTGTGGGAGCGGGGAAGAGAATGGCTAAAAAGCGCGGGGGCGGAAATAGTCCCAATTACGCTGCCTCACACGAAGTATGCACTCCCCGCCTATTACATTATTGCCCCTGCAGAGGCGTCCTCCAATTTGGCTCGGTATGACGGTGTACGGTATGGTCGGCGTG
>CAZOHS010000210.1:0-3905 GCA_964579285.1 uncultured Rhodospirillaceae bacterium | reverse complement strand
GTCTCAGGCGTGATCGAGTGCATACTAAATCGCTCAAGAGCACCCTCGCGACTGCCTTCCGGAGCGCCCGACCCTGCCGGTGCAACTCCGGCATTAACGGTGATGTAACTTGGTGGATGAAAATCGATAATTTGCCAACGATCGACATTGGCGTTGGTCCCGAGGGCTCGCTCATAGGTCGGCGCTGGGGGAATATCAAACATCCAACGCGTTGTTCGAACTCTATCGCCGTCTCGGGTGCTCTTTACTTCCGCTTCCTCGGCCACTTCCCGACCACCGATAGTTGTCCCATGGACGAACGTCAGATGGGTAAAATCCATGAGGTTTTCTACAAGAAGTCTCCAGTCGAATGCGTTGTGGAAATGAAGTTGGGAGGCGTCCCAACCGGGGCGCTCTAGAGGTTCAAAAGTAAATGCCTCGGAGGCGTCCGCCACTGACGCGTCGCCCGGCCAGATCCATATCAGGCCGTACCGTTCAAATACCGCAAATTGACGTACAGCCGCATCTTTCGGGATTCGTGCCTGCCCAGGAATATGGACGCATCGTCCATCGGGGCCGAATGTAAGGCCGTGGTAACGACACTGCAATCGATCATCATCAACTATACCTAGCGATAATGGCATTCCCCGATGAGGACAGCGATCAGAGAATGCGACCGGCGTACCGGACTTTGTTCGATAAAGAACAACCGGTTCGTTTAATATTGTTCGGGCAAGGGGAGTTTCTCCAACCTCGTCCGCGCCAGCGGCGACGTACCAATAGTTTCGTAAGAACATTTAATATTATCTCCTACAAATACCCGCACACATTCGATATTTATCTTCGCAGATGAAGGTGGACCACTCAATTCCATTATCGACCGGTAGAAATTATGTCCATGGACAAAAACTAGTGGCCAGGGTTGTCGTGGTTTAGACACACTAAAACTAAATTTTAATCAAGTTTTTCCATATCTCGGACATTCTATTTTACTCTCATCCTGTAAGTTATTGATAAAAAATATGTAATGTTTACAGTATATTAAAAGGGTTTTTTAAATAATATTATGAGTTACACTATCCGGCAAATGCGGGTTATTCTTGTCGAAACACGAAGAGACAAGGTGTTACTTCTACCCCTTTTGGGAGGGACTCTTCGTGTTTATTGTCGTTAGCTGTGCTATGGCTAACTTTTTGAAGGGAGCTTTAAATGGCTAAGACAAGTAATGCTAACACATCTGCGATCTTGGCCCATCTGCGTCTGCCAGTCCAAAAGCTTGCCCCTGCTATAAAATTTTTCGAGGCCCTCGGGGGAACACAAGACGTTGACCGCGATGGTTTTGCGGTTGTGGAATTAGCCGATAGAACTCGGGTTCAGCTTAGTGAAACTGCTGATGCAGAATTAACAGGGAATTATCTGCAATTTGACTTCAAGGTAGAGGATTTCGATGATGCGTGGAGAGATTACCAGGACAAAGGTCTGAAGCCTTCGGATATCGTCCGGAATCGCCCTGGACACGATTTTTTTATTCTTACCGGTCCTGATAACTGCGAAGTCAGGATAAATTCAAATTTTAATCGGATCTAATAGTGGGTACCTGCACGATGGGGTAGTGAACTTTAGGGCGTGAAAGAGGACTGATTCCAGACACAAACAAGGGGTAATCAGTGAAAATTATTTCTCATAAGCGGACGAAACGGCGAGGGCTGGTTCAAACCGGTAAAATAGGAAATTTCCCTACTCGAAATCGGTTTGTCATGGGCCCATTGTGTACGATGTACGCAGCGCCTGACGGGAGCGTCACTCCACAAATGACCGAATATTATCGGGCAAGAGCGAAGGGAGGCGCCGCCGTTGTTATTGTGGAGATCACTTTCATTGACGATATCGCAAGCCGGTCTTTTCACGCACAACTCGGGGCGCAGTCCGACATGATGATCCCTGGCCTTTCAGATCTTGCTGAGGCCATAAAGGGGGAGGGCGCAATTGCAGGAATACAAATTGCTCATTGTGGAAGTCAACGCGTAATAGGTGAAGGCAGAGTGTTGGCACCATCCCCAATCGCTTGGGCAGAGGGAAAACCGATACCCGAAGAAATGACAGAAAAGGATATTGATCAGGTCATAGACAGTTTTGGGTCAGCTGCTTCCAGACTAACGACGGCTGGATTTGATATGATAGAGCTTCAAGGTGCGCACGGTTATCTCATCAATACATTTATTTCACCGGCAACCAATAAGCGTACCGACGACTATGGGGGATCCCATGAGAATCGGATGCGTTTTCCTCTTGCGGTCATTAAGCGAATTCGCTCGCATATAGGAAACGAGCGTTTGATCGGGGTTAGAATGAACTGGCACGACTTAATGCCAGAAGGTTATGAAACATCCGACTATTGCAGAGTTGCCAATGACTTCGAAGAGGTAGGCGTAGATGTTTTGCATGTTTCCGCGGGAACATACCGTGCAATGGAACAACGCGTCACACCAATGTATTTAAACGAGGGACCTTTTCTGGAATACGCTAAGGAGATCAAGCGTTCAGTAGATATTCCTGTCATAGCTGCAGGAACTATTCACTCCCTCGATCTCGCGGAAAATACTATTGCCGAGGGAACCGCCGACTATGTGGCAATGTCTCGCCCGATATTTGCCGACCCTGAACTGCCTGAAAAAACGATTACCGACAGAGAAATAGAAATTATACCTTGTGTGAGATGCAATACATGCGTCAGCAGAGAACAGGCAGGCTCGCGTTCCCTATGTGCTATCAATCCTTCAACAGGCTATGAAGCACGTTCTAATGAAACGGCAAAGGCGCGCCGAAAAATAGTCATTGCTGGTGGTGGTCCGGGCGGCTTACAAACTGCGTTAACGGCCGCACTCCGCGGACACTATGTAACACTCGTCGAACGAGAAGACGAACTCGGCGGTGCACTTGCAATCGCAGCCAAACTACCTTTTAAAAAGGGATTGCGCGGCTATCTGCGCTATCTAATCCATGCTGTAAAAAGTGCAGGGGTCGATCTAATTACTGAGACTGACATCACTGAATGTCCTGGTCTAATTTCTGAAGCCGACGACTTAGTACTCGCTATAGGAGGGCGATGGGTTCTGCCAGATTACAAAGGTGTGGCAGTTATTGACCCAATCTCCGCTCTGAGCAATATCGATAAAATTGGAGAAAATGTGGTCATAATTGGTGCGGATCTAATCGGGGCGGAGACCGCGTGGCATCTGGCGTCTGTGGGTCGGAAGGTTACCCTAACTGATCGGCGGCAGGGTTTGGGTGAAGACATCAATCTTGTTAGCCGCTTGGTGGTCCCTAGCATGTTGCAAGAACAGGAGGTCAACGTACTGTTCTCTTGTGGTGTTGCCGGCGCCGAGGATGGGAAGGTTTCCATAAAAAATGATGGTGGGAGCCAAAGTATTAAAGTGGACACTGTGATCGCAACGTCGGAACAGCAAACACCGGAACTCCCTTTGGATGGGGACCAACTGCCGGATAATATAAGATTGCACAAAGTAGGCGAAGCATCAGGGCTCGTAGGTCTTAGGTGGGCCACTTATACCGGGGATAATGTAGGCCGTGCGCTCTAACAAAAGATTTTGGCGGTATTTAAGAAATCTTGTTTTCTACCACCATTGATTTGCAATCAAACTATTGGATTCTTAATCCAAAATAGCGGTCGCCTCGATTTCAATCTTCCATTCCGGGTGCACGAGCCTCCTGACCTCCACGAGAGTCGATGTGGGTTTGTGGGTTCCGAAGAAATCGTCCATTTGATCTATTCCGTTATTTAAATAGGCATCCATATTTGTTGTGTACTGGTTAATTCGCACGATATCTGAGGGGAGGGCGCCGAACTCTTCTAATGAAATTGCTATATTTTTCCATACCATTTCCGTCTGCTTCGCAAGGCTTCC
>CAZOHS010000209.1:0-4016 GCA_964579285.1 uncultured Rhodospirillaceae bacterium | reverse complement strand
TGCATTCGCAGCTAATGCGCCCATCCTATTTTCCATCGCATATAAATATTCACGCGCATGCACGTGAAGAAACACATCCGAATTTGCCATAGTCCAAACACCCCGCACGTGCTTGGAACCTTGCACGTCGACGGCGTTGTAATTCTCGGGCAATCGGCTGAGTGTCTTTATGGTGGGAAATTCTCCGTCAAAGGGCTTCAATGTTAAAAACTTTAGGTTTTCAGGGACCTCGGTTACCAATCTATCGCCCCGAGGTTGTTTGGGGCGCGTCAACATGTGGATGACCCTGCTTCTACCAGCGATAGCTAAATCTCCAAGAGGTGGCTCAAACCCAACGGCGGCAGCGGGGCCCGTCACGACTCGACTTCGAAGCGTACCACAAGTTTCAACCACTAAACGCTCGTTTGCACCATCTGGGCTCTCCACCCCAACGTTTCGTAAAGATACCCGCAATTCTGTTTTTAGCGCCTCATCGTATCCATATTTACGGGGATAAGCATTAAACTCCTGATAGTACTGGCCGGGCGCAATTCCGTCCTTAATACCCATCTCCTGGTATCGAAGTCGACCTTGCATGTCCTCAAAAACAGGGCGCAGGCCTGGCCCTATGAACATTCTAATTTTGAGATTTCGGCTTTGGTCGATATCACCAACGTCTACCCGATGATATCCCCGCCGAACCAGCTCACCCTTTTCAACAGTTATTTCTGCTGGTTTGTTCATGTCTGAATTTATAAGTAACTTATGAATCTAAACGATTAGTTTCGGCCATTTTCCGCAAAGCGCTGCGATCCACCTTTTTCACTGGAGTGAGTGGCAACTCGTCCATAATCGAAATGATCCGCGGGTGCATATATGGCGCACCGTTCTCAAAAAAATACGACTTGAGTTGTTCTGGTGTAGTGTTTCCGGGAACCCGCTCTACGACAAACGCAACTGGGACCTCCCCCTTTACAGGATCAGAACGCGGCACAACGGCGGCGTCGGCAACATTTTGGTGCTCCATTAGTATATTTTCGATTTCCTTCGGATAAAAAACTTCTCCAGCACAAGCGATACGATCATCTTCACGTCCAATTATTTCTATATACCCCTGCTCGTCCGCCCTTGCGACATCATTTGTACGTAACCACCCGCCAGGCAGCAACCGCTGCGCAGTAATTTCTGGAAGGTTATGGTAACCCACTAGGTTTCCAGGACTGCGAACCAATAATTCTCCTTTTTCACCCTGAGAAAGATCTACCCCTGGGCTTTTCGGATCTACTATTCGGAGTTCCACATCGGGATAGGGTAGTCCTGTGGTGCCCTGCTTTATAATTCCCCATCTCGGAGTATTGCACACGAAACCGCATTCAGTGAGACCGTAAGCCTCTAACATGGGTGCCAGACGTTCAGAAAACTCGGAGAGTAGCTCCTCCGGAACCTCTGAGGACCCACATATCACAAAACTCAACGACGAACAGTCATTTTTCTCTAGGGCTTCGTCCTCCATCAACATCAGCTTATACATAGCCGGAACGCCAGTGGTATAGGTACAACGTTCCTTGGCAATAGCTTCTATCATTTCCACCGGATCGACATCATGGAGAATTACCGTCGAGCCACCACTCTCAAGCATAGAAAACAAACCCGCAAACATCCCATTTGCGTGAAACATTGGGACCGCAAGAAGACAACGTTCATCGGGCCCAAAGAGAAGTGCCCTCCGAAGATTTCGGGTAGACCACACCATTGCCGCATGTGACAAGAGGACACCTTTTGGTTTTCCTGTTGAACCCGACGTATAGGATATTGCGGCAATTGCATCAGACGAAACATTTGCGGCAACACGGGTATCTGACTGCTCAGAAAGCCATTCATCGTATTCGGTAGCTCCATCGGCGACGGCATCCATCAGAAATACTTGCTTAATATTCGGTAGGTTTTTCCCGAGCGATGGAGCCTCATCTATAAAATCTGCCGACGCGAATAAAACCTTAGCATTACAATCCGACAAAATGTGGCTCAACGTATTATAATGGGCCCGGGTGGTTGCGGGAGTAACCGACGCGCCAGCGCGCAACGCGCCTAACATAGTTTCGACAAACCGGTGATCGTTCTTTACAAGTACGGCAACATGGTCACCAATGCCAACACCGAGTTGTCTCAAGCCATTGGCTACTCGGTTTACTCGAGATTCCAAAACAGAATAGGTAATACGGTTCTGACCATAGATTAGCGCCTCTTTTTCGGGCCAAACCTTGACGGCGTTATCGATGATACAGCCGAAATTCAACGTCTAAACTCCTCTTTTCGCATCTAGTGTCACCAGAAGACGACGCTTTTTACGATTTTATTTCCTCTACGTTACCACAGAATTCAAAGCATTCCATAAGCAGGCCGTTTAATGAGCCCGGCTTAATCCAATTTGCCTTCAGTTTTTCCACGCGATAACGAGCCGCCGCGGTGCCGGGCGGAAATTCGTAAGGTTTGTCCAAAACCCATTCGATACCGTAGGCCGACCATTCAGACATTGCTTCCGAAATGTTATCAACACGCACGGCTAAAGAAAAAGTTCCCTCGCCGCGACGGTCCAAAAACTTTTGTACAGTTGAAGACTTGTCGGTTGGAGCCACTAGTGAAATTGCTCCCTGCCTTCCCATGGGGAAGGTAATATCCGTTATCTGCGCGGGAGGTTCGGGCATTATATTGGGGACGAGCGCTGTAAGACCAAGCGCCGAAAACTTTGCAACGGCTTCATTCTGGTCAACTACAGCATAATTCACAGTAATGTATTCGAGGATACAGGCCATACTGTTATTTTTCTGTCACAGCATTCGGATCGTTATAAACCCCTGCCCGCTTTGCTTCTTCTCGCATTTCTCGAATGTCAGTCATGACGTCCTCGGGAGGACGCATAAAATTATCTGGAGACTTGAAATGCGGAATCACATAACGACCAAACATCTCAATCGACTTAATAATCTTTTCGTGGGGAACACTATCAATACGGAGAGCAAGCGTATTAACACCACAATCACGAAGCCGCTCGATAGAGCGTATACAACTTTCCGGACTGCCAAACACCGCAGAACCAGATTCTTCTTGAAAGTAATCAAGGTTCGTAGCTTTCTGGGACACTTCTTGGACCTTGGCCATATAGGCATAACTTTTTGCTACCTTCGCGAGCCTAGGATAGCCATCTAACGCTATCTGTAGCCACTTGATATTGCCCTCGCCCGCTTCTTGCCGTGCAATTTCATCGGTTTCAGCACAGTAAGCCTGCAACAGCGCACCAACACGCCTCCGGTCCACTGAATTACCCGTTGCTTCTGCTGTATCGGCTGCCTTGTTATACTCAAGGATAGATTCGGCGAGTGGGTCGTACCCCATATAGTTCGACCAACTGAACACCCCTATTCCGAGTTCGGCCGCCATAACGTGAGACTCGGGACTTGTTGCAGCCATGTACATAGGCGGATGAGGTTTTTGTATGGGTTTGGGAACCAACGACCTTGGTGGGATTTGGTAGTGATCTCCATAAAACATAAAGGGATCTTCGGTGAATGCTTTCTTTAATACTTGTATGCCTTCATAGACCTCTGACCGGCTTTGTTCCAAATCCACACCAAATGCTCTTAATGCGAGGGTGGTATTACCCCTTCCGATTCCCAGCTCAATCCGCCCGTCGGACAATACATCCTGCACACCAGTACGGGATGCAATTCGAAGTGCGTGATTAACATTTTTAGGTAGAAGAGTTATTGCGTGAGCAAAACGCAACGTCTTGGTTAAGGAGAACAAATACGCAAATAACACTTCGGGACATGAAGTAGAAATGCCTCCGATGGCGTACTGCTGTTCGGAAACACCAAAAGAATCAAAGCCCCATTTTTCGGCGTGTATTACTTGCTCAACAAGTTCTTTGTATCGTATTTGATACGATTCACCGTCGAGCGTCTCACCTTCTGAAAAATACATAAATCGCATAGCATCGTTCCCTAACTGCAACGACGCCCAAAGTCAAAACCAACGTC
>CAZOHS010000208.1:0-4021 GCA_964579285.1 uncultured Rhodospirillaceae bacterium | reverse complement strand
GGTGGCGGCTTGCCCAACGCGCGACAGCGGCACATTCAACCTTAATTGTGGGAGACAAAAATTCCTCTGAACTTCTACCAAACGGCGCCGTCGGAGAACCCTCCGCCATAGTAACCTGTGAACGGAAAGAAACAGAAGGGAATACCTGGTTGGCCGTCAGGCATGATGGATATAACAAGTCACATGGATTAATTCATAAGCGGCGAATTTACGTAGATGCTTCCGGAACTGATGTTCGGGGTGAAGACCTACTCGAGGGACACGGAGTGCATAAATTTTCTATCCGGTTTCATCTGCATCCCTCCGTCAAAGCGTCTCTCGTCAAAGATGGAGCATCAGTTCTTCTCCGTCTTCCAGACAAATCAGGTTGGCGGGTACGTTGCTCGGGCGGGGTCGCAAGCCTTCAAGAAAGTGTTTATCTGGGCGACGGCATCGGATCACGCAGGTCTGAACAGATAGTAATTTCGGGCGCTACGCGTCAAGGTGATGCACAGGTCAAATGGGCGCTGACCCGACTCAGCGACCAAAATACGGTGTAAGAATGCGTTAGGATTACGCCAGGCAATAATATTTCCTAAAAAGGGCTCCGGCTGATTAACAAAAAGTAGAACATTGGAATAGCATCAGCGCTAACAACAATCGGTGCGCGGCCTATACAACTCCGAATTCTATAGAGACATAGTATATTAATAGGGCAAAAGCATGAGAGCAGTTATCTTCGATCTGGATGGCACATTGATTGATAGCCTACCTGACCTAAGAACTTCACTAAACGCTGTTTTAACGGATTACGGCTACGAATGCATGTCTACCGAAGAGGTTAAAAACATGATTGGGGGCGGTGCCGATGTATTATTGGCAGAGGCGTTCCGACATGCTGGTGCAGAAATAGATCCAAAGACTCTAGCGGCGTGCGTCAAAGCCTTTACATCACACTACGAAGGGAACTCCGCTGTACAAACAACAGTATTTCCGGGTGCACTAATGGCACTCCAAACGCTATCGGATAAGGGAATTAGAATGGGTGTCTGCACCAACAAACCTCACGGGATAGCCGTCACAATTCTCAAAGCTCTGGGTCTAGACAAGTATTTTCCAGTATGCATTGGTAAAGGTGAAAGGCCGTACCACAAACCGGATCATCGGCATTATAACTGTGTTGTTGCAGCCCTTGATGTGAAACCTCATCAAACTTTGTACGTGGGAGACAGTGAAACAGACGTCAAAACCGCCAGAAATGCAGGTGTGCCTATTATATTGGTTTCTTATGGCTATAGCCAAAAACCCGCTGCTACCTTAGGGGCTGACCTCGTCATAAACCATTTTTCGGAGATCCCAATTGCTGTGGATAAAATGTTTTCCGTTATGAAGACGGATTTATGAAGAATAATGCTTTTATCTCGTAGGCCATCGGCTTTCTTTTAACCTGTAAGCCAAGATCACAAGTTCCAATATGGGCTAATCCAACCCCGTATGTTAACCTTAAATTGGGATGCTCGAGATGTTAAAATTGCCCAATCTTAAAGAGTTCGTGCCTCACGGAAAACGAGCAAAACTTGTTTTTTCCCATGATGTTGTGATGGCTGCTCTATCATTCCTAGTTGCGCTTTATTTGCGTGTAGGCCTTGATTTTGGCCACTTTCCCCTAATATTCGTGATCCAAGCGACAAGCATATATGTGATAATTTCAGCAAGCGTATTCTGGACGATGCAACTTTCCGCAGGCGTCTGGCGCTACACTTCAATGTTAGATCTTCTATCAATTATTAGGGCGGTTACAATAATTACTTTGGTTTTCCTTGCCGCAATGTTTTTGTTTTCTCGCCTTGAATTTGTTCCGCGTTCAACCCTACCAATTAATTGGTTAGTCCTTTTAGCATTTTTGTGTGGCCCCCGATTTATCTATCGTCTAACTAAGGATCGTCGTACGAGCCAGAGCGTAAAGCAGAAAGGTCGACAACGTATACCCGTACTCCTAATAGGCGCTGGTGATTCGGCCGAATTGTTCATACGAACTGTCAACCGATCACGAGATTCACTTTGGCAAGTGGTTGGAATAATTGATGAAAATTTTCATCGTATCGGACAGAATATTCACGGCATCACCGTCCTAGGCGGCACAGATCAAATTCCCGAGATAGTAGAAGATCTTATCAAAAAACACCCTCAACCCCCGCGATTGATTGTCACTTCGCACAGAATGGACGGCGATCAGATCCAGAGGCTGCTAGATTTGTCAGAGCGCATGGGTATAGGGTTATCAAAGATGCCACAACTCGAAGATCTCAAGGATAACTTGGAGACGGCGCCGGAAATTCGGTCAATTAGAATTGAAGATTTGTTGGGAAGACCGCAAGCGAGGCTTGACCGAGATAGCATGGCAAAATTAATTGGCGGGCGGCGTATTCTTGTAACTGGTGCGGGCGGAACCATTGGGGCCGAATTATGTCGGCAAATTGCCACTTTAAAACCCACATTAATTTCATTAATTGATCATTCCGAATACCAACTTTACGCCATTGATTTAGAATTAGGGGAAGAAATGGCAACAATCCCACGCCACGCGATACTTGCGGATATTCGGGACCCTATACGGATTTCAAAAATATTCAGCGAAGAAAAACCAGAAATAGTTTTTCATGCGGCCGCCTTAAAACATGTCCCGATGGTTGAACTTCACCCGGATGAAGGGACCCTAACAAATGTAATGGGAACCCGAATAGTTGCCGATGCGTGCCTTAGAAATAATGTACTAGCGATGGTGTTGATTTCGACAGACAAGGCAGTCAATCCGTCCAGCGTCATGGGTGCGACAAAACGAATCGCCGAACAATATTGCCAGGCACTAGACCTATCGGGCAGAGCAGAGGACAAGCACTATACCCGCTTCGTCACTGTTAGATTTGGTAACGTTCTAGGCTCCACGGGTTCTGTAGTGCCCTTATTTCAACGCCAACTGGCATCAGGCGGTCCATTAACCGTCACTCATCGCGATATCACTCGGTATTTTATGACGGTCAAAGAAGCAGTTGAACTTGTGTTGCAAGCTTCCGTGCAGGGCGTCCTGAATAAAGACGACATTGGAAAAATTTATGTACTCGACATGGGACAGCCCATCAAAATCATAGATCTGGCTCGCCAAATCATTATGCTTGCAGGACTAAGACCCGACGAAGATATAAAGATAGAAATAACTGGCCTCAGACCTGGTGAAAAACTTTCTGAAGAACTGCTACACGCATCTGAAAAATTAATCACTACGGGGCATCCCGCAATCCTCCTTGCAGCACCACGGGGGTCCGACACAGAAATTTTAAAAAAAGAAATCGACAATCTAACAACCAGCGCGCACCAAGCTACACATAGAGAAGTAAGAGCAATAATCTCACGGTTAGTACCCGAATTTCACACGACAGAAATTAATAACAAATAATAAGAAGGTCCACGCACTAGGCATATTATATGGAGAAACAGAAATGAAAGACGTCGGTCCAATTATTCGACGGGCACTAATATCTGTATCAGACAAATCGGGTCTCATAGACTTTGCTCAATTTCTAGCCGAAAGAGATGTGGAAATTATATCTACTGGCGGTACCGCAAATGCGATGCAAGATGCGGGGCTTAATATAACAGAGGCGAGCCAGCACACCGGTTTTCCGGAAATACTCGAGGGTCGGGTAAAGACCTTACACCCACTAATACACGGCGGTATCCTCGCCCGCCGCGCAAACTCACTCCATTTGGAAGCTTTGGAAAAACACTCGATAGAACCCATCGATTTAGTAGTCGTTAACCTATATCCGTTCGAGGAAAAAGTCTCCTCGGACGCTGATTTCGACACGTGCATTGAAAATGTTGATATTGGTGGACCAGCAATGATACGGTCCGCGGCCAAAAACCACGAGAGCGTGACCGTGGTTACGGATGCTGTTGACTACGACGCCGTCAAAGATGACATTTTAGCTAATAACGGCGCAACAAGTTTTGATCTGCGCCGTCAACTCGCGGGGATCGCTTT